>NZ_JAIUIH010000008.1:0-286853 GCF_020165515.1 Mesorhizobium sp. BR1-1-13
CCATCAGGGTCGGCGACGGCACCAGTGCGGGCGCAGGGTACACGGCGACGGTCGCTTCGGCGCTCACCGGCAATGCCCAACTGGTGAAGACCGATGCAGGCACGTTGGTGCTGACCGGCACCAACAGCTACAGCGGCGGAACGGCGGTCAATGGCGGCACCTTGCGGGTCTCGCAGGATAGCAATCTCGGCGATGCGGCGGGCGGACTTTCCTTCAACGGCGGCGCGCTCAACACCAGTGCCAGCTTCGCCAGCGACCGCGCCGTCGACATGCTCGGCCAAGGCACGATCGCGACCGATGCCGCCACGACGCTGACGCTCAACGGGGCAATCTCCGGCGCCGGCGCCTTGACCAAGAGCGGATCGGGCACACTGGCGCTGACGGCCGACTCTTCCGGCTTCACCGGCACCACGGCGATCGGCGGCGGCACGCTCAATGTCTCGGGCAGCCTGTGCGGCGACGTCAACGTGCTATCGGGCGGGCGTCTCGAAGGCACCGGCACAGTCTGCGACACCACCAACGCCGCGGGCGGCACGATCGCCGCCGGCAATGCGGGCCTGCCGGGCACGCTCACCATTGCCGGCAACTACACCGGCAATGGCGGCATGCTGGAGATCGAGACGGTGCTCGGGGACGACAGCTCCGCCACCGACCGGCTGGTCGTCACCGGCGACACCGCCGGCACCACCACGCTCAAGGTCGCCAATCTCGGCGGCGGCGGCGCGCAGACGGTGGAAGGCATCAAGATCATCGATGTCGGCGGGACCTCGGCCGGCACCTTCTCGCTCGCCGGCGACTATGTCTTCGAGGGCGACCAGGCGGTGGTCGGTGGCGCCTATGCCTATCGGCTCTACAAGAACGGCGTCAGCACGCCGACCGACGGCGACTGGTACCTGCGTTCCGCGCTCACCACACCCAGCAATCCGCCAGGACCGCTGTACGCGCCGAGTGCGCCGCTCTACGAGGCCTATGAAGGCGTGCTGCAGACCTTCAATGAACTGGGCACCTTGCAGCAGCGCATCGGCAACAGATCGTGGGGCGAGGGGGCAACACCGGAAGGTGCTGATGTCCCGGGCCAAGGCCCGGTCGACGGCAAGGCCATCTGGGCCCGCATCGAGGCGGCGCACGCCAAGCTCGACCCGAAGACCTCGACCACCGGCACCGACTACGACGTAACGACCTGGAAGCTTTATGCCGGTGTCGACGGCCTGCTGCATGAGAGCGAGGACGGCGTGCTGATTGGCGGCATCACCGCCCATTACGGGACCGCGGTGGCGGACATCTCGTCGGTCTTCGGCACCGGCTCGATCGCCGCCACCGGCTACGGCGTCGGCGGCACGCTGACCTGGTTCGGCAACGGCGGGTTCTATGTCGACACCCAGGCGCAGGCGACCTGGTATGACAGCGATATCCGATCGGCCACGCTCGGCACCACGCTGGCCGAGGGCAACAACGGGTTCGGCTATGCCCTCAGCATCGAGAGCGGGCAGAAGATCGCGCTGTCCAACAAGTGGTCGCTGACCCCGCAGGCGCAGCTTGCTTACTCCGACGTCCGCTTCGACACCTTCACCGACAAGTTCGGCACGGCCGTGTCGCCCGGCAGTGGCGACAGCCTCGTCGGCCGCCTCGGCCTGTCGGCGGACTATGAGGACCAATGGGCGGATGCTGCGGGCCAGGTCAGCCGCACCCATGTCTATGGCATCGCTAACCTCTACTACGACTTCCTCGACGGTTATGATGTCGACGTGTCGGGCGTGAAGCTGGTCAGCCAAAACCAGGCGCTGTGGGGCGGTGTCGGCCTCGGCGGCTCGGTGGACTTCGCCGACGGCAAATACGCCGTCTTTGGCGAAGCTACCGCCAAGACAAGCCTCGAGAAGTTCGGCGACAGCAATTCAATCGGCGCCAAGCTCGGCTTCAGCGTGCGCTGGTAGGTGCGAGTCCGCTGCAACACAGTGGGATTTGATGATCGAAAATCCGGGGGCGAGGCACGCGCCCGGACCAGTGTTTGATGGGAACCGACAGAACATGAATCGGAAGAACTGGGGTAGAAGCGTCCTGCTGGGAGCAACCACGCTGCTGGTGATAGGCTTTGCCGTTTCGGCGTTTGCGCAGGAGGCCGGGCTGCCGGGTGGTGCAACTTCCCTGAGGGAGGGGCATGGTGACTGGACGGTGTCTTGCAATGTCACGACGCAGAACGGCGCGGCGGCAAAGGCCTGTGCACTTTCGCAGGAGCAAACGGATGCGCAGTCGCGCCAGCGCGTGCTGGCGATGGAAGTGCGCCCAAATGGCGAGATGGTGCAAGGAACGCTAATCTTGCCGTTCGGCCTTGCGCTGGATCAGGGCGTGACGCTGCAGATCGATGACGGCGTGGTGCTTCCGGCGCTGCGCTTCCGCACCTGCCTGCCCGGGGGCTGCCTGGTCGACCTGAGCTTCGAGGGAGACACATTGGCGGCCCTGCGCAACGGAACCAGCCTCAAGGTCAAGGTCGTCGCGGATGGCGGCAAGGAGACGAACCTGGCCCTGTCGCTGAAGGGCTTTCCCGGCGCGCTCGACAGGACGGCGGCGCTGCTGCAGTAAGACGTAGAATCGCTGCGAAGGCAGGCTGGTACTGGCAGCGGTCCGAAGCCGGATCCACCGCAACGACCGCTTGGCTGCGAGGAGCGGGACCCCTGAACAAGGAACTGTCAGCAATCAGAGACTTCTTGGTTGAATGATCGTGCCGCGGACAATTCAAGGGTTTAGCTGGCGGGTTCGGTCCGGCCGCCTTCGTCGCCGTCTTCATGGTCATGGGTGGACCGCGGCTTCCGCTTGGCGTCACCCTGCTTGCCTTCGTGCTTCTGTTCCCCGGCTCGCTGACATTCGTGAATGCGACCGTTTTATTCTCGCGGGCACCCCGAAACGGTCGCGAATTTTCCTTATCGAATACCGCTTTTGACGATCTATCTACTCACCATCCAGGGGCATAGATTGCAGGAACGGCAGATATTCTCGGATCCGCCACTCTGCGTGGGCGGCTCTACGCATGGGTGCGATCATTTTGGGGTCACTTAGTCAGGGGGCGGGCGCGGGCTATTGCGTGAGTTTCAAACCCCAAGCTCGCCAGGGGCGAAAGGAAAATACGCTATGGGCTGTCGCACAACGAGAATAGATCGGCCGCCTAAGAAGGCTGGGCGAGGGGCCGTCCAGTGTGCGTGGCCCAAATGTTAATGAGCCGGACAGCGACCGTTTAGCAGTACATGCAGAGCTCAGAGGCCGGGTGACAGTGAAGGGAAGTGGCCGCACCAAGGAGAGCTGTTCTACGAGCAACTCACAATGTCCTACTCACGCATTTGTGGCCGTTATTATCCCCGCCTACAACGCAGAACAATTCATCGAACGCACCTTGGCGTCGGTGATAAACCAGACCTACAGAAACATCGAAATAATAGTCGTCGACGACGGTTCGATCGATGAAACTGCATCAATCGTCCGCCGCCTATCTAATGACGATCCGCGTATCAAGTTGCTCCAACAGAAGAACAGTGGCGTCGCGTCGGCGCGGAATACGGGGATACGTGCAAGCAAGGGCATCTACATAGCGCCCATAGACGCCGACGATCTCTGGCACCCAACCAAACTCGAAAAGCAGCTGCGTGTTTTCGCTGCAGCAGGCAATGATGTCGGGCTTGTCTATACGCTTTACCGGACGATTGATGCCGATGATAGGGCGATCATTACGCCTAAGCGCACGCACCCGCATGGATGGGTATTCATGCAGCATCTCGGACAGAACTTTATAGGTCACGGAAGTTCGGCAATGTTCCGGCGCGATGTCTTACTCGAAATGGGTGGCTATTCCTCGCGACTGCGCGAAAACGGTGCGGAGGGTTGTGAGGACTTCTTCCTCCAATTGAGTATCGCCTCGAAATACCGATTCGATGTCGTCATGGAGCACTTGGTCGGATACCGCCGAACGCCAGGGGCTATGTCGCAAGACTTCGTCCGAATGCTCATCTCGCGTCGGATGGTGCTCGAGAGCCTCTTTGCTCGCTGCACCGAGGTGGTGAGCCCGATCCTATCGGATGTGATGTTCCGTAACGATGTCGAGATCGCCAGGCTCGGGCTTAAAAGGCGCCGCTTTGCTGCCGTCGCCATGAACTTCGCCAGGGTGCTCTGGCGATCGCCCTCGCAGTTCGCGAAAGTCGCCGGTGCGACGCTTGCCATTTTCCGGCGCAAGGCGAAGCAAGGAACCAAACTGGAACGCGAAGGCCGCAGCTCGGGGATCGGGAAACCGTTCTGGGACTACACTGTCGATGAGTTTTTCGATCGGGGCGAGAATACCGATTACCGCGCCTTGCTCAACAATCTGGCTGTAATGGACAGCAAACTTGGACCCTGCGGAGGCTATTTGGCGCAGCATCCCGAACGAGGAACCTTTGCAATGCCCCAGGAGGGCGGCGACTCAGACAGCCTGTTTCTGCTTCGAGGCTTGGAATGAAGAAGCTGCTGCTGTCGAAAGAGCAGTCGTCATCGGGCCGCAACTTGGCCCAGGGGGCAGAATGCACTTTGGAGCGGACAGTGAATGAACCGACGGTCAGTGTGACCGTCCTCATTGTCACCTACAATCACGCACGCTACGTAGCGGCAGCGATCGACAGCGTTCTCATGCAAGACGCGGAATTCGGTGTTGAGATCCTGATCAGCGAAGATTTTTCGACGGACGGTACCCGGGAGATCGTTGAGCGCTATGTATCCGATTATCCCGAAAGACTATCGGCGATCTATTCTGGCAGCAACTTGAGATCCAACGAGGTCGTTACGAGAGGACTCCGGGTTGCGCGCGGGCGCTATGTCTCGATCCTTGACGGCGACGACCTGTGGACATCCAGGACCAAGCTGCGAGATCAGGTGGCCCATCTTGACGCGCATCCTGAGCTCTCGGCCATATTTTACAATGCGCTCGTGGCGCACGGCGACGAGATCACGTCGCGGCGGTGGACGCCACCGGATCAGAAGCCCTTAATCACACAAAGGGAGATCTGGGAAGGCAATCCCTTCGCCACTTGCGGCGGTATGATGCGAACGGCGTGCGTTCGGGACGTACCATCGTGGTATGCAGATTTCTTTCCGATTACTGACTGGCCGCTGTATGTGCATTGCGCAAAGACAGCAGACCTCGCTTTTGTCGACGAGGTGGCAGGTATCTATCGTCTGCACCCGGGTGGGCTTGTATCGGCGCTGCCAAGCCCGCTCAGGCTTGATGCGATCGAGGGATTCTACCGGCGAATGGCGAATGTCATGGATGCCCGTGGGGCACAGTTTGCCCTTGGCGGCTGCTCCCGTTACTTTTACGAATGGTCGAAGCAGTATCTGAACGAAGGTGACTTGCCGTCGGCCAGATCGTGCTTCCTGCGATTGCTGCGAAGCGGCAGGGGCGGAAACAACGTGCCGAAACGCGATATCGCGCGGTTGGCACTGCTCCTGCTGAAATCCTCGGTGCTCGGGAGATGACGGCTTTCCGCAACTTCGAGAATCGCGATCCGGTCCCGTCCTTGCCACAGGCGGCTGTTCGTCCGAAGTGGTCGGTGATGATCCCCGTCTATAATAGCGCCCGCTTTCTTGCCTCAACGCTGCAAAGCGTGCTCGCGCAAGCCCCTGACCCGGCTCATATGCAGATCGAAGTGGTTGACGATTGTTCGTCCGACGATCCGCAAAAAGTCGTGAACGAAATCGGGGGAAGGCGTGTCGGCTTTTTCCGCCAGCCGCAAAACCTCGGCCATATCGGCAACTTCCACACCTGCCTGAACCGAGCCCAGGGGGAACTTGTCCATCTCCTGCACGGCGACGATGCCGTCCGACCAGAATTCTACGAATTGCTCGGTCGAGGTTTCGATGCGGACCCGAGAGTGGGAGCGGCGTTCTGCCGGACGGTCTTCATGGACGCCCATGGACAGGAGTTGTCGATCGAACCTGCAATGCAGTCAATCTCCGGACGGCTTGAGAATGCGGTGGTCCGACTGGCGCTCGAACAGCGCATCATGACGCCGTCCATCGCGGTCCGACGCGCGGTCTACGAAGAACTCGGCGGCTTCGACCGGCGGCTGAAATGCAGCGAAGACTGGGAGATGTGGATACGCATCGCTTCTCGTTTTCCCGTCTGGTACGAACCGCGAGCCCTTGCACTTTATCGGATGCACCCGCAATCGAACACAGGACGCCATATCCGGAGTGCCGGGGACATGGCCTACACGCGAATGGCGATTGATATTTTCAAGAGCTATCTTCCAAGCGAACTCGCGGACGATGTCGCCGCATCGGCTCGGCGGACCTATTCGCAAAGCGCTCTCGAAACCGGGCGGCGGCTGCTTGGCTCTGGTGATTGGGCTGGATGCCTCGCGCAAATGAGTGAAGCCTTCCAACTCGATCCGTCGCTCAAGACAATTGGACGTATGCTGCGACTCGTTGCGAAGCAGGGAGGCGAGATTGTCCGCCCAAATTGAAACTGTGCAACGGCAGCCGGCACGCCTGCGGCAAGGTGAGCCTGTCCGTCTCGTTTTGGCCGGATGTGGCGCCGTCACGAAGCTCTACTATGCGGAAGCGCTGTCGCGCCTTCAAGGCAGAGGCCAGATCGCAGTCGCAGGCATCTTTGATCCCGAAGCGAAATCCGCCGCGGTCGTACAGGCGAGGCTGCCCGGAGCGAAGGTTGCAGCCAGTTTCGACGGCCTTTTGGCTGTGGGCGCCGATGTGGCGATCATCGCTTCCCCGCCTCGATACCATCTTGATCAGTCGATGCAGGCGTTGCGGGCCGGCATGCATGTTCTATGCGAGAAGCCGATGGCCACGAGCAGCTCCGACGCAGATCTTATCCTCGCGGTAGCGGCAGCCAACAACCTGCATGTGGCAACAGGCCTCGTCAGAAGGCAGTTCCCTGCCACCCGATCGATAAAGGCCATGGTCGAGGGCGGATTGATCGGAAAAATCCAAAGTGTTTGTTGTTTTGAGGGTGGCCCCTTCCAGTGGCCTGTCGCTTCGACGAGCTATTTCAGCCGCGCGGAATCCGGCGGTGGAGTGCTTCAGGACATAGGCACGCACTGCCTCGACCTCCTGACCTGGTGGTTCGGAGAGCCCCATGAAATCCACTACGCCGATGACGCAATGGGCGGCGTCGAGGCGAACTGCCTTGTCCGGTTAGGTTTTGGCGGCTTCGAGGCAACGGTCCGGTTGAGCCGTGATTGGGCTCGTCCGAACCTTTACCGTCTTGAGGGCGAACGTGGCTCGATTTCTTGGGCAGTCAATGAGACTGAGCTTGTAGAGATCGCCTTGAAAGGATGCCGCACGACAGCCACCGCCTCCTTCACCAACACCGACGACCGGTCGCGCGATTTCGTCGACGCGTTCTGCGATCAGATTTCGGACTTGGTCGACACGGTCCGAAATGGAATCCCCCTTTCCGGGTCCGCCACAGCGGGGCGCAACGTGCTCAAGCAAATCGAGGAATGCTATGCCAGACGGAAACGGCTGGACATGCCTTGGCTCGGAGCAGAAGACTTTCGCCACGTCATTGCTTCCGCCGAGACCAGACAATGACCGGCACTGTTGCCGTGCTTGGCGCCAACGGCTTCATAGGTTGCCGTACCGTGGAGTTGCTGCATCTTTCCGGCTGGGCAGAGGTGAGGCCGATCGTTCGCAGGCCGAGTGCCTTCGCCAGCCTGTCCCGCTTTGCGATCGATGGAAGGGTGGCGGACGCGCATGACGTTCCTGCTCTTACTGCGGCCCTTGTTGGCTGTCAGTCCGTTGTTCATGCAGTGGCCGGTGATACTCGCACGATCGTCGATGCCGTCGAGCCTGTCTATCGTGCCGCCGCCGCCGCGGGCGTCGTTCGCCTGGTCTACCTCAGTAGCGCATCCGTTCACGGCCAATCGCCGCCGCCCGGAACGGACGAAACGAGCGCGCTGCACGACGGCCAGACGGTCGAGTACAACAATGCCAAGGTTCGTGCTGAACGTCGTCTCGGGGAATTGTCACGGGACGGTGCAATCCAGGTGGTGGTGCTGCGGCCCGGAATTGTCTTTGGCCCGCGCTCCAGCTGGACGGGCGGCTTTGCCAACGATCTCCTCGAAGGCTCTGCCTATCTGGTGGATGGCGGCCATGGCATCTGCAACAGCGCTTATGTCGACAATGTCGTTCATGCGATCAAGCTTGCCATCGAAGTGCCCGAGGCGGCTGGGCGAACCTATCTGGTCGGGGACCGCGAAAGGATAAGTTGGGCAGATCTTTGCCGCCCGATCGCCGAGGCATTGGGCTTCGACCTGGCTGCGATTTCGGTTTCCGCGCCATTGTCATTCGCACCGAACTGGACACAATGGCTGAGAGATGGCGACCTATACCGGCGGCTTGTCCGAAGCCTCCCGAGACCCGTTCGCAGCGGACTAAAGGTAGGCTATGCCGAGTGGCGGAAGTCAGGGCTCAATCAGAGGCCGCCTACGGCTCCAAAGATCAAGATATCTGAAGAACGTGCGCTGTTGCACCGGTGTCGGGTGAAACTCCCGTCGGCCAAGGCCGAGCGCGAGCTCGGATACCAACCGGTGGTCGGCTTCGAGGAGGCATGTCGGCGATCAGTCGCATGGCTAACCTTTGCCGGCTACCCGACTGCGCGGAGCCAAGTGGGCGAGAGATGACCGCCAGACCCGCCGTAGCCCGTGTCTCGGTTGTCATTACGACCTATAACCATGCTCGATTTCTCGCGGAAGCGATCGACAGTGTCCGGAACCAGAGCGTGCGGCCCGATGAAATCATCGTTGTGGACGATGGTTCGTTGGACAATCCCGAGAACGTCGTTCGCCGGTATGTCGACGTCCACTACATCCGCCAAAAAAACCAGGGTTTAGCCGCTGCCCGGAATACGGGAATGAAGGCAGCACGTGGCGATTTCATCGCGTTCCTGGATGCCGATGACAGGCTGCGCCCGACGGCGCTCGCCACCAATCTTGCTTTGTTCCATGACAGTCCCGATTGCGCCTTGGTCTATGGAGCCTATTGCTACATCGATGAGACCGGCGCAGTCAGGAATTCAGTTCCGCTGAGGCCAGTGGGAGAGGACCCGTATGCCGGATTCTTGACCGGCAACCTGATTGGAATGCATGCGACGGTGCTCTATCGCCGTAGCACATTGGAGGCCGCTGGCGGATTTGATCGATCCCTACGGGCTTGCGAGGATTACGACGTCTACCTTCGCCTGTCCCGGGCAAACAAGGCCGCATGCACCCCGGAGTGTCTCGCAGATTACCGCAGGCACGCAACGAATATGTCCAACAGCAATCCGATGATGTTGCGCGCGGCGCTAAAAGTCCTTGGCCGGCAGAGGAACCTTGCGCACACCAATCCAGACTGGACGGCCGCCTACCATCAGGGCGTCGAAAATTGGAAACGCTATTATGCGCATATGCAACTGGGACAGCTTAGTACAGCGGTTCGATCCCGTTCCTCGCTCGGCGGTCAGCTGCTGAACACCATTGCCGTTTCGCTCGCAGCGCCCTTGCAGACCACCATGATGCTGCTGCAGCGTTTCAAGGGCTGGTCAAGTCGGCGCCGCTCGGGCGTCCGGTTCGGTGACCTCAGCCGCCCGCTGCCCTTCAGTACAAATTTCGGTTTTGATCGCGGGAAGCCAGTGGACCGCCGCTATGTCGAGACTTTCCTCGCATCATGTTCGCTGAACATATCCGGCAGGGTTCTGGAGATCGGGGACAACGCCTATACGACCCGCTTCGGAGGCAGTCGGGTTGCCACGAGCGACGTTCTAAACCGATATGAAGGTCACCCGTTGACGACCTTGGTGGGCGATCTGGCCAACGGCGACGATCTGCCGTCCGAAACATTTGACTGCATCGTGCTCACCCAGACCCTGCACCTCCTTTTCGATCTCCCTGCTGCGGTTGCAACCCTATGGCGGATGCTGAAACCGGGAGGCGTGCTCCTGGTCACGGTGCCTTGGGTAAGCCCGATTGACCGAGGTGAATGGGGCGAGAGCTGGTTCTGGTCGATAACCCCGGCGGCGCTGGGCCGGCTTCTCTCAGAGAGGTTCGGGGTGGAGAATGTCGAAGTCTGCCACTATGGAAACGCCTATTCGGCTACCGGATTTCTCTATGGCTTGGCAGAACATGAGCTGAATTCGGCAATGCTCGATGTGCATGACCCCTGTTGTCCGGTGATTGTCGCCGCGCGCGCTTTCAGGCGATGAGCGGCGTGACGGTGCGTCAAACTCTCAGCAAGCTCCTGCGACGGGGCCGATTGCTTGCTGGTTACAATCGGCCGCTCGTGCTGATGTATCACCGCGTCGGAGAACCGCTCGTCGATCCTTGGGAACTCTCGGTCTCGCCACAAAATTTCGCGCGCCAAATCGAAACCCTGGCAAAGGCGCGCGATATCGTTCCCCTGCAATGGCTGGCACAACGGCTTCGGGACGGAAAGCCACCGAGAAATGCCGCGGCAGTCACCTTTGACGACGGTTATGCGGATGTCGTGCAAAATGCCGTGCCGATCATGCTACGCATGAACGCTCCTGTGACTGTCTTCGTCACCACCCACGCGCTCACCGATCCCTCAGTGTTCTGGTGGGATATTCTGTCGCGCATTACTTTGGAGACGCCTGCTCTCCCGGAGAGGCTGGCGATCCAGATCGCAGGCCGAAACTATGATTGGCTCGTGACGGAGGACGCCACGCGCGCGAAATCGAATCTCGCCATCAGTCGCACGGCGCTCCATTTCGGCTTACACGCACTGCTGAAGCCGTTGAGAGTACACGAACGGAAGAGGGCGCTGCAGCAGCTGGCAAGATGGGCAGGAACCGACGCCAGCCCCCGAACGCGTGATCGCGCCATGACTCATTCGGAGCTGCGGCATCTCGCCGACACCGATGGCGTTTCGATCGGTGCCCACACCTGCACGCATCCGTCCCTGCCGTTGCTGAAACGGGACAATCTTGAACGCGAGATCTCCGCTAGCCGCCAACAATGCGAAGAGATCACAGGGCGGAGGGTGGCGGGATTCGCATACCCCTTCGGAGACTTCGACGACAGCACCGCCAAAGCGGTAAGATCTGCTGGCATGGACTATGCAGTAACCACCCTGCCGCGTGAAGCTGGGCCCAGGGTCGACCCCTTCCGACTGCCGCGGGTCACGGTCGCTGATTGGGGTGAGATAGAGTTCCGGCGTACGGTGCTATGCCATGGCTGACCATGCATGCGGAGAACCGCGCGTCACGGCAGTCATCGTCGTGTTCAACGGTGAGAGATATCTCCGGGAAGCTATTGACAGCGTTGTCGGTCAAAGCTTCACCGACTGGGAACTCCTCGTGGTCGACGATGGCTCGAGGGACCGTTCATCTGTCATCGTGCGCGACTATGAGCAGCGCTTGCCAGGCAAGGTGCGACTACTCTCTCATCCCGACAATGGCAATCATGGTATTAGCGCGTCGCGCAACCGTGGGCTGGCCGAGGCGCGGGGCGTCTATGTCGCGTTTCTTGATGCAGACGATACATGGCTGCCCGAAAAGCTGTCCGAACAAGTCTCCATCATGGAAAGCGATCCGGCGCTCGGCATGATCTACGGCCGGACGCTGATCTGGCATAGCTGGGAAGCGGTTGCTGGCCGTGCGGACTACTATTACCCGCTCGGAGTCGAACCAAACGCCCGATACGATCCGCCCGTGCTGCTGGAGCTGCTGCTGCAGAACCAGGCCCAGACGCCGACTACTTGCAATGCCCTGATGCGTTCAAGCTTGTTCGCAACCCTCGGGGGATTCGAGAACAGTTTTCGCCTGATGTTCGAAGACCAGACATTCTTTGCGAAGGCGCTCGCATTTGCACCCGTCTACGTGTCCGGCCAGACTTGGGCGAGATACCGCCAGCACGTCGAAAGCTGCTCTGCTGCTTCTGCCAGGGCAGGCACTGACGAAGCCGCGCGTATCACGTTTCTCAAATGGCTGAATGGGGTGATGGTGGATCAGGGCGCCTCCCTCCGCATTCGTTCCGCAATCTGGAAAGTGCTCGCGCGCGAGACCTGGAAGATGAGCAAGCGAAGTATCAGCAGACGGCTGCCGCGATGACTTCCCTGCCGCGGGTGACAATCATAACCCCCTTCCTCAACGCGGAATCAAATCTGGGCGAAGCGATCGCCAGCGTCCGGGCCCAGACGGTTGCGGATTGGGAGCTCTTGCTGGTCGACGACACTTCGACGGACGACAGTGTCAGGATCGCCAATGATGCCGCGGCAACCGATCCCCGAATTAAGGTGCTGCGCAGGCCGCCCGGATCCAAGCGTGGCGCCGCGGCAGCGAGAAACGCCGGAATAGCGGCCGGCTGCGGCGATTTGCTCGCCTTCCTGGATGCAGATGATTTGTATGAGCCGCATATGCTGCAGACGGTCCTGGCGGCAGCCGATGCAAACCCGGATGCCGCAATGATTTTCGGGCCGACCAAATGGTGGTACCCGGATGGAGCGCGCTCCGACTGGATCGAGCCGACGGACGGACTTGCCGCACGCTTGCATCAGCCCCCCAGGCTTCTGGGGCGGCTTCTGCTGATGCAGGACGGCCACGTTCCGTGCACCTGTTCCGTGCTCTTGCGGAGAAGCGCGATTAGCACGGTTGGGGGCTTTGAGGAGCACTTTGATCTCTATGAAGACCAGGCTCTGTGGGCGAAGCTATTCCTGCGATTCCCAGCCTTTGTTACTCCTGTAACTCTCGCATGTTACCGGCAGCATTCCAGTTCGGCCTCGGCGAGGGCCACTGAGCGAGGGCTCTACGACCGGATGGGGAAACACCCCGCCCGCGCCGCTTTTCTGGACTGGATCGCGGAGCATGTGATGGAAAGTGGAACGCGGGATTTCCGCCTCCAATTGGCGCTGCGGCTGGCACGCGCGCCCTATGTCACGCCTGCAACGATCGGAAGCAAAGCCGAACGGCTTGCCCTGAAGATCATGATGTGGACAGCAAAGCAGCGGCGCAGGGTTCGGCGACAGCTTGCGCACGTGGCCAGGTGAGGCGTCACTTCCTGACCACCCATCGATGCGGGAAGCTGACATTGCCAAAGCCAGGCTGGGCGCTGACCGGTCGATCGTCGAGCAAACCGGGCATGACATCGAACACAGCGGCCGTCTCGACATGGTCTTCGACCACCCTGTCGTCCGCCACCAGCGCTACGTCAATCCTGTAGCGCCCTGGTCTCAGCATTAGGCTGTCCACATGTACCGTGTAGACTTCGCCCTGACGGTCATGCAGGGAATGCTCCCGGCTATCAAAGGAGGTCACAGGATCCCCGAGATCATCGATGATAGTCACAAGGCACTGCAATGTTTCGCGCGGCCCATCAACCTGAAGCCGAAAAGTTGCCGGCTGCCCGGACGCGACGGGACCCATTTCATTGAAGACTTCGATGCCGACCACACGGAGGCGGCCGCGCCCGGTGCGCGTGGACCGCACACTCAGATCGGTTCCTGCGCGTGCCTCAAGCGTCTGGAGATAACCCCGGACCACGTCCTGAGTCGGGCCGTCCGCCTGGATCATCCCGCCGTCGACAAGGATTGCGCGGGTGCAAAGTCGCTGTAGAACCGGCATCTGGTGACTGACGATCAGCACGGTGCGGCCTGTCCCGGCGATGCTCGCTGCCTTGGCAATGCATTTCTTCTGGAACGTGGCATCCCCGACGGCCAAGACCTCATCGACGACCAGAATGTCGGGATTGACGTGGGCGGCAATCGCGAAGGCCAGACGCAAGTACATGCCGCTTGAGTATCGTTTGACAGGCGTATCGAGAAACGGCTCGACCCCGGAGAAATCCACGATCTCGTCAAGCTTGGAATTGATCTCAATGCGCCGCATGCCGAGTATGGCCCCGTTGAGATAAATGTTCTCACGGCCGGTCAGTTCGGCATGGAACCCCGTGCCGACCTCCAGCAAAGCTCCCAGCCGTCCACGTATCGTCGCGCGGCCGGAAGTCGGCTCCACGATCTTCGCCAATATCTTGAGAATGGTGCTCTTTCCTGCACCGTTGGGGCCGATCACGGCAAGGACTTCGCCTGCGTGCACCTCGAAGGAGACGTTTTTCAACGCCCAGAACGGCTCGTCCGCACCTTTGCGGTGGCTTGTATCGGCCTCCCCGCGAAGGCCCCGCCTTTTGCTGGCGAGCGCGTCTCGCAGCGTGGGGAAGCTGTTGTTCGCTACACCAAGTCTATACGCCTTGGAGAGATTGGCAGCCTGAATCACAATGTCGGTCATCACTCAGATCAGGTCCGGAAACGCGCGTTCGGATTTTGAGAAGATAGTCAGTCCGGCAACGAGAAGGGCCAACGAGGAGAGCGTTGATATCGAGATCATGAGCCAGTCCGCAGGTGTGCCCAGTACGCTCCAGCGGATGGCTTCGACTGTCCCAACCATTGGGTTCAGACTATAGAGCGGCCGCCACAATTGAGGGACGAGATTGGCTGGATAGACGATCGGGGTCATGAACAGAAGTATCTGAAGGCTGAACGGCAAGAGATAGCCCACATCGCGAAAGCGAACGTTGATCGCCGACAATGCCACGCCCACTCCAGTCGCTGACGCAGCCATCACGAGCACGAACAGCGGCAAGAAGACTGCTTGTGGTGCCGGCCAGCTTCCGAATGCCAGCATGGCGGCGAACAAAAGAGCAAAGCCGACGAGCATATCGGTCAGGCATGAGGCCATCGTGGAGATAGGAATGATCAGACGCGGGAAATAGACGCGTTTCACCAGTTCCTGGTTTCTGACGAGGCTGCCCGTCATGCTGGCGACGGCTCGCGAAAAAAAACTCCATGGCACAAGCCCACACAGAACAAATAATGGGTATGGCGCGCCGTTGGACGAAATGCCTGCGAGCTTGCCGAAGAAGATGCTGAAGACCGACATAGCAACGAGCGGCTGCAGCATTGCCCAAAGGATGCCCAGATAAGTCTGCCGGTATTTGACCTTGAAATCACGCCAGGCCAGGAAGAACACAACTTCCCGATATCGCCAAAGCTCGGAAGGTTCGAACAGTCCTCGCTTGCGGGACGGATCGATGATTGTCACGACAGCTGATTGTGCGCCTGTCCGGTCCGACACGATGATGGCGTCCGCCTCCCTTGACAGCCCCATTGAGGCCTACATTTCCGCGCAGTGCAATCAGCACTTTTGATGGTGCCTGCCGTTCCACGAACCTCACCATTCGAGAGCGCATAGCAGCCGCCCTTGATGCTCGACCAGATCCTCCGGAGGCGCGAGATCGCGCCGCTCCAACCGGAAGGAGGCATTTCTCGCACACGGACTTTACGTTCGATCCGGATGCGAACGAACACTTGCCCGGGCCGTCTGAGTTTCTACCGCTATTCTCCCACCTGTGCTGGGTTTGTCGAGGATACATTTCCCCATTGAACTTGTGGTGATGTTATGCCCATCGAAGATAGTCAGGCTACAGAAATCTTTCGTTTTTACAGTGTAGTGTATGCACTGCACCGCTGGTGACAGGGTCCTTAAGATGTGCCATTGTCCAATGGGGTGGTACTATTTGCGCGGATTTGGGTTGTTCGGGCGATGCGCGTTGCGCGAACTATCATTGCGTGGAGGGAGTGACATCTCATTGGCAATTCAGACGGCTTGATGAGTCAGCGTTCATAGCTCCTGAGCAAGCTGCAAAGCTTTGGGTCGGAAATGAAAAGTGTTCTTGTCGCGGGAGCAGCCGGGTTCATCGGGTCCCACCTGGTTGATCGACTGTTGTTAAGGCAAGAAATCAATCGAATTGTTGCTGTTGACAATTTCTGGACTGGTACGCGTGCCAATCTGGATCATATCGCCGACCCTCGCTTGGTCGTGGTAGATGTGGCTGTTGAAGATTTTCAGCAGGGGAGCCTTTTTGACGAGATCTATCATCTCGCCTCGCCTGCTTCGCCTCCCTGGTATATGCAAGATCCGGTACGAACCATCTCGGCCAACGTAATAGGAACTATGCGGCTTCTGACCCTTCTTCGCGCCGGGGGCCGCTTCTGTTTCACGTCCACGTCTGAGGTTTACGGCGATCCGCTGGTAACACCGCAACCGGAAACTTATAGGGGCTCCGTTGATTGCACGGGGCCGCGTTCATCGTATGACGAAGGTAAGCGTTGCGCCGAGGCCCTGCTTTTTGAGAGTAACCGATTGAGCGGGCTCGACATTCGAGTTGCAAGATTGTTCAACGTCTACGGACCTAGGACACGACCTGACGATGGACGCGCAGTATCAAATTTCATCACGAATGCGCTGTTCGGCAAACCTATAATCGTTTTTGGCGACGGCTTGCAGTCGCGGAGTTGGGGATACGTCAGCGATATCGTGGACGGCCTAGAACAATTCTTCTGGGGGGAGGAGCATGGTTATATTGGTCCCCTGAACATCGGAAACGATCGTGAGATTTCCGTTGTCGATGTTGCCCGTTACGTCGCTGGCTTGGTGCCAGGCACCAAAATCGTGCATGTTGATCCGATCCCCCAAGATCCGACGAACCGCTGTCCGGACTTAACTCTAGCGCGGAGGATCATCCCCGGCTGGGCCTGTCAAATACCTCTTGAAGAGGGTGTGCGCCTCACCCTGGATTGGTTTCGCCGCCAGCAACAGAACGACTTGTCCAGTGTGTCCTCGGACTCGGTGGTTGCCGCATCGGTGTGAGTGGGATCCGCCCCGATAAAATGTGACCGAAAAGGGGAGAAATGTGCTCGCCGCAATCCGGTTCCTTCGAGTGCGGAAGGCTCCGCCCGCGGCAATGCATGCTTCCCCAGCAACTCCTCCAACGCGTGGTCGGCAACCTTATGGGTGTTCGAGCGGCGCGGATGGCCTCGGCGACGATCCCAGTTCGTGATGGTCACACCTTGCGCTGGCAGGTGATAAGGCCCGTACGACCGGAAGGCTGGGCGATCAGAGGCAGTGGCATGCCTTGATCAGGAAGATTACTCCCACGAAGTAAGGCAGGGCTAAAAGCCCCAAGGCGATCCAGAAGCCGGGTTCGGCCATTGCGGCGAGATCTGACAGAAGTTGCTTCATGTCGCCTCGGTCCACGCCCCCTGATCGCTCCGCATCCGATCCACAAGGAAAGAGCCCGCTCTTGAGGGAGGGGGAAGCGAGCTCTTGGCTGGGGCTTATGACCCAGCAGCACGGCGGACTTGAATTTGTACTGCGCCGGCTGCTGTCCAAACCATAATCGGGCAGCTTTGTTCCCCCGTCGTCGGCTATGGTCCTGGGCGCAGCCCGTGGTCCCGCCGAGGCGGCGGTCTATCTCAAAGCATAGAGATAGGCGGCGATGTCACGCGCTTGCTGCTCGGTGATGCCGGTGGAGGGCATGGCGGTGTGCGGATTGATGTCCCTTGCTGACCGTATCCAGCGGATCATGTTCTCCGGATTGTTAGCCAGCACGCCGCCAACATAGATCCTGTCAGATAGACTGGCGTCCAGGCGCGGGCCGACGTGGCCTACCGCCCCGGGTACACCGGTGATGGTGTGGCAGCCGGCGCAGCCATTCGCCAGCATGATCGGTATCGCACGTGCACCGACGCCGCCTGTAGCGGCGTCCGCCTCTTGCTGCACCCGACGGGCTCGGTCGGCCCACAATGCGAGCGCGCCGCCCGCGACGACCAGAAGAATGCACACGGCGATGATCAATTTAGATGGGCCAAGGCGCATGCGCGACCTTCCTGGTTCCGCTCGTCGTTATCCAGAGGCCGGCCAGCAATAGCGCTGCCCCGCCATAGATAAGGCCGGCCGGGACCCACATGACGAGCCCGGCAAGCTGCTGGTCCTCGATCGGGCTTAAATTCCACACTGCCGCCCCGGCAGCATTCTCCGGGTACCAGAGCTTCGGCGATAGAAGAAGCAGGACGCCGAGCAGGCCGGTGTGCAGGGAGGTGAAGAAAAGATGCATCACGGCACTTCCATAGGCCTGCTGTTGGCCTTGGCGCGGCAGCAACGCCCACCAGAAGAGCAGGCCGGTGCCGAGGAAGCTTGCATGTTGCGCATAATGCAGCACGCCATGCTCGAGCGCTGCCTCAAACAGGACCGGAATGTGCCACACCCATATCGCGATCCCGTGAACAATCGTTGCGGTGACAGGCCGGCTCGCAAAGGTCCAGAGCGCTCGCAGCGATTTGCCATGCCCGATCATACCCAGGGCACGCCGAAACGTTACGGGAAATGCCCACAGCAGAGCAGGGGCGGGGCAGGCAATGACCAGCAGCGGCGCCGCCACCGCCATCAGCAACTCGTGCTCGATCATGTGCGCGACAAACAGCCGCTCGCCGAGAGCATGGATCGGACTGACCAACGCTGCCGTCAGTACGCTCCATCCGGCGGCAAACAGCAGCGCCTGACGCATCCGTAGCGGACGGCCGCGAGTGCTGCGGCGCCACAGCCGCATCGCACCGGCCACGTAGATGAGCGCGACGGCCGTCAGCGGGACCGTGATGGGAAGCGCAAGTGTCCATCCGGACTCGGGCGCGCCGGAGCCATAACAGATCGAGGTGGAGAAGAACGCGTCCAGGTTCATCGCAGACACTCGTCCAGGATGAGGGCGGCGCTTCCCTGCATAATGATGACGAGTGCAAACAGCAGAGCCGCCAGCATGCCGAGACTGGCGACGAAATGCTCTGTGCCGCGCGTGCGCTCTGGTTTGAAAGCGGCGCCGCCTTGCCGCTTTGCCTGCCAGGACAGAGCACCGCCCATAAGCGAGAACAAGGCGAGCAGCAACGCTAAGGGAAGCACGACCGGCACCTGGTGATTGCATTGCCAGGGAACCAGCGAGTAGTTCAGTTGCGTCGAGACCGCCCAAGCCAACGGGCCCGACAAAAGCCCACCCCAGGAAGTTCCCAACCGCACCGCGCGCATTTCAGCCGAGCCTCGGTACCCAGTAGATCAGCAGATAGATCGGAAGCCAGGTTGCGACCACGAAATCCCAATAGAAAACATTGTCGCCGACGTCGCCGAAGCGTCGCCCGCTATGGCCATGGCGCGTGAACATCAGCACCGTCAGCACGATCGTATCGCCGACATCTGTTATCAGATGCGTGGTGTGGAGCCCGAGCAGCACCCAAAGCATCGAGCCGTAGGCGTTCGTATCCCAGTAAACGTTCAAAGCCGGAAACTCGAACCAGCGGACAAGGAGCGGGGCGAGACCGAGCAGCGACATGATAACCAGTCCGATCCGCACCGGCACGATGGCGCATTGCTTGGCATAGCGATCGAGGATGTGGTTCGGCACCAGGCTGGCGATCAGCAGCAGCGTGACGATCGTTCCTGGCCAATGGTTCGGCTGCGGTGCACTCAACGGCCATTCAGGCCAAGAGAGCGCCAGGTAGAGATAGGCGGCTGCGGCGAGCGCAAAGCCGGTGCCCTCCAGAGCCATGAAGGCGAGCGTGCCCCACCAGGTCGGGCTGCGCGGACCATGCCCAAAGGTGGGAAGCCCGGAAACATCTGTGACGGGATGCTCGTTCATTCCTCGTCCTCCGGATCACCTTTTGGCCAGAACCAACCGATCAAGGTGACGGCGATTGGCAGGGCGCCCCACACGATGGCCCAGGGCGTGAAGATCGAATAGAGAAACGTGCCGCCTACGGCGAGCGCCGCAAACAGCGGCCAGATCGACGGTGTCGCCGATTTCTCGCGGATGTCGGGATGGGCTTCGGCGACTGTCGAGACCAGCAGCTCGCGCGCGTCGACGCGAAGCCCGGTCGCTACAGGGAGGGCGTCGCGCTCGGCCCAGAGTGGCTCCGCGTTGGTGACGACCGGAATGCGCGCAAAATTATAGCTCGGCGGCGGCGAGGGCGTTGCCCATTCCAGCGTGCCGGCGTCCCAGGGATTGTTGCCTGCCGCCGTGCCGTTCGACGCGCCATGCACAAGATTGACGGTGAACAGGACGAAACTCAGGAAGAAGACCACCGCGCCTGCTGTTATGAACAGGTTGATGTTCCCCCAGCCAAGCTCGGCCGGATAGGTGTAGACCCGTCGCGGCATTCCCCACAGCCCAACGATGTGCATCGGGAAAAAGGCTGCGTTGAAGCCAATGAAGGCCAGCCAGAAATGCAAGCGCCCCAGGCGCTCGCTCATCATGCGGCCGGTGATTTTAGGAAACCAGAAATAGGCCGCACCCAGCAGCGGGAATACCGATCCGCCGATCAGCACGTAGTGGAAATGCGCGACGACGAAGTAGGTGTCGTGCACCTGCAGATCC
The DNA here is from genome assembly GCF_020165515.1 of Mesorhizobium sp. BR1-1-13. Classification (NCBI taxonomy): domain Bacteria; kingdom Pseudomonadati; phylum Pseudomonadota; class Alphaproteobacteria; order Hyphomicrobiales; family Phyllobacteriaceae; genus Mesorhizobium; species Mesorhizobium sp. BR1-1-13. The sequence continues at coordinate 20,220 of NZ_JAIUIH010000008.1, forward strand.
AGCGGTACGGAGGCCAGCATGACGCCGGTGAGACCGCCGATGACGAAGATGAAGAAGAAGCCGAACACGAACAACATTGGCGTGCGGATCACCGGTCTGCCGTCCCACATCGTTGCCAGCCAGCAGAAGATCTGTACCCCGTTGGGAATAGCAATCATCATGCTGGAAGCGGTGAAGAAGCTGGCGCCGAGCTTGGGCAGGCCTGTCGCGAACATATGGTGGACCCACAGGCCGAAGGACAGGAAGCCGACCGCGATCAACGACAGAACCATGCCGAGATGACCGAACACCGGTCGCCGGGCGAAAGCCGGGATGATCGAGGAGACCATGCCGGTCGCCGGCAGGAAGATGATGTAGACCTCGGGGTGACCGAAGAACCAGAACAGATGCTGGAACAGCAAGGCATCACCGCCTTCGGCCGGGTTGAAGATGTGTGTGCCGACCAGCCTGTCGAGGATCAGGAATGTCGAGGTGATCATCACCGCCGGCATTGCGAAGACGATGACAAAGGAGGTGACCAGCATCGCCCAGACGTATAGTGGGATCTTGTCCAGCGACATGCCGGGAGCACGCTGCTTCAGGATCGTGACGATCGTCGCCACTGCCACAGCCAGGGAAGACACTTCGGTATAGGTAATCATCTGCGCCCAGACGTCGGCGCGCTTGCCAGGGGCGAATTCGGGACCGGACAGCGGCACATAGGCGAACCAGCCGACGTCCGGCGCCATGTTGAGAGCGAAAGACACCCAGGCGAACAGGCCGCCCGAGACATAGACCCAGTAACTGAACGCATTCAGCCGCGGAAACGCGATGTTGCGGGTGCCGACCATCAGCGGCACCAGATAAATGCCGGTCGCCTGTACGATCGGTACCGCGAACAGGAACATCATCGTGACGCCGTGCATGGTAAACAGCTGGTTGTAGAGGTCCGGCCCGATCAGCCCACGCTGTGGTCCCGAGAGCTGAACACGCATAGCTACTGCGTTGAGCCCGCCCAGACACAGAAAGATAAAGGCAGTGATCAGATAGCGCCTGGCGATCACCTTGTGATCGACGCTGGACAGCGCGCCGATGATGCCGGGCGGCGTACGCCAGGTGCGCTCCAGCCACCGCTGGAGGTCGGCTTCCTCCATGCCGGTATCGCGCGGTCCGTCATGCTCGGGAGCGAGATCGCCCTTTGCTTGGGCTTCCGCCCGCAGGTCGCGTCCGCTCGTCAGGTCGGCGCTGGTCATTTCAGCCCCTCGAGGTAGACAATAATGGCATTGAGCTCGTCGCCGTTTAGAGCCGTTACAGGCATGTGGGAGCCGGGCTTGATGCCTTGCGGGTCCGCGATCCAAGCGGCGAGATTGCCGCGGCTCATCATCAGCGTTCCGGCTGCAAGAGTTTGCCGGCTGGCTATGTGGGTGAGATCGGGCGCTACCGTGCCGCCTGCGGGTGTGCCGCCGATCCTGTGGCACATCACGCAGGGCCGCTGGAGGAAAAGGTCCGCGCCGGCCTTGGCTTCGGCATTGGTCGGAGCGGCGGCAGGCCGCAACTGGTCGTCCAGCCAGGCATCGAACTGCGGCCGCGGCTCGGCGATGATGAAGGTGCCCATATTGGCGTGCTGCGCGCCGCAGAACTCAGCACATTGACCACGATACACGCCTGGCTTGTCAGCCCTGATATCCAGCACATTCACATATCCGGGGATGAGGTCGAGCTTGCCCGCAAGGCTCGGCACCCAGAAGGAGTGGATTACGTCTGTCGAAGTCAAAAGAAGCCGAACCGGCTCGCCGGCTGGAATGTGGATCTCGTTCGCTGTCGTCAGGATGCGGCTTGGCTGAGCATTCTCGTAGCGCACTTCCCACCACCATTGGTGGCCGGTCACGCGGACCGTCAGCGCCTCGTCCGAGCCGACCCCGGCAAGGGTTCTGTTGGCGAAGAAGCTCAACAGGGTCAGCCCAATTAGGATCGCCGCAGTAACCCCAACCGCAGTCAAGACCACGCGCATTTTGCGATGTTCGGAAGCGAGGTCGAGCACGAGCGGATCGTTTCCTGTTCGAACTCGCCGGAACAGGGTGGCGACCAACACGACCATCACCAGCATCCACACGGCCGCGCATAATGCAGTGAAAAACCAGATCAGCCAGGCGAGCTCGCCCGCGGCGGGGCCTTTCGGATCGAGAGCGGACTGCCAGCCGCTGCAACCTGAAAGCGCCAGGAGAGCGGCTGCGCAACACGCTTTGGGAAAAAAGCGTTTCACGGTGATTTCCCCAGCGTCGCGGCATCGGGGAGGCGATTTTCCGACGGATGGACCATCATGTCGTCGTTACGCTGCGGTGCGGCGGAGGAGGGCGCGTTCCCGCTCAGCGAACGTACGAAGGCTGCAAGCTCCCAAATCTGATCATCGGGAATCTTGTTTCGGAAGCTCGGCATGCCGTTAGGCCGCCCGTCCCGGATCGTTGCGTGGATACTCTCGATCGAGCTGCCGTAAATCCACTTCTCATCCATCAGCGCCGGTCCCATGCCGCCGCCGCCATTGGCATGGCACCCCGAGCAATTGAACCAGCTGAACAGGCGCTTGCCCTCGCTGAGATGAAAGGCGTTGGCCTCGAAGCTGGCCGCCTTGTTGTCGCTCGGGAGCGGCCTTTGGCCGCCTGGCTCCAGCGCAGTCACCGGCGTTGGCTGTTGGCCGGACCCAAGGGCCGATTGCGGACGTGTGTTGCGCTCTTCCCGCTGGCAAGCGGCAAGGGCGAGCATCGTCGACAATAGCACGGTGAGGCTCCGCTTCATCGCGCCGCGCTCCCGCCGGTATCAAGGCGCGGCACACCGTATCGGGCCAGGGTCGCGTCGATCTCAGCCTTGTGCTTGGCAAGGGCTGCATCCACTTCGTCGCGTAGCGCGTCGTCCCCGCGTCGGACGCCCATGGAGATGTCGTAGACCATTGGCAATTGAGGCCCGTCGATTCGAGGTGTCACGGGCGTGATGCGCAGCGGTGTTTTCTGCTTGGAGGCGAAATAACCAGCGAGCGGGCCCCAGACGACGGCAACATCGATCTCGCCGCTGGCCACCGCCTCGACAATGCGCGCGGGCGGGTTGGGAGCCGAATAGTCGCCATAGACTGGATAGCCGACGAGATGACCGACAATGCCGCGGCGGCCGAGTGCCTGGACCGGTGGGGAATTAGCGCCGTCATCGCCGATGAGCTGCACGCCGATGCGCAGAGTGCGCAGGCGTGGATCGTTGAAAGACGTGATCTCGGGACTGTCCCGCCGCGTCACGAAGACATAGGTCGAGCGGTAATAGGGAGTGGTGGCGCGGAGCATTTCGAGATTGGCGGGGGTGCCAGGTATGAGATCGCACAGGCCTGCCTTGAGCGTGTTGCGAACGAAACCGCGGCGTTGGGCCCACCAGGTATAGGAAAGTCTTGCATCCAGTTCTTTGGCGATGATCTGGGCAATCTTGTTTTCGAAGCCCTGTCCAGCGGCGTTGGAAAACGGCATGTTGTTAGGGTCGGCACACACCTTGAGTTCACGGGCGTCGGCGGCAACCGCGAAGAGCAGCGAGGCAAACGCTACCACCGCGGCTACCAGGCCTCCGTTCGCCTCGCGTCTTCGAACTGCCTTCAACTCGAAAGCATCAGGGGAGCCGGAACACATAGAGCGTGCCTCCCGCCGTGGTCGCGTTCTTCAGGTCTTTCATCGCGTTGACGAAGCCGAGCGCCGCGGTAGCGTCGCGCGGGTCGAGGTCGCCCGATACGATCGCGCCGGCCCAACCACCGACGCCCGACAGGATCGCGACATATTGGTGCCCGTCGGGGCCGCGATAGGTGACCGGCTGCCCAATAATCCCGGACGAGGTCTTGAACTGCCAAAGCAATTCTCCCGTCCTTGCGCTCACAGCTTTGAACCAGCCCTCCATTGTGCCGTAGAACACGACATTGCCGGCGGTGGCGACCGCGCCACTCCACACCGGAAAATTTTCTTTCAGGCTCCAAGCCGGCTTTGCGGCCGCGATGTCCCAGGCGGTGAAGGCACCGCGGTTGCCGCCGGGGCCCGGGATCATGCGCACATTCATGCCGACATAGGGGGTGCCGGCGATGTAGTTCACCTCGAGGCCTTCTTCGTCCATGCACAGATTGTTGTGTGGGATGTAGAGCAGTCCTGTCTTCGGCGAGAACGCAGATGGCTGCCAATCCTTGAGCCCGGATGCTGTCGGGCAGATATCCCGGATCACCCTGCCGGTGCCGGTTTTCTTGTCCGGGTTTTCGATCAGGCGCCCGGTTTTCAGATCGACGCCCTTGCTGGAATTGACGGCCCCATAGGGTGTCGCCGACAGGACTTCCCCGGTGGTCCGATCCAGAATGTAGAGATAGCCATTGCGCTCCGGGCGGACGAGCACTTTGCGCGGCTTACCCTGCCAATTCATATCGAGCAGGATCTGCTCGTTGATGCCGTCGTAGTCGTGCAGGTCGTGCGGGCTCCATTGGTAGAACCATTTCGCGGCTCCGGTATCGGGATCGCGCGCGAAAATCCCGGAGGTCCATTTGTTGTCGCCGGGCCGAAGGTCCGGATTCCACGGCCCTGGATTGCCGGTCCCGTGATAGATCAAGTTGAGGTCCGGATCGTAAGAGATCCAGCCCCACATGTTGCCGCCGCCGATCTTCCAGGCTTCCGGCGGCCATGTGGTCACGCCAAGGTCCTTGCCCTTGTCCATGTCGTAATGCGGCTTGAAATCCGGCCCGATCAGCACGTCCTTGTCCGGTCCGGTGCCGTAAGCCGTCCAGACGACATGTCCGTCGCCCGCGTCCAGCGCCTTGACCCAGCCGCGCACACCCATCTCGCCACCGGAATTGCCGACCAGCACTTTGCCCTTCACCACAAGCGGCGCCATGGTTATGGTCTCGCCGATGTTGATGTTGCCGACATGCGCGTTCCACACCGGTTGGCCAGTGGCGGCATCCAGCGCGATCGTGTGACCATCCAGCGTGTTGAAGAAGAGGCGCCCGTCGGCGAAGACCGCGCCGCGGTTGACGACGTCGCAGCAGGCAACGCCCTGCGCGGCAGGTTCAGGATTTGGCTCATATTTCCATTTCATCGGCGCGCCCGGCTTGGAAAGATCGAGCGCGTAGACGATGTTTGGAAAAGGCGTCACGATATACATCGTGTTTCCGACGACGAGTGGCGCCGCTTCCTGACCCTTGTTCACTCCGGTCGAAAAAGTGAAGGCAACTTGAAGGTTCTTGACATTGTCCTCGTTGATGTCCGCCAGTTCGCTGTAGCGCGTCGAGGCATAATTCTTAGCCGGCATTGTCCATTGGCCGTCATCAGGTGGCGCGGCCGCGGCGGGCGGTGCGATGACGGGTGTCGCCGCGGACTGCGCGGCCGCGGCGTTCAGCAATGAGCAGCCTGCGGCCAGCACCAGCCACTTCAACGGCCTAAAGTCGAAACTGCGGCCCTTTTCCGCTCCTCGACCGTCTGGTGTCGTAGATGCGTATTCCCCCGCCACTTTCAGAGGTCCCCTCATTTGCGGATCGAACCTCCCACTCCGGCGCCGAGTTCCGCCGCGACGTCCGCCTCGGTTCCCGCGCACAACGGATGACCCCAGCCGGAGGCGCTCTTTCCGCCAGGATCGAGATCGTAGACAATGGCGTCCTTGGCGTTGGGGTTGACGCCCGCCGGAACCTTGTCCAGGCCCAGGTCTCCACGCAGGCGCCAGGCGACATTGTGATCGGCGCAGGAGGAGTCGCCGCTGATGCCAAGCCCGCCGACAATCGTTTTGCCGTCGTAGAGAGCAAGGCCGCCGCCAAATGCCACGACGCCGCCGATCGGCTTGCCAATCAGCGGATCGCTCGCACTCCCAAAGGTCTTGCTGTCGCCGGCATAAGCGGCTGCCTGGTTGACAGGATTGGTAAGCTGCAAGCCGAACAAGGGGCCACCCGGCTGAACAGAAGCATATAGGTTCGCCGTCGAGAGAGCCATCTGGGCAACGCTGAGCCCGTTGGCCGTGCTTGCCTTTTCGGCTGCGATCAGCCGGCTGCCGGGCCACTGCGCGTCGCTGGTGGGGCCGCTGAAAGCAACGGCGCAAACTGTCCCGTCACGCGTAACGATCGCCGCCCATTCATTGGTCTCGAAGCCGCCATTGGCAGGGCCTCCGCTTGCTTTGACGTTTGCCTTGAGGGCAGCCAGGAGCTTGGCGTGGTCGGCGGGGCAGGGTAGCTGTGCCCAGGCCCTGCTTTGCAGCAATGCACAATTAACCAGTACCAGGAGGCTGAAAGCCAGGGAGGAAAGCTGTGGGCGACCCATGATCCGGAGCATTCGTTGAAACACAATGTGGAAAGTGGGAGCGCTCACAGAGCAAGGAATCCCCTGGCAAACTGAGCTATGTTCCCACACTTTCAATGGAACTCGGACGAGGCCCCGATGTTCCTAGTTCCTGAAATTATGATGGAAGGCACAGACGTTGCGACCATGGGCAGCAGCTCAGGCTGCCGCCGACCGTGAGCGGGCCGATACAGACATTGCCGGACCAAACAGCTCGACCAGTTCCTCACGGCTCTCCGCACCTATGGATTTTCGACGCCTGAAAGTGCGGACGCTATGCGCAAGATAACCGAACCGATGGACACGCGGTTTTGCGCAGGCCACAGAGCTGGAACCGCATCATGGCATCATGTGAGCCTGATGCGCATCCATCGTTCCCATGTTCTGGCCGAGATGGTTCATGATCCACACCGAGCCCAAAACGACCAAGGTCACGATCAGCACACCGAAAGCGAGCGCGAGCACGTTGTTGGTGTTGTCAGGTCCTGTCGTCAGGTGCAGGAAGAAGACGAGATGGACGCCCATTTGGGCGATGGCAAGCACCGTCAGGGCCGAGATCACGGCCGGCTGGTAAATTAGATCGGTTTGTGCCGCAATGAAGGACGCCACTGACAACAGGATTGCCAGGCCAAAGCCCAGCAGATAGCCGGAAAGGCCTCCCGCCACCTCGTGTTCCTCGCTGCGTTCTTCGCCTGGTGCGGAATCGCGGCGGTCAAGCATGTCCTCGTTCCGGCTGTCCATTTCGCTCATGATGACGCTCCCAGCAGATAGACCAGGGTGAAGATGGCGATCCAGATGATGTCGAGCGCGTGCCAGAACAGGCTGAAGCAGTGAAGCCGGCGCAATATGTCGGGACGACAGCCTTTTATCCAGAGCTGCGCCATCATGGTGCCGAGCCAAAGCAGGCCAAGTCCAACATGGGTTCCGTGGCAGCCCACAAGGGCGAAGAACGCGGACAGGAAGGCGCTACGTGATGGGCCCGCCTGCTCATTCACCATGGCCGCGAATTCCTGCACCTCCAGGAACAGGAAGGCTGCACCAAGCAGGCCGGTCACCAGCAACCAGAACTGGGTGGCGGCCATTGACCGGCGGTGGGTCGCGAGCATCGCAAGGCCGCCGGTGAAGCTCGAGGTGAGCAGCAGCGCCGTCTGTGCCGCGACGCGCGTCAACTCAAACAGCTCCTTGCCTGTTGGCCCGCCCGCCGCCGAATTGGACAGGACGGCATACGCGGCGAAGAAAGCCGAGAACATTATGATGTCCGACAACAGGAAGATCCAAAAGCCGTAGGCAACTGTGACGAACTTCGAGGCCGGGCCACCCTCGCCGTGGCCGGTCGCCGAGAACAGGTGGTGGCCATGCCCTGCGGTGCGACCCAGCCGGTAGGGATCGCGCGTTGCGGTGCCGGCGGGGATGTCGCTCATGCCACACGCTCGCGTCTGCGCATCCAGGCACGCTGGGCTGCCTTGCGCTCAAGATCGATGCGGCCGACCTCGTCGGCAGGGATCTCGTAGTCGCCATGCTCGCGCCAGGCGAATACAACGAAGGTGGCATAGGCCCCGATGAAGCCGACAATCGCCAACCACCAGATGTGCCAGATGAGCGCAAAGCCAATCAGAGTGCTGAAGAAGGCGGTGACGAAGCCTGTGGGGCCATTGCGCGGCATCTCGATCGCCTCGTAGTCCTCTTCGGTCTCCTGACTCTGCTCGTCCATTGCCCTTTGCTTGATGGTCCAGTAGGGCTCCTCGTTTTCGACATGCGGCAGCCGCGCGTAGTTGAAGACGGGCGGCGGCGAGGATGTCGACCATTCCAGCGAGCGCCCGTCCCAAGGATCGCCGGTCTCGTCGCGCAACTCGTCGCGATGCCTGATCGAGACGACAAGCTGCGTGATTTGGCATGCGGCGCCGACGATCATCACCACGATTCCGAAGACCGCCACGACAAGCCACGGCGCCCACATATCCATGTCGATATGCTGAAGGCGGCGGGTCATGCCGAGAAGGCCGACGATATAGAGCGGCACGAACACCAGAATGTAGCCGGCAAGGGTGACCCAGAACGCCGCCTTGCCCCAACCTTCATGCAGCCGGAACCCGAAGGCTTTCGGGAACCAGTAGGTGAAGCCGGCAAAGGCCGCGAACAGCACGCCCGAGATGATGACGTTGTGAAAATGCGCCACGAGAAAGAGCGAATTGTGCAGCATGAAATCGGCCGGCGGAACGGCGAGCAGCACGCCGGTCATGCCGCCGATGATGAACGTGGTGACAAAGCCTAGCGCCCACAGCATTGGCGTTTCGAAGCGCACGCGCCCGCCATACATGGTGAAGAGCCAGTTGTAGATCTTGACCCCGGTGCCGACGGCGATAACCGAGGTGGCGATGCCGAAAGCCGCATTGACATCGGCGCCGGCGCCCATGGTGAAGAAATGGTGCAACCAGACCATGAAGGAGACGATGCAGATGAACATCGTCGCCGCAACCATCGAACGATAGCCGAACAGCGGTTTCGACGAGAAGGTCGAGAAGATCGCCGAATAGATCCCGAAGGCGGGAAGCACGAGGATGTAGACCTCGGGGTGACCCCAGGCCCAGATGAGATTGACGAACATCATCTGGTTACCGCCGGCTTCGTTGGTGAAAAAATGGAAGTCGAGATAGCGGTCGAGGGTTAGCATGGCGAGGGTTGCGGTAAGGATAGGGAATGCGGCGACGATGAGCATGTTGGAGGCAAGCGAAGTCCAGCAGAACATCGGCATGCGCAGATAGCCCATGCCTGGCGCCCGCATCTTGAGGATGGTGGTCGCCAGGTTGACGCCCGTGAGCAGGGTGCCGACGCCGGAGATCTGGATCGACCACAGATAATAGTCGACGCCGACGCCTGGCGAGTAGGTCGTCTCCGACAGCGGTGCATAAGGCAGCCAGCCGGTGCGCGCGAACTCGCCGACGACGAGCGAAATGTTGACGAGCAGCGCGCCGGTCGCGGTCAGCCAGAAGCTCACTGAGTTCAGCGTCGGGAAGGCGACGTCGCGGATGCCGAGCTGCAGCGGGATGACAAAATTCATCAGCCCGATGACAAAGGGCATCGCGGCGAAGAAGATCATGATCGTGCCGTGAGCCGAAAAGACCTGGTCGTAGTGCTCCGGCGGCAGGTATCCCGGCCCGTGGATGGCGAGCACCTGCTGGGTGCGCATCATGACGGCGTCAACGAAGCCGCGCAGAAGCATCAGCGCCGCCAGCACGATATACATGACGCCGATCCGCTTTTGGTCGACGGAGGTTATCCACTCATGCCAAAGATAGGGCCAGTAGCCTTTGATCGTTACCCAGGTCAGAACGGCGGCGGCGGCCAGGAAGACGATCAGGGCCGCGCCAAGCGGAATAGGCTGGTCAAAGGGAACGGCCGACCAGTCGAGCTTGCCGAGCATCGTCATCCTCCTTCATCGTGCTGGTGAACCATGGGCGGCGCTCCCGCCTTGGGTTCAGCTTTCGGCATCACCTGCGGCTCTCCGGCGGCGGTTGCAGCAGGTCCCGGCCCTGGAGGCAGCGTCTGGCGCACGACCGCATCGAACAAGCCCGGCTGCACATGGCCGAACGAGGATGCCGGCGCGTTGATGCTTTGCTTGGCAAGCTGGCGATAGGCGCTGGCATTGAGCACGCCGCCTCCGCCATGCAAGGAGGAGGCCCCAACTGGCGAAGGCGTCAGCCGAAACCGCCCTGACACGGAAATTCATGTCCGAAAAGCCATCGCCACTGAAATGCGCCGACAGGCCGAAGGCGCGCTTTTGTCTCCAACGGCGAAGAGCGCTGCATCGAGATGACGGAGCGTCTCGCGCGCCCCACGCTCCGATCTTAACTTGTTCTACGTCAGCGTTACGGCAAGCTGGGGGCCGTGTGGTCGGCCTGCCTTGTCGGCCACGCAATTCGCCTCGACATTTCGCGAAAGAGACTGCGCCTAACGTGCTGCAGGCTGGATGCTTCTCCTTGCGGAAACGGTCAGCAAATGTCCAACTCGGCGGTACCGCCGGTGCTACGGCGAACGCGAGCCCTACAAGATGCAACCCAACCTCGGGCGAGACGCCGTTGCGCGCTGGGACGTTTCGCGATCACACAATATCGGTTGGCTTGGCTCTTAAAGGTTCCGCCCCCGTGTGTTCCTCCCCGGCGAGCTGTTGATCTCCCGGTTCGCGATCCGTGTCGGCAGGTCTCCGATTGCCTGCCATGTAGGTGCGATTTCAGGCAACCAACTCGAGCTGCCAGCATTGATTTGGGATAGTCTCGGGAGAAATGCCATGCTGCAATTCAACCTGCCTCGAGAAGTTGCAATCGGTGATGAAGTTGCCCTGACGAGTACGGTCATGGACATGCTTCCCAGTGGACGCGCCAGGGTGAGCATCCCCTCCTATGATCGTCCTTATGCGATCGATGCGCCCCCCAGAACTCACGTCGGAGACAAAGTCGTTCTTGTTGGGGACGTCACTCGGGTCGATCCTGAAACCAACAAGCTGAGCGTACGGATTGACTGTGGCGGGGTGGTTACCGTCCACAAATCGGCGATCATAAGGCTCAAGAAAAATTGCGCGGTCCGAAATGGCTGACGCATCACCCCGCGACGCAAAGCTCGCCAACGAGGCCGAGCTCGCGGTATGGGACTATCCACGCCATCTCGCCGCGCCGGCCTTACCGACGGGCTGCGCTCGATGAAGCTTGACCTCATCGGCGAGGTGGCCGAACTCGCGCGCTATATCGGCTACTGGAAGCCCTATGCGACGAGCCATGAAGGGCTTGACGCCAACCGTGCAATGCAGACCGGGGTCCGCAACGCTGTGTTGGCACAAGCGGTCGAAGAACGGCGCGCAGGGCAGTTTCGACGGATCGGGACATCAATCGGGACAGGCCACGACGCTCCGCGTCCGATATGGCGTGACGGATGAGGGAGATGCCACACTGGGTTCGCGGTGCCTGGATTCTCTTGAAGGATGCAGTCACCGGCTTCATCAACGACAATGCGTTGAGCCACGGGGCAGCGGTGGCTTTCTACGCCACGACATCGCTGGCGCCGATCCTTCTGATCGTCGTGGCGGTCGCTGGTCTGGCGGTGGGCAAGGATGCGGCCCAGTTCGCCCTGTCAGCGGAGATATCCGGCGCGATGGGCGCGCAGAGTGCCGATCTGCTCAAGGCGACGATCGAGACGGCTTCGCACAGATGGTCCGGGACGCTTGCCACGCTCATCGGATTGGTGACGCTCTTCGTCACTGCCTCCGGTGTTTTCGGTGAGATGCAACAGTCGCTGAACGAGATATGGAAGGTAAAAGCCGACGGCCTGTCGCTTTCGCGCCTGGTGCGGGCGCGTGCGGCAAGTCTCGGCCTGGTTGCCGCACTGGGCTTCATGCTGATGGTATCGCTGGCGGCAAGCGCAGCGATCACAGCGCTGAGCGAAGTCATCAATCACCACCTGCCGTTCGGCGAACTGGTGCTCAGCACGGTCAACACGGTTGTCTCTTTCTTGCTAATTGGGCTGCTCTTCGCAGCGATCTACAAGGTCTTGCCGGATCGAACGCTCAAATGGCGCGATGTTGCCGTCGGGTCGGTGGTCACTGCGTTGCTGTTCACCATCGGCAAGTCGCTGATCGGCTGGTATATCGGCACCAGCGCGATAGCGACTTCCTACGGAGCGGCAGGCGCGCTGATGGTGGTGCTGCTTTGGGTCTATTATTCAGCGCAGATCTTCCTCTTCGGTGCAGAAATTACGCGCGCTTACTCGGTCAGGCGTGGAAGCCGGCCAGACCTTGCGCCGGTAGTGGCGTTGAGCGGCAACAAGATAGACGCGCCGCGCCGGCCTGAAGTGCATGACGGCGAGATCGCCGCATGGATTGTCGTAAGCAGCCTGATCACCGCGCTGGTCTCGCAATTGTGGCGGCGAAAGCAGGATTGACGCCGCGCGGGGCACGATTGCAAAAAGCCGTAGCATCTTGATTTAGCCCCGTATGGGCGCAGCACCATTGAAGATAACAGGGTCCCGGCCGCTGCGCAGGAGCAAGGCGAAGGTTATCCGTGCTGTCCGGCAGTCTTGATCCGTGGAGCGCGGCGCGGTCGTGCCGCGCGTTTGGACGCTTGACGCCTGTGGCTTTGGCAGAAGGAGTCGGTCTGCCACACCGGACGGTTCGGCACATAGCGCGGGCCCGTGCTGTGCTCCGGCATTCAGGTCCCGTGGGGAGGATTTAGGCGGTGCGAAGGCACTGTTTCGTTACCCTCGGACCTGCAAATCGGGGCCTTGGCTCGGGGCCGTGTCGATCATCGGTAGCATCGCGCGTTAACCCTGATAGACACTCACCAAGCGGGATCGAAACCCCGAGAAAAAGCGGGTCGAAGCTGAGCGGTCGAGTTCTCCAAATCGGTGACCGTTAGCGGCTGGCCGTCTCCGAGATCGACTGCGAAAATGCGGGCTTTGCAGACAGGCGGTGACAGCTGCCGCCCCTTCAGTCAGAAATGGGCTTCTTTTCATGTGGAGATCCTCACCGAAAGATACATTGATCAAATCATATTGTTCGATTTCGGGGTCGAAAGGGGTATCGCCAACATATGCCGTCGCAATAAGAAGAATTGGACGAGATGCAATTCATTGGGATAAATTGCACATAACGCAATAACCCGATGAATTGTAGGTTGAGCAGGCAACAAAGGCATTGCGAACATCTGTCGTCTTGTCTGTGATTTAACCATAGCTGGTACACGAGAAGGCAATTGGTGATCGGTGGGCCGGGCAAGCGCTATTCCTCCGCGGTTTGGAGACGGTGCGCCCGCTCCCGAATGTGCCCGGCGCCGCGATACAGGCGGCGTGAGTTGGATATGCAAGAGAGGGCTTGCAGTGCACCAACGTGCATATCTCGACTAGTGCTGGTGTTGCCGGAACCGTGATCGACCAGGCAGGGAGAACTCAGATGTACACCAATATCCTCGTGAGCACGGATGGCTCCGACGTCGCCAGGAAGGGCGTTGAGCAGGGGATAGCCTTGGCGAAAGCCTTGGCTGCCAAGGCGACAGTTGTCACTGTCACGGAGCCAATGCTGATTGACTATGGAACCGGATTTACCTCCGGGTCTATTCCTTCGCAGGAGGAGGTTGATAGTTTTGAGGCCGCGAGCAAGGAATTCGCAGGGCAAGTCCTCGATCAAGTCAGGGAGGCAGCTGACCGGATGGGGGTATCCGCAGAATTTCTACATGTCCCGGATGCCTACCCGGCCAAGGCGATTATCGACACCGCCAAGTCACGAGGCTGCGACCTGATTGTGATGGCTTCCCATGGCCGTCGTGGCATCAGAAAGCTTTTGCTGGGAAGCCAGACATCGGAGGTTCTCGCGGATGGAAGTGTGCCTGTATTGGTCGTGCGGTAGCCAAACGAAACCGGAGAAGTGCTGGCTTCCTTTGCGCTCAACCTTCCGAAAGAGACGGTATCCTGTGACGACGATGTCTCCAGTCGGCCTCGGCATTTAGAGGTGCCGCGCAATGGCATCCATGACTGGCGCAGGCTAGACAACGATAACGCGGGCGCCGTTGCGCACTGTCCCGAAGAGTTCAAAAACATGCTCGTTCAACATCCGGATGCAGCCGGATGATGCAGCTTTTCCAATGGTCCAGGGCTCATTCGTCCCATGAATGCGATACAGCGTGTCCTGGCCATTGCGATACAGATACAGCGCCCGCGCGCCGAGAGGATTGTTTGGGCCTCCCGGAACGCGCTGCGGCAAGCTCGGGTTACGGCGTCGCATGTTGGCGGTGGGGGTCCAGGTCGGCCATTGGGCTCGTCGTCCGACGATTGCCTCTCCATCCCATCTCTGTCCGTCCCGACCGACTGCGATGCCGAAGCGGATCGCCCTGCCGGCGTCTTCGACATAGTACAGGAAGCGCTCCTGCTTGTTGATTAGGATTGTTCCGGCGGTTTCCCTACCTAAGTAAGGCACCGTTTGCCGACGGAATTGCTGGGGGATGCGCGTTTTGTCTACGAGAGGGATGTCAAACGGCTTATCTGGAATTGTTCCAATATACCAACTTTTTTGGGAAGCTTCCGCACGCCCGGACAGCGCCAGAAATGATATTCCCCCAACGATCACGGATCGTCTGCTCAAAGAATTCACCAAATGAACCTCCGAAATATGATGACTTGTTGGCTGGTATTTTATGAGCTTCGATGAGCCTGCGCTATCGGGACCAACATTTCTGACATCGGCCTCTCCGCTTGAGGGTGCAATCTCTTATGCCATACGAGCGCCTCGTCAGGCTGCGTGGTGTTCCCGGCGGTCAGTTCGAACCGGCGTCCAATCTCCAGCTTCGCCAAGGAATGGGCTCACTCTTGTCTTCGACAAGATTACCTCAGCCGAAGACTCCAATCACGTACTCGAAAGCTGATGGCTGAGAAGGCAATTGTTGGCCAGGAGGCTGTTCAGGGAAAGTTTGCCGTTGTTCGACCGCTCCGCCAAAGGAGGGTGCTTGAGGCCCAGCCAGCCCGCCTCCCGCGCCTCTTTGGGCGAGATTCCGAACTCGCGCTTGAATGTCCGGCTATATGTCGAGGGATCCATGAAGCCCCACTCCTCCGCAATGCTCGAAATCGGGCGTCCGTCCGCGATGTTCCCGAGCGCGTCCCTCGTTTTCAGCAGCCGCTGTCGCCGGATATAGTGCGAGATTCCTCCGGCTGGTTCGAAAATCCGATAAAGTCGGGAGCGTGAAATGCCGAGGTCTTGCGAGAGCTTTCCCGGTGTCAGATTCCGGTCGGCCAGATTGGCTATTATGATCTTGTTTGCGCGGGCCATGATGACCGCGTCGATCGGCTCCTGTGCTTCGAAAAAGTGATCCCGGGACGGGGAAATGCATGCGGCAAGCAGGCTGGTGGTCGCCGATGCGATATACGGGACGTCGTTTTCGGTGCGATCGGGGAAGGAATGATAGAGCAGCAGAACATAGTCGGCGACGAACGCAGCCATCTCGGGCCGGATATCGAGCGTGAAGGGTTGCGAGAAGGCGAAATCCCGCGGAAGGAATAGCGCAAGGACACCGTCATCCTCACCCTGGTCTTCATGGGGTGCACCTAGGCATTGCCAGCGTAGCTGTCCCATTCTTGGCGGGCCGCCGCCCGCGGGGATTGTCTGGGGCACCGAGAGAGCCCAGTGGTCGAACACCGGACTCCTTCTGCTGCGCCACCGCCGACGGTACCCCATCCCGGGATATTCGATGAAAGCCAGCACGAGGCTCTCCAATCGCCACGCCCGCTCGCGCGCCGAGAACGAGCCGAACTCGTCTCGCAGCAATTCGACGTCGGCAATATTTGAGTGCCAACTCCGGAAAAGGTCGAATTGCTCGGCCGGTGGCGCCTGCGAGGTATCAACGTCTACGACGCATCTTAGAGGTTCTGCGGTCCCGATCGCTTCGCTTTCGCTGACAATTGATGGCTTGTCTTGCATTGAGGCAAACTCATTGCTTGAAAGAGGGTGACGGCAACCCCATGGAATTCTCGATCAAGAGACCAGACGTGTCGGGCTCAGCCCCGGCGGATGTAGCCGCGGCGAGATCGAGGTTATGCGACTTGAAATCCCGACACCCGCACCTGCTTGGGTGGTATAGAACCAGTCGACAAGAACATCTCGCCCAGCCAGCAGAATCGATGATGTGCGGATGTCGGCCGCGTGTATGGCAACTGCTCCAGCGATCGGCTCGCCAAGAGTATCGCTTCGTACTGTTACCTCCATCACAAGCTCCTATCGCGCTAGCAGATCAACAATGAACGATGTGCCTTTCGCAAGGAGACGGTCCTGACAATTAAAAATCCAGAGTGGAGTTATCGAAAATCATGATGCTAAAGACGAGGACAAGGCCGAGCTTAAACGGTCAGCGATTTTTGAAAAATATGCGAGGAATCCATAATATGGGTTTGACGTATATTTCTTGTAGCTTGTGGGATGATCTCCAGGCGCCCCCGACCTCTGCCAGGAATCCGTCACTGTCTTGACGAAAGGGACAATCCCAATGAATTGTTGATCAGGAGGTTGCTCAGGATGCCAGCATCCGCGACTGGCTCATCCACAGTCAGCCAGGTCGAATGCTTGACGCCCTGCCACCCGAGTTCGCGCGCTTCTCTTGGAGAGATGCCGAACTCTGTTTTGAACATCCGGCTGTAGGTAGACGGATCGTGGAAGCCCCATGCTTCGGCTATGCTGGAGATCGTTCGCTTGTCCGAACTATCCGCCAGGGCGTCGCGCGTTTTGAGCAGCCGCTTGCGTCGCACATAGTTGGACACACCGCCTACCGGCTCGAAAATCCGGTAGAGACGGGAGCGCGAGACACCGACCGCACGGCAGAGTTTGTTGGGCGTCAAGTCGGGATCGCTCAACCTCTCCGCGATACGCTTGGCGATCCGAGCGGCAGACACCGCGTTCACAGGCCCTTGTGCCTCTGCCAGATGATCTTTTGTCGGCATAAGAGCCGCCGCGGAAATATTGGCGGTCGCGGTAACGATATGGGGTAGATCCGCTTCTCTCAAGTGAGGAAGTGAGCGATGCAGGAGAACCGCGTAGTGGGCAAGAAAATCAAGCGCTGCGTCGCTGGCTTCGATTTTCGATGATCTGGTTGCCGGCCATGTGCGCGGCAGAAAAAGTGTGATGAACAGGTCGTCGTTGCTCACTCCAACATCGGGCAGGGCCAGACACCTCATGCGGGGCCGACGAGATATCATCTCGCCCCCAGCACACCGCGAGAACGGCACCGACAGCATCCAGTGATCCAACAGCGGTCGTCTGCGATGTTCCCATTGTATCTCGTAGCCGGAGCCTGGAATTTCGATGGAACTCAACGCCAGATCGCCCAACTGCCATACCTGATGACGAGCCGGGAAGGCGGAGTGCTCAGCTCGAAGAAGCTGTATTTCGGCAGCCCCGGTAAACCATGATCGATAGAAATCAAACTGTTCGGCTGGGGGGGCCAGCAAGCTGCTTACGTCGATGGCGCATCTTAGAGGTTCACCCGCAAAAGGGTCGGTGGGAACGCCGGCAGCGGTTACTCTCGCGTCCATAACAAACTCCTGTCGTACAAGAGACGCCGAAGTATAGGCAACTCAAGGGGTCGGCAGGCCGTATCCCGCAAGGAAAACCGACAATAAAACACGCCTCAACCTGCCGCCGCGGATGAGATTGATTTGAGACAATCTTAAGCCGGAGATACGCCCCTAGAGTGGGCTAGGAATCCCAAACGTAGGCAATGCGTTTATTTCTCGTGGAAACTGGGACAGCGTTTTTCCCATCGTATTTACCCTTGCGACCATGGCCATTCTCGTCGGCGCCGAGCGCACCTTGTGGAGTGACTTGCATTTCTCTTGCTTGCGACCCACCGGTCGGAAGGTCTGTTGCGGCCCACTGAGGTCGCGCCATGAGAATCTCCTGACGGCCAACCAATTTCTATCCACTTTCCGACGGAGTGCCTGAAAGCTCTCGGATTGGGGTGGTTCAGTAGGCAAATAGGCCGAATGCGGGCTGCACATAACTGTGATGAGGCTCTACGCGTAGGTATGTTCTTGGCTTTAGGATTCGCCGACCGCGGGGGATCCGGCATTTCTGCCGACTGCCTCCGTCCAACAGGAGCCGACGGCTCCATCGTTTTCCACCCTGATCAAAATGCCTGGGGCCCCGCGTTAACCAGCCTCGGATCGGCAGGTTGGGCATCCCATCGGTCTGGTGCTGCGTGTCTCCAGAAGCGCCGACGCGCCTCACTGGGGGAGCATCCGAAGATTGACGTATAGGCTCCAGCGAAACGGCCCAGGTGCCAGAAACCAAAGCTCATGGCGATATCGGTGATCGAGAGGCGATCGCCCTGCGTCAGGATAAGGCCGTGCGCGGCCCGAAGCCGCCGCTCCCGCTCGTAAGCTCGAGGGCTGACTCCCAGACGTTCCTGAAAGGCGCGCTCCAACATTCGCTCGCCAATGCCCAGTACCTCGCAGACGGCACTGACGGAAACAGGGCTATGAGGCTTTGCCTCCAGAATGGCCAGGGTAGCGTCAACGATCTCGCGCCGATCGCTGGAGCCGGGGGCGCGGGGGGACGGTTGCTCCGGGAGGGAAAGCACCCGCGCGAGCGCGGCGCCCGCTTCGCTCGCCGCAACGGCCAGGCCGGCACTTAGGTCATAGCCACGCTGTGCTGCAGCTGCGGCGAACCCTACGGTTCGCAGCAGCTTCTGCTGAAGCTCCAGCTCGGCTCCTGCCGTGAGGCGTTGCTCATGTATCCCTGGCGTCAACGAGCTCCTCTGGCCCAGGTGGGAGGCTGATGCCGTGCGCAGAGACTCGAGCGCGGACCCACGCAGACCGATCCGCATGAGGCGATAGCTTCCTGGCATCTCCAGCTTGAATTCCGTTCCCGGGCCGATGATCCGCAACTGCGGTACTTCACTCCGTTGTCCGTTGAAGGTCGTGGCTTCGCCCCAGAGGAACACCGCCGTCAACGCATCGTCATTGATCGCCCCAGACATGGCGATGCCACCCTTGTCCCGCAAATCGAGGACGAACGTGTCGCCATAGTCTATCGTTGCAAGGCTCGATGCATGGCGCTGCTCGCCAATCTGCTGGATATGGAATTCCGCGTCGGGATCAGACTCGCGGGTGCGCGCGACCACGGAATTATATTGGCGGGCGTACCAGTTAGGAGCCTCCAACAACGAGGGCCTCTCCAAGTCTTTTGTCCGGACTGGGGTTGGACGCGATCGCTTTCGTCCAACTCGGTAAGTCAAGCAACCGAGTCCGGCTTGTTTCTGCGGGCGATCTTTATAATCAGAAGAATGATTCCGATGGCAAAGAGAAGACAGCCAACCATGATGCTCGATGGAGAGCCATAGCGATAGCCCGATGCAAAAATGAGAAAGCCTATGAGCAAGAGGCCGATAGCTATCAATTTGTTTGCCAACAGGGCCTTGGTGTTTCCTTCCATTGTCGCAGCTCCTTAAAATTTGACGTTTCGAGGTGGTGTCGAGGGTCTTTCTGGCTTTCGCTCTATTCGGTCTTTTCTTCCGGCTTCCAGGAAGCCGACTGAACATTCGAGTCGAGCGCGAGGTGAGCGACGACGCGTTCGACTGATTGCGCATCATCACGGTTGCTGAACAACGTTGCTTCTATTCTCATGGCGTCGCCCTCATTGATGGGTTGGCTGTTCGGATCGGGTGATGCCGATGACGTCTCGACGACGCCCGGCCGGTGTGTGGCCGGCACAACGACAGTCAGCTGCGAAAAACCCAGTGTCGGGGAACGATCCCGCGAATAGGGCGGTTCGGAGATAGGGGATCTTGTGCGCGTGGTGGCGATCAGGAAGGGAATAGCCGACATTTCGTTGCTAATTTGTACAGGCGAGGCAAGGCCCGTCACGGTTCTTGGACCGGCGCAGCTTTGCACCAGCAACGCCAGCGAGATAACCAACACAAATCGTCCTGCGGGGTTTTGCATGCTGCTGGCCGCGCCGGCTTATCTTCGTAAACTCACCAGCCTTTGGCCATCCTTGTCCAACAGTTGCACTCGTCCTGTCTGTGGGGCTTCAAAGCGATGGACGGACCCGAGTGCCTTCAGAAGATTGCGCTCTTGATCCATGAGTGGCTGATCGCAGATCATCCTGGACGAGCCGGTTTCCGAGACCGTCAGCGCTTCCCCGGTCAAGGCGAAGCCGCCAAAGAACCGATTGCACGAACCATTCCCATGGATGCGTCCATCCGGCTCGAAGGCAAGGGTGGGTTTCGAACCCGCGACCGTGGTTACTTCTCGAATCTCGTCCACGAGCCAATCTCCGTGAAGGAGGTCGCCCGGCTCTCCGGCGCAGCCCTCAAATTTCCGATCGCCAAGGATGACGGTCGCGGTTTGGGGGTATGGCATTCCGCTCATGGTATCGACGCATATTTTGGCAGCGACGGTCACCGCGAGTTGCCGGCCGCCGACCGTTGCCAAATAGGTGTCGGCGTCGCCTTGCCTTGTAGGGTTCGGAGCCGGCTTAACCGTGAAGGTCTCGCCCCCTAAGGCGTTGAAGCTGAGCGCGGTGTCCGAGATACTGATCTGCCAGCCCGGCTCGTTGCCGCGTGCGGTCAGCGCCGCGGCCTCCGCATTGCCCGTCGCGGTGGCGAACACCGACAACACCGCAAGTGAAGCGGCTAATGACGGAGACGAGCAGGAATCTGGGCTCACGGTTGCAGCCTCCAGACGAAGCGTCACTGAATTCGAAGGCCGCCCGGAAACCGGCCTCTGGCGGGGCAGCTTCGCCAAAAATATTGCGCCGAATGTACTGACATCCGGCCGTCAGTCTATCGTCGCGGTTCGGAGAACGAGTCCATTCGGCGAAAAATGGACGCAAAGCCAAGAATTGAGATTCCAAGAATATGGATGATGGCCGCGGACCATCTCGGCCGCCCTTTGGCGAGGACGAACCTCAACGGGATGGTTCGATCGTATCGAGGCGTTCCGCACGGTCTCCCGGACGCCGGAACGACAGATACTCGGTTGCTTTTTGGACGACAAAATAGACGGAGGGGATGATCAGCAGGCCGATCGTCGTAGCCGCGGCCATGCCCCCGAAAATTGTGACGCCAACAGCCCGCCGCGCGCCTGCGCCCGCGCCGGTCGACACGACAAGAGGAATGATCCCGAGGATGAAGGAAACCGCGGTCATCATGACCGCCCTGAAGCGCTGCTCGGCCCCGGTCCGCGCGGCCTCCACTATGCTCTGTCCTTCGTCGCGCCGCTCCTTGGCGAATTCCACGATCAGGATGGCATTCTTTGCCGCCAGCCCGATCAGCAGCACCATGGCGATCTGCACGTAGAGGCTGTTCTGCAACCCGAAGACCTTCAATGCCGCGATGGCGCCGAAGAGAGCCGCTCCGAGCGAAAGGATAACGACCAACGGAAGCGACCAGCTCTCGTATTGGGCGACAAGAAAGAGATAGGCAAAGAGGAACGCCAGCGCGAAGACCAGACCCTCCTGGCCGCTGCCGCGACGTTCTTGAAACGACAGGCCCGACCATTCGAAACCATAGCCGTTCGGCAAAACCTGGGCCGCTGTCTTCTCCATTGCGTCCATGGCGCCGCCGCTCGAGCTTCCAGGTGCGGTAATGGCGTTTATAGGAGCGGCGACCGACAGGTTGTAGCGCTGAATGGCGAACGGCGACAGGATCGTCGTCAGCGACGTCAGAGTGTTCAAGGGCACCATGGTGCCGTTCCGGCTGCGCACGTGCAGGTCCAAGATGTCTTCCGCATGGGCACGGAAATCGGCATCGGCCTGCAGATTGACCTGGAACACGCGGCCGTTGAGCGTAAAATCATTTACGTAGCGCGATCCGAAAGCCGCGCCGATCGTGGAGTAGACGTCCGACACGCTTACCCCGAGCGCCTCGGCACGCGTTCTGTCCACGTCGACATAGACTTGCGGGACATTGGCGCTGAAGGTGGTGGCGGCCCCGCCGAGTTCGGGCAGGTGATTGAAGGCGCCAAGCAGGGCGCTGACGACCTGCGCGATCTCCTGCGGCGGTTGCCCTTCTAGCGCCTGCAGGCGGAAGTCCAGGCCACCGACCGAGCCGATGCCGGCGATCGCCGGCGGAGCGAACACGGCGACATTCGCGCCAGGGATCTGGGAAAATTTCATCCGCAGCGCCTGCAGGATGCCGGCGAGCTGCAGTTCCCTGGACGTGCGCTCGTCCCAGGGCTTCAGCGCCGCGACCGCCATTGCGCCGCTGGGCGAACTCGTCGACTGAAGGATGCTGAATCCCGCAACCGTGATGACGTCTTGCACGCCGCCGGTGTCGGCCAGAATCTTGCGCACGTCCTCCACGATGGCTTTCGTGCGATCGAGTGAAGCGGCATTGGGCAACTGGATGTCGACGAACAGCGCGCCCTGGTCCTCGTCGGGCAGGAAGGTCGACGGCAGCCCGGTGAAGATCAGATAGGCGGCGGCAAAACAGGCAAGCAATCCCGCCAAAGGCACGTACCAATGCCGCACCAGAAACCCGACGAGGCGTCCATAGCCGTCGCGCGTCCTGTTCATGAATGCCGTGAACCAGGCCAAGGGGCCGCGCTTGAAATGACCCGCATGGCGCCGCAGAAGCAGTGCGGCCAGCGCCGGGCTCAGGGTCAATCCAACAAACGAGGAAATCACCAGCGCCGAAGACAGCGTCACGGCGAACTGCCGGTAGAGCTGGCCACCTATGCCGCCGAGAAACGCTGTCGGCGTCACCACGGCCAGCAGCACCAGGGTCGTGGATATGATCGGCCCGGTGATCTGGTGCATCGCCTTGCGCGTGGCGTCGGCGACCCCGATGTCCGGCGTATCCTCCAGCACATGCTTGACGTTCTCAACGACAAGGATGGCATCGTCCACCACCAGGCCGATTGCCAGCACCAGCGCCAGAAGAGAAACCATGTTCAGCGAATAGCCGGCGGCAAACAGCACCGCCAAGGCGCCGAGCATGGAAACCGGGATGGCAAGCGCGGATATGAACGTGGCGCGCCAATCCTGCAGGAAGACATAGGTGACCGCGAGAACGATCAGGAACGCTTCAAGCAAGGTTCGAGTCGTCAGCGAGATGCTGGCATTCACGAAGCGGGTCGCGTCGTAGACGATGTGATACTGCATGCCTTTGGGAAAGCGTGACGAAAGGCGCTCCAGTTCGGCGCGTACCGAGGCCGCGGTCTGGATGGCGTTGGCGCCGGGCGACTGGTTGATCTGCATCATCGCCGATGCGTGTCCGGCAAAGCTGGCGCTCGAAGCATAGCTTCGCGCGCCGAGCTCGAGTCGCGCGATGTCGCGCAGGTAGACCTTGGCCCCCGACGAGCCCGTGCGCACGACGATGTCGCCGAACTCCTCGACGCTCCTCAGCCGCCCCTGCGCGACCAGCGTGTACTGCAGCTCCGAGCCTTGCGCCTGCGGCGGCGCGCCCGCCTGCCCGAGTGTCGCCTGGATGTTCTGGCGTTGGATGGCGGCTGAGACATCGTCGGGCGTCAGCCCAAGCGCACCCATGCGCTGTGGGTTGAGCCATACCCTCATCGAGTATTCCGAGGCCCCCGCGACCGAAGCCTCACCGACGCCCCGCACACGCGATATCGTGTCGGCGATGGTCGTGGTGATGAAATTCGTGATCGCCAGCGCATCGAGGCTGTCGTCCGGTGAATAGAAAGCGATGCCAAGAATGAAATCCGGCGAGCGAGCGCGCACGGACACGCCTTGCTGCGCAACCGCCGCCGGCAGCCGCGAGATCGCCAGTTGGGCACGGTTCTGTACGTTGATCTGCGCCGTCTCGGGGTCGGTTCCGACTTCGAAGGTCACCGACAGCGTGTATTGGCCGGCGTTGGAGCTGGTGGACGACATGTACATCATGTGATCCACGCCATTTATGGCCGTCTCCAGCGGGCCACCGACGACGTCGGCGATGACTTCCGCGCTTGCTCCCGGATAGGAGGCCGACACTGTCACCGTTGGAGGGCTGATCTGCGGGTATTGCTGTATGGGAAGAGAAAACACCGCGATCGCACCGGCGATCGAAATGATGATCGAGATAACGATCGCGAGCCGGGTGCGGGTGATGAACAGGTCCGAGATCATTGCGTGCCCTCGCTTTCGCGCGGGGTGACCTGCTGACCATCGGAAACGCGCTGCAGTCCTTCGACGACGATCGTCTCGCCGCCTTTCAATCCGCTCGTCGCTGCCCAGCGAGTGTCGATGCGCGCACCGGTCGTGATCGCCTGCCTGGTCACGGTATTGTTGTCGTTGAGCACGAAGACGAACTTGCCCTGGCGGTCCTGAAGAACGGACGCCATCGGCACCATCGGCAATTTTCTGGCGTCTTCATCGACGACTGTCAGCCGGACGAATTGGCCTGGCGCCAATATATGGTCGGGGTTGGGGAACAGCGCGCGTACGGCGACGGTGCCGGTCTGCTGGTTGACCTCATTGTCGATGAACTGCACCCGCCCCGGTGAAGCGAATTCGGTGCCGTTGGCGAGCAACAGGCTCAGGCGGAACCCGTTCGGATCGATTTTCTGGCCGCCGGCCAGTTTCTGCCTGATGTCGACCAAGGTGCTGTCGGCGATCGAAAATGCGACGCGAATAGGGTCGAGTTGCACGATGCGCGCCAATGGCGCGGAGCCGGGGCCCACGAGATTGCCGCGCGTCGCCAGGGAGCGGCCGATGGTGCCATCGATGGGAGACCTGATCTGAGCATAGGAAAGATTGAGTTCGGCCGTATGGAGCGCTGCGTTGGCGCTTTGGACATCCGCCGCGGCGACATCGAATGCAGCCTGCGCATCGTCCAGCGTGGCCTGAGCAATGGTCCTGCGATTGAGCAGGTCCCTGGCGCGCGACAGGCTTTGTTGCGCGGCATTGCGGGTGGCTTCGGATCGCGCCACTTGTGCTTGGGCCGACATCACCGCCGCCGACAGTTGATCCGGCTCGATTTCGAAAAGCAGATCGCCCTCCTTCACGCGCTGGCCTTCCGAAAACCGGATCTCCTTCAACAGGCCGGACACGCGCGCCTGAATGTCGACCGCGTCGATGGCCTCGACCTGCGCGTTGTATGTCAGCGGCGCGTTTGCTGGACCGGACTGGACTTTCTGCACGACCACCGGCACCGGCGCCGGCTGCGCGGTCTGCGTACGTGCCGCGCCCGCGAAGCCGGCCACGCCGACCAGCATTGCAGCCGCCACGATCTTGGCTCGAAAATCAAAATTGCTTTTCATCATGGGCCCTCGCATCCCGCTCTAAGGCCAAAACCTTCGTCCTGCGCACGCTTAGCGCAATGACGAGATACGCCAGTCCGGCAATCATCATGGAAAATCCGGCCACCAAGCCAGTCGGCATCTCTCTGACTATCGGCCACTTCAACAGTATGGAGAAGGCAGCAAATATGGCGACGATTCCGGAAACGGCGAACCAATACCAGCCGCCGACTTTCCTGACTTCCGTGGCAATGATTAGTTGAAGAATACCGTGGACGAATAGTACAAACGCTATGAACAGTGATATTGCGGCCGATGCTTTTATAGGGTTGAAGTAAATCATGATGCCGCCGATGAGCTCGAAGAAGCCGGTCAGTTCCTGCCACACGAAGCCCGCCCAACTTTTGATCCAGAGAGATTGGATGACCTTGATGACGCCGACTGCCGTCAGGGCCACGGCGAACACGACGTTGGATGCGAAATTGGAAACGCTGGGAACTGCGACTGAAAACACGCCGCCCGCAAGCAGGAGGAGCCCAAAGAGCAGAAACCTGCGCCACTTGCCCTGCTCGATTTCGGCCCGTTCATATGGCGTTGCAGGTGGGTGATCCGATGTTTCTGGCATGTCCCCGTTCCATGCAGGTTCTAAATATCGATCTCGCACCCTGCGGGCAGGGAAGAGAACCGAGAGCGCTCAACGGAAAGTATCAGGAAGTCTGCCGGACGGAGCGTCAGGAGCCTGTTTGGTTGCCTCGCGGCGAGATTTCCAGATGACGACGGCTGCCTAGTCGAGATTTTCTCGCGGCCTTGCTTCGTCAGGACCATGAGGCCGTGTCGGATTAACTGATCGCTGGGAAGTGAAGGCGGCATACGGCTTTCCGCTGACTCTCAAAGGGTGCTCTTGTGAAGCCGGCCGTCCTTCATGATGACGACGAAGTTCTTATGCGGATCCTCGATCAGCCGGATGTCGTCGAGCGGATTGCCGTCCACGACCAAGAGGTCCGCGAAAGCTCCTTCCTCGATGACGCCGAGCTTGCCAGGATAAGGGTTGCGCAGATTGGAGAGCGCGAGCAGTTCGGCATTGCCGGAGGTAGCCATCTGCAGGACTTCGGCGTTCTTGTACCAGTTGGCTAAATGCGTGAGCATCATGCTCTGGCGCGGACCCAACGCGGGCGAGAACAGCACGTCGGAGCCCCAGGCCGTCTTGATGCCGTGCTTGCGAGCGAAGGCATATATCCTCGGCGTGCCTGAGAAAAGCTGCTGGGCGCGGTCGGCGCTAGGTCCGGTCAGCGGGCCGGTGTCCTCCGCTGTCAGGAAAGGCTGGGTGCTGAGCCATGCGCCCTTCTCGGCGATCATGGCCGCCGTGTCCTCGTCCATCAGGTGCGCGTGCTCGATCGACTGCACCCCGGCTGCCAGCGCGCGCCGTATCGCGCGAGACGTATAGGCGTGCACGGTAACGTAGGTGTTCCAATCCTGTGCGACCTCGACGCCTGCCCGCAACTCTTCTTCGCTGAAGGTGACTATGTCCAGCGGACTGCGGGGCGACGATACGCCACCGCCGCCCACCAGCTTTATCTGTGACGCGCCTTGGAGGAGCTGCTCCCGGATCCGCATCTTCAGGTCGCCGATATTGTCGACGATGGCCGCTCCCCCCAGGAGTTCACCTTCGCTGAGCTTGCCGCCGTCGCGTGGAATCTCGCTTGGCAGGCGAAGATCGGCGTGGCCCCCGGAGGTCGTGATCATCGCGCCGGAGGGATAGATGCGCGGGCCAGGGATCAGCCCGGTGTCGATGGCCTGCTTGAAGGAGAAGGAGGGACCTCCCAGATCGCGTATGGTGGTGAAGCCGCGACTGAGTGTGCGATCCGCCTCGGCGGTGGACGCGGCGAAGATAATCCCCGGGTCGCCGTTAAGCAGGATGTTGACCGGAACCGCCGCGAAGATAGCATGCCAATGCGCGTCGATGAGCCCTGGCATGAGGACGCCATTGCGGCATTTGATGACGGTGGCGTTCTCCGGGGGAGGGGCGTTCGTCATATCGATTCCGGAAATCCTGCCGCCCTCCACCAGGATTTGCGCTCCGTCCTTCACCGCACCCGACTTGCCGTCGAATAGCCGGACCTCGCGAAACAGGATCTTGGAAGGGGGCGCGGCCGTCTGCGCGAAGGACGGCTTTGCCAGCACCCCGGCGATGGCGGCAGCCCCGAAACCGGAGAGAAAACTGCGCCTGGAAAAGGCCTCCAGACGACGAGAGACTCGTTGAAGATCGGGATTGAGACAACCGCAACCGGAACTGTGAACGAGGTGACCGTACTTCGAGCCTAGCCGCAGCATGTCTTTTGCTTTCGGTTGAGCGACACTGACACCTGTCGGACGGCGCTTCGTGTCGCGGTTCTTGTCGTTTCAGGTCCCGTTATTCGACCAGCACATCGCCGCCGACAGGATTGGCGCTGTCAAAGATGAGGAATACGATCGGAGTCCCCGACTCGGCTGTTGCATCGGTCCGCCTGGCGCCGACTTCGCCGCCGAGAGGCACGGAATATTCCGCGACGATTTCGCCGAAGGTGTTCCTCTGGACTGCAACTTTCTGTCCGGGCCGAACGGTCTCATTGAGTTCGACCAACAATTCGACGAAACCGCCATGCGTCGCGGTGACGGGAAACATGCCGTCCGCGACGAAAACGCTCGAATCCTTGCTGGTTCTGCCGATAGGGCCTGAAATTATTCCGTGGTGCTTGATGACGTTCATCGTTCCTTCGACGAACAGGGCGATCATGTCGTGATCGAAGATCCGCGGCTTGCCGATCTCGGGCGTGAAGGCTGGAATGCCGGCATCGATGAGGGCATTGGCAAGAAGGCCCGGCTCGCCAAAGTTGTCGAAAATCTGATCGACCGGATAGAGTTCCGCCATCGCGCGCACTTCGGGGATATCCATGCGCGCAAGGTGAAACGCAGTCGCGTCCATACCTGTGGCGGCTGTATGAAAATCGATTGCATAGTCGAGGTTTGACCGCAGAAGCCGGTTGAATATCAGGCCGGCGTGGCGCGTCGGCGCGTCGGGAGCGCCCTCATTGCCAGGGAACAACCGATTGATGTCGATCAGGTCGATCCCGCGCCCAGAATTCGGCCATCGCCGTTCCATGCCCTCCATTGCGGGGCGTGAAATGTCGAATACCGCCATCACGGATCCGGACATCGCGGCCGGATCGAGCTCACGCATTACGGATTGCACCGTGTGAATGGGGCTCATTTCGTCGCCATGCACCCCGCTCGTCAGCCCCAGCCGTTTGCCCGGGGCTGCCCCCTTGGCGACCATCACCGAGACGTACCAGTGCTGGCCCGTCGGCATCTGTACGCCCTGGAAATAAAAGCTGTGCTTGCCTGGTTCCAGATCCGAGATGTCAAGCGAACTGATGACCTTCTTTTCGTCGATGACATCGCCGGTATAGACGGTCCCCGACGTCCCTGCGGGAGACGCGCTTGCAGCTGCCGAGCCAGTTTGTGCCTGCGCCGGCCCGGCGATGAGCGCAGCGGCAGCGCCGATCGTGGCGACTGACGCGATCATGAAGTCGCGACGTCCGAGGCCCTCGCTGGTTTCATGCGCCATGGCTGTGGTCCCTGCCGATGAGGATCATGCTGCAGATCTCGCGGTGACGCCTGTGACGGCGGCTAGATCGTCCTTACCGATTCCCGTTGTGCGCGTGGTATCCGGGCATTAGTCCCACAAGACATTTCAGGGAGTACAGCCTCCAACAAGAAAAATGGACTGGTGGTCTAAGATTGGGATGCTTTGCATACTGGGTTGAGAGCCACCACAACCGGTGTGAGAAGCCTCGGATATGACGCAGTCACCTCCACAACTTCGTCGGGTACAATTAAGCCCCGTTCGCGAATTCCTAGCGATACCTCAAATGGGCCAGATGACATGTTAACGATTGATTAACATGCTTCTATGCTGGTAGTAGACAGGGTATTATATCCACCTTCAACATTGCTTGCCGGAATTGTATATATTAGAATGAACTAATGTGCTTGCAATAACCCGTGTTGCACCAACAAAGACGGATAGTTGCTATGGATGCTATAGTTCATGCCGCCGGGCTATCTGGAGGAGCAGGTGCCGAGAAGTCCCTGCAATGCGCCGTCGACATCGATACCTCCACGGCACCACCTGCTAAGCAATTCGACCTGTTTCGAACCTGGTATCAAGGCGTTGCCGACACTGAACTTATGCAAGAACAGAGCCATTCGTTTCCAGCGCATGAAACAGTGTGGGATCTGGGAACGTTGGCTGTCATGTTCCTCGAATTGCCTGGCAGTGGCTACCGCTGTCGCTGGCGGCATTTGAAAAACCCTTCGGTGGATAATTGGTATTTGAGCCTGCCCTTGTCCAAGGGCAGGCTTCCTGGAAGTTGGCAGGTCGTGAGAACGACCCTGCAATCTTTTGCAGAGCCCTACGAATGCGTGATGGAGAACGACGCCCTCCTTGCCGTTTTCCTGCCACGCGACCTGCCTTTCATCCAATCGTCCAGGATTGAAATACGTGAGGAGTCGAAAAGACTCCTGGCAGACTATATGCTTCTGCTGCACCGTTCTTTTTCCGATCTGAGGGCCGTGGATGTATCGCACATTGCCACTGCCACCACCAATCTGCTGGCTGCTTGCGTGTCACCATCGCATGACCGCATCACCGAGGCGAAGCGTGTGATCGACGCCGTGATCGCCGAGCGCGCTGCTAAAATCATCGCACAAAGTTTGAATGACCAGTCCTTGGCATCCGAAAGGCTTTGCCGCGAACTCGGTGTGTCCCGCTCTCGCCTCTACCGGATATTCGAACCGGCTGGAGGTGTTTCGAATTATATTCGCCACAAACGCCTGCTCAAGACACGTGATATACTTTCCGACAGCTTGGATGGGCGCCCGATCTCCGCCATTGCCGGGGATTGGGGCTTCACGGATCCATCGGCGTATAGCCGGATGTTCAGGAAGGAATTCGGCATTACGCCAAAGGAGGCACGCGTGGAAGGCTGGCAAGGCGCCCAGGCCACGAGCTCGCAGCAGATCAGTCAGCCTGACAGCAGGGCGAACACGCTGAGTGGCCTTCTGCTGCGAAACAGCTTTGGGCCCTAGACTGCGATGGCGCCGGCAAGGATGCCGTAGATTGCCGCGACCGCGCCAAGTGCGGCGACGACGAACATCCCCATCTCCGCGGGAGTAAACACCCTCTGCCCCCGCTCCTTCCGAGCCATGACGAAGAGGATCGTGCCCGGTCCGTAGATGACGGCCGAGAGCAGCAGGTGCTTGGCGCTGGCGGCGTAGATGAGACCGGCCGTATAGATCAATGCTGTCGCTGCCCTTGCGAAATCGACACGCCGAGCTGCGGGATCGTTCTCGTAGCTCTCACCGCTCCATGCGAGCTTGAACCCGTAAGCGGCGACAAGAAGATATGGGATGAGGATCATGGAACTGGTCAGCTCGAGAGCGAGCCTGAAGGCCTGTTGAGCAAAGAGCGTCAGGACTAGAAAAACCTGCACGACCGTATTGGTCAGCCAGAGCGCCCGCGACGGGACGCCATGCTTGTTTTTATACGCAAGAAAACGGGGCATTGTCTGGTGATGTGATGCGGTGAACAGGATTTCAGCTGCCAGCAGCACCCAGGACAGATAGGCACCGGCAACGGAGATCAGCAGGCCGAAGCTGACGAACTTGGCGCCCCATGGCCCGACCACCGCTTCCAATACGCCGGCCATGGAGGGATTGCGCAGCGCTGTCAGTTCAGGACGAAGCATGATCCCGTAGGAGGGAATGGTGACCAGCACAAGCAGACAGAGCACGCCGAGAAAACCAAGGAGCGTCGCGACCCCGACATCCCCGCGGTTGCGTGCGTAACGCGAATAGACGCTCGCACCTTCGATTCCGACAAAGACGAATACGGTCACCAACATGGTCCCGCGAACCTGGCTCGCGATGCTGCCAACGCTGACTTCTTCCCCGCCCCAGAAATTGGCCGTGAAGATATCGGCGCTGAAGCCGTAGATAACGAAAACGATAAAGAGAAAGATCGGAATGATCTTGGCGTAAGTGACAATGGTGTTGATCGCCGCCGCTTCCTTGACGCCCCGCAGGATCAGCGAATGTACGATCCACAGAAGCATCGAGGAAATGACGATCGCCGTGATGGTATTGCCATCGCCGAACACAGGAAAGAAAAGCCCCAGCGTCGACTTTATCAGCACGAAATAGGAAACGTTGCCGAGAACGGCGGCAGACCAGTAACCGAGGGCCGAGAGGAAGCCGAGATAGTTGCCAAAGCCGGCCTTGGCATAGGCATACACGCCCGCATCGAGCTCCGGCTTGCGAACTGACAAAGTCTGGAAGACGAAGGCCAACATCAGCATTCCGACGCCGGCGATGGCCCAAGCGATCATGGCCCCGAACGGACCGGTTTCGCGACCAAAGGCCTGCGGCAACGAGAAGAT
Source organism: Mesorhizobium sp. BR1-1-13 (assembly GCF_020165515.1). Classification (NCBI taxonomy): domain Bacteria; kingdom Pseudomonadati; phylum Pseudomonadota; class Alphaproteobacteria; order Hyphomicrobiales; family Phyllobacteriaceae; genus Mesorhizobium; species Mesorhizobium sp. BR1-1-13. The sequence continues at coordinate 51,700 of NZ_JAIUIH010000008.1, forward strand.
GCCCGCGCCGACCATCGAACCGACGACCATAGCCGTCAGGGTCCATATCGAGAATTTTTGCTGAACGGTCGAGTTCATTGGATTTGGATCAACAATTCCTTTGGCGGACGACGGTCCAGCGGCCTCTTTGTTACGCCTGCAACCTAGCTCGAATCTGGCGCGCACGTGATTGGCATAAAATCCCACTAGTATACCTGACGTCCAAAACCTTTGCCTTGGCTCGTTTAACCGGTTGCCGACATTCGCATTTACTGCTTCTGATCAGACCTAACCTTGCTGGACCGAGACGTGTCGGCGAGGCGTCTGATCGCGAACTCTGGTTCGCGCAGCCAGGAGAGCGGTTTATGACTTCAAACGAAAATCAGAAGCTTTCGCTGTTTGCGCTAACCAGCATGGTTGTGGGATCGATGGTCGGCGCGGGCATCTTCAATCTGCCTGGCCGGTTCGCGACTGCGACAGGTCCGTTCGGCGCGATCATCGCCTGGGCAATTGCGGGAACCGGCATGTACATGCTGGCGCGGGTGTTCCAGGCGTTGGCCGAGAAGAGGCCAGACATCGACTCGGGCGTCTTCGCCTATGCCAAGGCCGGCTTCGGCAACTACATGGGCTTCCTGTCCGCCTTCGGCTACTGGCTGGGTAGTTGCCTGGGCAACGTCTTCTATTGGGTGCTCATCGGCTCGACGCTGGGGCGGTTCTTTCCGGGGATCTTTGGGGACGGCAGCAGCGCCATCGCCATCATCGTCTCGTTGATCGGCATCTGGGCTTTCCACTTCATGATCCTGCGCGGCGTCGAGCAGGCGACCTTCATCAATACTGTCGTGACGATCGCCAAGATCGTGCCGATCCTGGTCTTCATACTGCTCCTGATCTTCTTCTTCCATTTCGGGCAGTTCCGCGAGAATTTCTTCGGCGGCTTGGACATGCCGCCAAAGTCCCTGATCGCCCAGGTGCGCGACACAATGCTGATCACGGTCTTCGTCTTCCTCGGCATTGAGGGCGCCAGCGTTTATTCCCGCTTTGCCAAGGTGCGTTCCGACGTCGGTACGGCGACGATTCTCGGTTTCGTCGGCGTCACAGGCCTGATGGTAGCGGTCACGCTGCTGCCCTACGCGGCTCTGCCGCAATCGGCTGTCGCCGGTGTCCAGCAGCCGTCGATGGCCGGCGTTCTCGAAGCGGTCGTCGGTCACTGGGGTGCGGTCTTCATCTCGATCGGCGTTCTGATCTCGGTGCTCGGCGCCTATCTCGCCTGGTCCCTGATCTGCGCCGAGGTGCTGTTCGCGGCGGCGAAGTCGGAGGACATGCCAAGGCTCTTCGCAGCGCAGAATGGCAACAAGGTTCCCGCCAACGCACTCTGGCTCACCAACATCGTGGTGTCGCTCTTCGTGATCTCCACCTACTGGTCGCGGGACGCGTTCAACTTCATGCTCGACATGACGAGCGTCACCGCGTTGCTGCCCTACCTGCTCGTGGCTGGCTACGGCGTCCTGCTCGCCCGTAGCGGCGTTGGCTATGAAAAAACGCCGGATCAGCGCGGCCGCGACCAAATCTTCGCCTGGATCGCGGCGATTTACACGATCTTCATGTTCGTCGCCGCCGGGCTCAAATACGTGCTGCTTGTTGCCGTCCTCTTCGCGCCCGGAACTATCCTCTACGTCTGGGCGCGGCGCGAGCAGAAATTGCAGCTGTTCACGCTCGCCGAACTCTTCGTGTTCGCCGTCACGCTCATCGCTGGCCTGATCGGAGCCTACGGGCTGCTGACGGGCGCCATCGCACCTTGAACAGAAAGAAGGAAGGTCATGACAAACAATACTTCATTCGGCGTTCATTCAGAAGTTGGTCAGTTGCGCAAGGTCATGGTGTGCGCTCCCGGCCGCGCCCACCAGCGGCTGACACCCAGCAATTGTGACGCACTCCTCTTCGACGACGTGCTCTGGGTAGACAATGCCAAGCGCGATCATTTCGACTTCATGACCAAGATGCGCGACAGGGGCGTCGAGGTGGTTGAGATGCACAATCTGCTCGCCGAGACGGTCGCCATTCCGGAAGCCAAGAAGTGGATCCTCGACCAGCAGATCGTGCCGAACCAGGTCGGCCTCGGCCTCATCGACGAGGTCCGCTCCTATCTCGACGGCCTCTCTAATCGCGACCTCGCTGAGACACTGATCGGCGGGCTGTCGACCTTCGAATTCCCGGAAAGCATTGGCGGCGAACAACTGGCGCTGATCCGTGACGCGGCCGGCGTCAACGAATATCTGCTGCCGCCTTTGCCCAACACGCTCTACACCCGGGACACCACCTGCTGGATCTATGGCGGCGTGACGCTGAACGCCCTTTATTGGCCCGCGCGCCACGAGGAGACCATCCTCACCACGTCGATATACAAGTTCCACCCGGACTTCGCCGGCAAGGTCAATGTCTGGTGGGGTGACCCGACCAGGGATTGGGGGCTTGCCACATTCGAGGGTGGGGACGTCATGCCTATCGGCAAGGGCAATGTGCTTATCGGCATGAGCGAGCGCACTTCGCGCCAGGCTATCAGCCAAGTGGCGGCGGCCCTGTTTGAGAAAGGAGCTGCCGAACGTGTGATCGTCGCCGCAATGCCTAAGCTGCGCGCGGCGATGCATCTCGACACGGTATTCACGTTTGCCGATCGTGACTGCGTGCTGATGTATCCGGACATCGTCAACGGCATTGACGCATTCTCCTATCGCCCTGACGGCAAGGGCGGCGTCGAACTCCACAAGGACAAAGGCAGTTTCATTGAGACGGTGCGTGACTCGCTTGGTCTCAAGAAGATGCGCGTCGTTGAAACCGGCGGCAACGACTACATGCGCGAGCGCACCCAGTGGGACAGCGGCGCCAACCTGGTTTGCGCCTCGCCTGGTGTCGTTTTTGCCTACGATCGCAACACGTACACAAATACGCTGCTGCGCAAGGAAGGCATAGAAGTCATCACTATCTCAGGCGCGGAGCTCGGCCGCGGCCGAGGCGGGGGCCATTGCATGACCTGCCCCATCATGCGTGATGCGGTCGACTATTGATAGCAATCCGGCCAGGCTCGGTACAGACGGCCGGTCGGCCCACAAATAGTCTGAAGGCCATACGCTGCCGGACGGCGTCCAGCACATAAAGACCATTTGCCCCAGAATTGCTCATAGAGTGTTGGAGTCGCTCCCAGTCCTTTAGGAACAATCGGCGCATTGTTTGGACGGAATATTCGTTGTTGGCGAGCGGATGTAAATGTACCCAGGAGATGAAACCATGAGAAGTATCATATTTGTTTCTGCTTTGGCTCTGATGGCTGCGGGTTGTACTGCCACGGAACAGCGAACAGCAGGCACGGCGTTGGCAGGAGCCGGAACGGGTGCGGTCATCGGCGGCCTTGCAAACGGCAGTCGAGGTGCCCTTGTAGGCGCGGCGGTCGGTGGCGGCACAGGGGCTGTGGTCGGCGCTGCGACGGCACCGCGCGCGCATCATCGCGAATGCTGGGTTCGTGATCGCTGGGGCCACACGGTTCGCGATCGTCAGGGTCGACCCATCACAAAACGTTGCTAGGCGCGATGCGTAAGATCAGCTTTATTCAGCATGAATCGAGCTGGTTGAGCGATATCGATGAACATTGGTCTGGGCGCTGAGCAAGCTTCCGGACCAATTTTCGGGGTAACGCCATCCAGCCGGCCGGGAACAGACTATACCATGGCAAAGCGCACGCTCTTTGCGCCTACGTATATTCTGGCGGTTATCGCCGTCATATGGGCGCTGCAGGCCGCTGCCTCAATTTTTGCGCCAGTCGTGTGCGCTCTTTTCCTCATCGCGCTGGTGTGGCCATTGCAGCGCAACCTGCAGCGGCGTCTTCCAAAGCTGATCGCACTGGCGATAGTCGTCTGTGTCGTCGTCCTGGCATTCTTCGCCTTTGCATCGATCGCCAGTTGGGGTTTTGGCCGCATTGGCCGATCGGTCCTCGCCGACAGCGCCCGCTTTCAAGGACTCTACAGTCAACTCGCCGAGTGGTTGGAAGGGCACGGTGTCGTGATGGCCGGCGCCTGGGCTGAGCATTTCAATGTCGGCTGGTTCGTGCGGATAGCTCAGGGCGTGACCGCAAGGCTGAATACCGTGATCTCGTTCTGGATCGTTGTCGTCGTTTACGTGCTTCTGGGTCTTCTCGACGCTGAAGCGGCGGCTCGCAATGCTCGTGTAGCGCTGAGCGCCCAGGCGGCGGCCGCCCTGATCGATGGCAGCAGTCAGACAGCATCGAAATGGCGACGTTACATGCTGGTTCGGACATTGATGAGCCTTGCGACCGGTTCGATGGTCTGGGCGCTTTCGGCGGCTTTCGGACTGCGGTTTGCCGCCGAGTGGGGCGTTATCGCCTTCACCTTGAACTATATTCCGTTTATCGGGCCGTTCGTCGCGACATTCTTGCCGACGCTCTACGCGCTCGCGCAGTTCGGATCGCCACAGGCCGCCGTCTCGATTTTTGCCGGCCTCAACATCATTCAGTTCGTCATCGGCAGCTACATAGAACCGCGGGTTGCCGGCTACGTGTTGGCGATGTCGCCTTTTGTGGTGCTGTTTTCGGTCTTCTTCTGGTCGTTTCTTTGGGGGGTGTTCGGCGCGTTCATAGGTGTGCCCATCACCATCGCGCTGGTTACTTTTTGCTCGCAATCGTCGGCGACCCTTTGGATCGCTCAATTGCTTGGGTCCGCCGATCGGCGGAACGCGTGATAGCCGCCGGGAAATTCGATTGGCCGCGCCCCTAGCGACAACCGGATCCCGCGCCCCGGACGAGGCCGATGATACAGACCGACAGGATGCCGCCAAGAAGGCCGGCAATGCCGACCCCAATCAGCACGCCGGGCGTGAGGGTGCCGACACCGCGAGCGGTGGCATCGACAGCATTTTCGACGTTGCCGACGAAGTTTGCCAAGGCGGGAATCCGACCGGCCAGCCCTGTCAGGGCCAGTCCTCCCACGACGCCAGCCGCCGCGACAGATTTCCGACCCAGTGCAGCCATGCGCCAAAACCAGGCCGTAGCGAAAGCTCCGCCCGCGCCGCAGATAGCTTCAATCAAAAGCAGGGCCGCTGTCTCAAGGCCGGACATGCTTGCATCGCCCACTTGCTGTCCGGCCATCCATCGCCTTGCCGACCAGCAGAGTTCCGGCTCCGCGACCGTGGTCAGGCGGTCGCGGCCGCGCCTTGGCCGGCCGTCGCAGAAGCGCGTTGAAGCGCATCGCGCAGAACCTGCTCCTTCGTCTCATCCAGCGACGTCTTAAGCACCACACCGCCAAAGGCCTGGATCTCCTTAAGCACCTTGTCCGCTGTCATCTCGTGCGCGAGCACGAATAGGGCAGCGTCCCCAGGCTGGATGCTGGCTGACAGATCGCGCATGAACGCATCGTTGATACCCACGTCCGTCAAAGCGCCGCCAAGGGCTCCGGAGGTGGCGCCGACCGCAAGTCCGATCAGCGGATTCAGGAAGAGAACACCGATAAGCAAGCCCCAGAAGCTACCGGATACGGCGCCTGCCGCCGTCATATTCACAAGTTGATTGAGCTTTATCGCGCCCGCCTCGGTCTTGGTAGCAATAACCGCGTCGCCAAGTTTAATAACGTATTCCTTTTGAAGTCCTATGAGCCGTTGACGTACCTCTTCAGCCTTGGCCTCGTTTGGATAGACGATGACGATCAGATCGGACATGGGGCCCTCCTAGGCTAAGACTTTTCAAGGGCTGTAATACACATCCTAGAAGGTGAAAGATTGAGCCGGAAATCCGAATAGTGTGCAGCACGTCTCATTTTGCTTGCCTGTCCGACTGGCAAACCTGCGGTCTCGACATTGGTCGTCGGCCGCTTCGTCCGTTGCGCTCGGCTTCGTCGCGACGAATTCTCGTCCGGGCCGCCCGAACTTCTCCTATGTGGTCAGAGAGGCCGCGCTGCTGGTCTCGAGGGGTGGCTGATCCCGGTCATGCGGCATCGTGCGGATCGATAGGCCGTTCGCGACGGGTCCAGGACAAAATGAAACCCCACGCAAAAAGCTTGCCGCTCTTGAGAACCGTCGCGGCAGGACAGGAGCCAATGCCGCAAGTGGGTAACGGTCACGGTGAAATGGTTGGATCATCGGGTCGTATCCGTTGGCCGCAAGCCTGTAACGAGCCAGCCCAGGCCGTGGAGGACCAGGTCGATACCCACGAACGCCCCAATCACCCAAACCCCGGTCGATGGCCATCCGATGAGTATCAAGAAGCCAGCCGCGAGACCGAACAGGCCGGAAACAAGCATCATCCATCGGTCGGTGGACAGATAGCGCAGGCTCAAAGACATTCTTCCGAACCCGGATATCACGAGCACGACACCGAGCACCCAGGTGAGGATGATAGATCCCAGCACCGGCAAGCTGATGAGCAGGCAGCCAAAAACGACGTAGAGGATGCCGAGCATCGTCTGCCAGAGAAAACCACGCCACCCACCGGTCCAGATGGCGAGGACGATCTCGACAAAACCGGCGAATACGATCGCAATGCCCAGGACAAGCGCGCTGATGGTCGTGGCCAGCGCCAGATCGCCCAACACGAAGACGCCGGCGAGAATAAAGACGATTCCGATCGCCGAGTTCGCCCATGCAGACCGTCTCGGTTGCTGAGCCTCCGACAACTGTGCCATTCCCGTACCTCCTCCCGGAGTCATCTACGAATGCGATGGAAATCCACCACGCGGCCAGTACGGGCATTCAGGACTATCTCGAAAGTGCTGCCGCCAATACGACGCGCGTGATAAACAAAATTGCGTCCCCGGCAGTCCACGCGACGCACGTCCCTGAAGCCTCTGCTCTGAATCAATCGCTGGCCTTGGACGCAAGTAATCGCGCGGCCGTTATTAAGGTTTGATCCGATATTTATATTTACGGTCACAGCTCCCGCTGGGGACACAGCGGCAAGAGGAATACCAAAGCCGAGTGCGGCACTTAACAGGGCAGCTAGTGCATATCTCCGCATATCTTTCGTCCTCTTTGGTGAATTAAGCCGACATCACGCGCATGCGAACACGTTGTCAATAATTCTGCATGGTGGCTTGGATATTTGGAGACACAATGCCTATTTTTTGGATTCTTTGCATTTAGCACTTTTGGCTGAGCGCCTCTGTTTTCGGTTTTATTGCGAAGGTGTATGTCTTGCGATTAACCGTTGGTTTGACGGACAGAGATCGCCGCGGGTGGCATTGTTCTTGTGACCGGCCGCGCCGAGGCAGCAGGCGTTCAGAAACACTGAAATGCACGAGGAGCCGACGGGTGTGGGAGATCTCGAAAGCTGATGAAGTGCGCGACCGAACTGAATAATCTTCGTCAGTTTTCCGGAGGTGAGACGCTCATCCGCCGACGCATAAAGACGGCACAGCTCGACCAACGCCCCACGACAGGCGTCCCTGTACGATGGTCAGCGTCCACTGACCGTTCGAGTACGTCGTTCCTTCCGGTCCTTTGGAGGGCAGGTCGACCTCGGCCGCGTCGTTGACGGATACAGAAGCGCGATCCCCCAGAAGACGCACTGCCAGACGCGTGCCGTCCTCGCACTTGTAGTTGCTGACGGGATAGGGATTGCCTACCCCGATCGACGTGGCGAACGCGGAATAAGTGAAGCTCACAATCATCACCGCGCCAATTGCCGCGACCGATAGATTTTTTTGCACAATAGTCCTCCCAACTGGTGCATCGGCGTGGATCAAACAGAGAAGCTGTATCAACTGATCGGCAAGCGCCTTCGGGAAATGCGCTTCGAAGGGGCGGGACATTTCCGGCTAGCTCACGCCAGTGGCTTTGCCGGCCTCTGCCAGGGCGGCCTGCACTCTCGTGCAAGCTTGAATTCAGCCGTTGCAGCAAATCCCGTGGGCTCGTCAGACCAAGGAGTCCAGAGGACGCTTAGAAGGGCGATATGCACTGTCGGCGTGGACCATTATACGGCTGCCAGCTGTTGTCCGAGACCCGAAAAGAGCGGTAGCGCTGTGAGCACCAGTTCACATGGTTATTCCAAGCGCTGTGATTGTGCTGGCGGGCAGCCGAAACCGCCATTCCGCCGAGCAGCATTCCGCCAATGAGGCCCGCGGCGACGGCGCCATTATTGTTCCTCGAATGCCGGTGATGGCGTGGCGGACGGGAGGGCCGATAATGGGGTCGCCTGTGGTGCGGTGGCCGTACTCCATGTCCCGGTCGATGGCGGGAAGGCCTCCTTAGGTCAATGTTCGTGACCGTATCGGCAACCGACGGCCTTAGCGCTCCGACGGGCATTGCCCAGGTGGGGGCTGCCAAGCTTGCGATGATCGCGGCGACGATGATGCGCTTCATATGCTTCTCCCGTAAACTTCATCTCCCGCCGTACGCCCCGCCGCTGCGGATAAGATCAAATCCAGGTAACTCTAGGCCAGCACCTCGTTTTCTTGGAATATGCTGTAAATCCCAAACGTGGATCGAGCGTTTATTTCTTGCTTCCGGAAGGAATGAGACCAGTCGAACAGTATGTCTTTCCGCCGAGGACGCCTGTCGCGACGGGCGCCACCAATGTTCCTTGAATGCCGGCGCCTGCCAAGGCCGACGCATTGGCCGATCTTGGCCTGACCATCGCTAAGTCAGACGATGGCAACGGCCTGGTCGTCACCGATGTGGATCCCAACAGCGATGCGGCCGATCGTGGCATCCAGCCGGGCGATGTCATCACCGCCGTCAGTTCTGCCAAGGTGAACACCACTGATGACGTCTCCAAGGCCATTGCCGATGCAGCCAAGGCCGGCCGCAAGGCCGTACTGATGCAGATCACCCGCGACGACTCGAGCCGGTTCGTCGCGCTGCCCGTGGGCAAGGCCTGACAGAAGGCGGTCTGGAGCCTGTTTCGAGGCGCCCGCCCCAAATGCTGCCGCCGCGATAGCCGTGGAACATCCAGCAATTTCCCGCGGCGATGTCTGTCGCCAAGCCGCTGCGGGAACAAGGAGCCTCGCACGTCAATCAGTCGTCGTGCCTCGCTCCTGGCGGCAGCGGGCTCCCTACGCCCGCTGCCGTTTCCGCCATTTACGTCAGTGGCAAATCGACTGCATCGTGAGCCTAAACGGATGTCGGGGCTCGCGGTGATTCTTCTGCTCACCGTGTTCGTCAGCACGCTCACGCTCGGCACGGGCCGCACGACGAGACTTCAGGGAGTGGTCCATCTTGGCATATTCGCTATGTTCCTGCTGATTTCGGCCGTGCCCTGAAGCCTCAGCTAGCCGCCTCTGTCGGCCTGTGCTGCAACTTTGGTGGCAAGATGGGTTTTGAGGGCGGCGAGGTCCTGTCGCGACCAGTCCTTCACGCCCAACACCGCGCTCCAGGCTTCCACATAGTCCTGCGGCGCGTAGACATGGCCGTAGCCGATCGGCGTGGTTGTCGCCACGGCCATATCGAGACCGAGCTGCAGCATGGTCACCACCGGGTACCAGCTCAATTGCGGCGAGACGTCCGGCCCGCGCGGCGCCTTCATCCAATCCGGCTGCCGGTAGGCGTCGCGATAGTCGAAGAACACGATCGGGTCGCTGGCATATTGCAGGTAGACGATCCTCAGCGGCCCCCAGAGCGTGTCCGGCGCCACCGCCGGGCCGTTCTGGTTCATGAACCGGACCAAGCTGCTGTCGCGGAAGATTGGCAGCCACTGCGGCGAGCCATTGTTGCGCGTATCACTGACCGAGCGCCAGATGCGGCTTTCGAAGGGCGGGCCGCTCCAGAGTGCGCCGCTGATCGGGTCGCTGAATATCTCGAACAGCCCGGCCGATCTTTCGGAGTTCATGGCGCCAAGGCTGAGTCCGTGTAGGTAAAGCCTCGGCCGCGACTGCTTCGGCAGGGTCGTCCAGTAGCCGTAGATTTCGAGGAACAGCGCGCGGGCCGTCTCGGCGCCGTATTCCGGCTGCGCCAGCAGCGACAGCGGACTGCTCAGATAGGAATATTGCGCGGCGACGCTGGCGACATCGCCTCGGCATAGATATTCGAGCGCATCCATCGAGGCCGGATCGATCCATCCGGTGCCGGTCGGCGTGATGACCACAAGCGTGGATTTGCTGAAGCCGCCCGCCCGCTTCAGCTCCTCCAGCGCGAGTTTCGCGCGGGCTTGCGCACTGTTTGCCGCTCCCAGTCCGACATAGACCCGAACCGGCTGTTGCGCCGGCCGGCCGGTGAAGGTCCCTATCTCGGCGGCGGCGGGACCGTCCGCGATGAACTCGCGGCCGGCGCGGCCGAGCTCGTCCCACCTGACCAGCGAGGCGGGGCTTCCGGTCCTGGAGGCTTCGCTAGGCTGCTGGCGCTCCGGTTCCATGAGTGCGTCGAACTTGGCGAACGAGGAGTCGAGCGCGCCGAAGATCGCGCGGATCGCAACGTCGCTCACCAGCAACCAGATGAGCAGCACGGCGACAGCGGCGCCGGCGACATTCGCCAGGCGCCGGGGTATGTAGCGTCTCAGTGCCCCGGCGATGGCGCGCACCAGCCAAGCGACAAGGCGCGCCAGCGCGAGCACGACGATGAAGGTGCAAATGGCCAGGGCGCAGACATTGACGGGATGAGCGCCATCGACAGCCGGCATGCCCATCACCGCGCGGATGGAGTTCTGCCACGCGCCGGATCGCCACAGTGCCACAAGGGCAAGGGCCAGGCACGGGACCAGGATGATCGCCTTGGACAGCAAACGCGGCCGTGGCGGCAGTTCCGGAATCTCGAGATATTTCCATAGCCACCGCAAGGCGACGCCAAGGCTGTAGCCGATGGCGAAGCACGCGCCCGCCAGTACGCCTTGCGTCAGGTCGGTGCGGGGAACGAGCGTCGGCGTCAGGGCGGCCGCGAAGAACAGCATGCCGAGGGCCATCCCGACACCGGAGAGCGATCGCCAGATACTAAGGAAACGAGTAGTTGTCACTTGGGTGTTACGCCTCGATTTGGACCGCAGGATAAAGTTGGCCTATGGTTTTTACCTTCGGAGTCGCCGTCCGCTATTGGCCCCCTAAACCGTCAGGCCCATGCCATGGGTCAACATGCATCGAACCCTTTGCGCGATAAGACAGAGATACCACGCGTATTAAAAACTAGTGCTCGCCCCGGTCCTTAGGTTCGCCAGACCATACCAGAGAATATGAAGGAAACGGGTTGCCGACCGTCCGCTAACGTGTTGACGTCCAGTAGAAAACGTCGCCCTCCGGGCCTACCATTGTCGTTATCCGCCATTAGGCTACGAAGCGGTTCGCCAATGCGATGGTCTAGACACTCGCCGACGCATCGTCTGCGGATGGCAGCTTTGCGCCTCCAACCCGCCGTTTAGCTTCAAACTGCGTGAGCTAGAGAGCAGACGTTGGACCAGCCCGGCCAAAGGCCCTGAAGCCGTGTGGCACGGCAGCGCCGGCAATATTCGTGAACCGAGTGCTACGTTTACCCGGCGCGCTGCTTGAGTTCAGGAAAATCTGGTCTCTGCGCCAACCTTGGCCTCAGGAACATCCCCATCTACCGCAGCCTTCTCCGCCACCAGTCAAGAATCCGCAGGCTGTGTGCGCCAGTCATACTCTTGCCGGAACCCAAGGATGTCGCGCAGCTTCCGATTTGAGATCGGTCCCTCGAATACGTCCAGGGTGCCGACCGCATCGTGGTGTTGAACAAAGGCCGGATCGAACAGATCGGCAGCCCTTCCGAGCTCTACGAGAATCCAGCTAATCTGTTCGTCGCAAGCTTTATCGGCTCGCCGGAAATGAACCTGATCGAGGGCCGCATCGACAACGGCGCATTCGTCGCCGATCAGGGCTTGCGCTTACCCTTGCCGGCGGATGCTCGGATGGGCGACAGGGATGGGGTAGTTTACGGGATTCGTCCGCAGCACATTTCGGTTGGCGGCAACCACTCTCGGGCGAGGGTGCAAGTGGTCGAGCCGACCGGTGAGGCCCAGGAGCTTACATTAAGTGCAGGTGGAGTCGACCTCGTGGCCGAGGTGCGGGATCAGCCGCCCTTCAAACTTGATCAAGAGGTTGGGTTGGAGATCATGATATCCAAGGTGCATCTGTTCGATGCTCATAGCGGCATCAGGATTGCTTAGGGCGCGCTGACGGGCGAAAAACGGCTATCCATCATGCTCTTCGGCAGTTGCCACTTGCTGCCTGGTTTTTCCGCCAGAGACGGCCGTCTGGCCGTGCCCGCGAAACGGCCTTGCGGACGTCGCCGACTGACTATCGTGGAAGCAGCACCTCCCTCGCTCTAGGCCGGTCCTGATCGACCAGATGATCGCCTTGGCGTCGAAACCCCCGGTGATCGCTGTTTGCCCATCGGCCGTCACGGCCATGACCGCGGAGCTCGGCACCACGCGTTTCTATGCCGCAGAGGAACGGACCAACGGCCGTCAGACATAGCGCGAGCGTCGTCCTCATTGCACCCCGGGCCATTCCGTGCTCCGTTGGCGCAGCGCCGCCGTTGCGGGCACCAAGCTTGCCGGACCGGCCATATCGCTCACACCGTTCGAGGCAATCATATGACCCAGAATATGGAAACCGATCCCTTCAACGTCTCCATGCGCAAGTTCCTCAAGCAGGTCGGCGTGACTTCGCAGCAGGCAATCGAGAAAGCCGTGGCGGAGAAGGGCCTGAAAGGACAGGGCCGACTGACCGTGAGGGCCGTCATCACCTCGGAGCCGGCAGGCCTGCGCCATGTCGTCGAGGGCGAGATCGATCTGGGATGAGAGCTGCGGCTTGATCGGGGTCGGCTGCTATTTGAAGAACCGTATCTGCCCGGCCGGCGATGGATCGTATCCGGCAAGCTCGGCGGCGCGGCTGGCGAAGATTTCCTGCCCTAGCAAACGCAGGAGCGCCTGGATCGGTTGTTGGAAGTAGGTCCGCTGCCGCATCAGGAGATCGAAGCTTTCCCAGGCCAATGGAACGAAATCGAGGCCAGCGGCGCGCGCGGCCGCGCGCGTGGCAATTCCGCAATCGGCCCTACCAATGCGCACGGCAGCCGCGAGATCGGGTCCGGTCAGGCAGGGAGGCTCCAACCGATTGACGTCGTCTTGTTTCGCGCCGGAGTCCGCCAGCAATTGCGTGAGCAGCATGTCCGCGCCTGCGCCGCGTTGACGAACCGCGATGCGTGCGCCGGTCGCAAGTACGTCGGTCAGGTTGTTGAGCGATTTTGGATTGCCTGGCGCGAGCAGCAGGCCTTGCTCGCGGCGGGCGAATCCGACCAGAACCGCATCGTAAAGCCGCGGCCTGGTCGCAATTGCGGCGACATTCGGGTCCGGGTCGCGGCTGTGGAAATGGATCGCGGCGGCAGACACCTCGCCGCGCAGCAGGCGTGTCACGCCGGCTTCCGTGCCTTCCGTCAGAAAGGCCAGGCCGGAGCCTGATTGGCGCAAAGCCCATTCGAGCAGGTCGTCCTGGCTGCCGCCGACGATCGGCGGCGGCTCGGATTGGGTCATTCCTGCGGGCCGGACCAACCCCGACATGACCCAGCGGTCGAGTTCATGCCGCGGAAACAGCCACTTGCCCGCCACCTTGCTGCACGGGATACGCTCCTCCGCGATTAGGTCATAAAGCTTGCGCTCGCCAATGCGCAGATAATCGGCGGCTTCGGACGTCGTCAGCAAATCCATCCTGCATTGATATGCATATTCCTGAATAGGTTCAAGGATTTGACTCTGACGGAGGAGTTGCAGGACATTGACGCTGGACACGACTGCGAGGAGCAATGTCGGAAGGGCTCGGTGCATGGCAACTGATCGCGGGCGGCGACGCCACGCTGTTTGCCATCGTGCGCCTGTCGCTCGCCGTGAGCCTTTCGGCTGTCGCGATCGCCATGGTCGCAGGCCTGCCGCTGGGCGCAATTATCGCGCTGGCACGCTTTCCCGGTCGTTCGGCGATCGTCGTGCTGCTGAACGGTTTCATGGGCCTGCCGCCGGTGGTGGTCGGGCTGACGGTCTACCTGCTGCTATCGCGATCCGGGCCGCTTGGCGAGTTCGGCCTCTTGTTCACACCCGCCGCCATGGTCATCGCGCAGGCGCTATTGGTGCTGCCCATCATTGCCGCGCTGACTCGCCAGACGGTCGAGGATCTGTGGCGCGAGTATCGTGAGGAACTGACTGCGATGCAGGTCGGGCCGACGGGCCTCGTCGCCACGCTTTTGTGGGACGGCCGCTTCAGCCTCGTCACGGCTCTGCTTGCAGGTTTCGGCAGGGCGGCGGCCGAGGTCGGCACCGTGATGATCGTCGGCGGCAACATTGATGGCTTCACCCGCACCATGACGACGGCAATCGCACTTGAAACCTCGAAGGGAAACCTGCCGCTCGCCATGGGACTCGGCCTGATGCTGATTTTCCTCATCCTGCTGATCAACGCCACCGCCTGGGGCGTGCGGGTTTGGTCGGAGCAACGGGCGGGCTAGGGATGCGGGCTGCTCAGAGCGATCTTCCACTTGTCTTCGATGACGTGTCGCTGGTCGCCGGTGCGACGACCATCCTGGACCGGGTGAACCTGACGATCGGGCCGCGCGCGCCGACTCTGGTCGTCGGCCCGAACGGGTCGGGCAAAACCTCCCTGCTGCGGCTCTGCATGGGGCTTGTTGCTCCTTCTGCTGGAACCCTGACTTGGGGGGGACGAATGCTTTCCCCGCCGACACGGCGCGCGATCCTGTTCCAGAAGCCGGTGATGCTGCGCCGCTCGGCGGCCGCGAATGTCGCCTATGCACTGGCTCAAGCCGGCTGTCCGCGCCGGCTCCGGGCCCCGCGCGCGGAGGAACTGCTCGAGCGCGTCGGTCTTCTCGATCTCGCGGCACGTCCGGCACGGCATCTCTCCGGTGGCGAGCAGCAGCGGCTGGCCCTCGCCCGGGCCCTGGCGCGCCAGCCCGAAATCCTGCTGCTCGACGAGCCGACAGCCAGCCTCGATCCGGCGGCGACGCGTTTTGTCGAGCAGATCATCATCACGGCTGCCCAATCGGGCACGAAGATCATCATGGCGTCGCATCACCTCGGCCAGGTACGCAGGATCGCGGGAGACGTCGTCTTTCTGCTCCGGGGGCGCGTTTGCGAGCATGCCGACGCCGACGACTTCCTTGACCGCCCCGCGACCCCGCAAGCCGCTGCCTTCGTGCGCGGCGAACTCGTGCTTTGATCAACTTGGACCGAGATTGAGATGCTGACCCGCCGAATGTTCTCTGCGCTTGTGGTGCTTCTGATGCTAGCGGGCGGCGCACCTGCCCAGGACCAGTCGATCGTCGTGGCGTCGACGACCTCGACCCAGGATTCTGGCCTGTTTGATTACATCCTGCCGCTGTTCGAGAAGAAAACCGGCATCAGCGTGAAGGTTGTCGCTCAGGGCACCGGTCAGGCGCTCGACACCGGTCGGCGCGGCGATGCCGACGTGGTCTTCGTCCATGCCAAGGCGCAGGAGGAGAAGTTCATCGAGGAAGGCTTCGGGGTGAAGCGCTTCGACGTGATGTACAACGACTTCGTCCTCGTGGGCCCCAAAAGCGACCCGGCGGGCGTTAGCGGGACCAAGGACATCGCAGCCGCGCTGATCGCCATCGAAGCCAAGAAAGCGGCCTTCGTGTCGCGCGGTGACAGGTCCGGCACCCATTCGGCCGAATTGGGTCTGTGGAAGACGGCTGGCATCGACATCGAGGCAGCCAAGGGCCCGTGGTACAAGGAGATCGGGCAGGGCATGGGGGCGGCGCTCAACGCCGCGGCGGCCATGAACGCCTATACGCTTTCCGATCGTGGCACCTGGCTGTCGTTCAAGAATCGTGGCGAGTTGGACATTGCCCTCGAGGGCGACAAGCGGCTCTTCAACCAGTATGGCGTGATGCTGGTGAATCCTCGCAAGCATCCAAGCGTCAAAGTGGAGGCCGGCCAGCGCTTCATCGATTGGCTGGTTTCTCCGGAGGGCCAGAAGGCGATCGGAGAATACAAGATCGACGGCCAGCAGCTCTTCTTCCCGAATGCGCAGCGCGAGCGTTCTTGAAGCTGGGTTGCAAACGGGCTCGCGTCTGCTTCAATATCGCGCCATGACGAGAATGTTTTCTTCGAAGGGCCCGCTGACTCCCCTGGAAGCGGCGCTCGATGCGCTGCTCGATGGTGTGATGCCCGTCACCCCGCGCTTGGTGCCGCTTGAACAAGCCTTGGGCTATGTCGCTGCCGGGATGCCGGCTGTCGTGCCAGCTCAGCCTGCGCGAGACATCGCTGCCATCGACGGCTGGGCGTGTCGCGCCCTCGACCTTGTGGGGGCATCAGCCTATTCGCCCTTAGTTTTGCCGGTCGCGCCGACCTGGGTCGAGACGGGTGAGGTCATGCCTGAAAATCGCGACTGTGTGCTGCAGGCCGGCCTCGTCGATTGCAGTGGACCGATGATCCAAGCAGCAGCTGAAGCCGTGCCCGGTCAGGGTGTGCGCCGGGCGGGCGAGGATATGGCGGCGGCCCGCCCGCCAATGCTTGAGGGAAAGGCGATCGGCTTCGCCGACCTGCTGGTCGCCCGCAAAGTGGGACTGAGCCAGCTTGCCATACGGAGCCCGCGCGTGCGCGCAATCGATGTCGCTGCCGACAGTCACGAGACATTCTCCATGCGGCTCGTGGTCGAGAGCCTGAGTGCCTCGGGCGTTTCGATTGCCGGTATAGATACCGTAGAGCGCGACGCGGCATCGATCATTGCCGCTCTTGATGGCGAGGCATGCGATTTTCTGCTCCTGATCGGCGGTACTGGCGACGGCCACGCCGACGTGACCGCCGAGGCTCTGGCGCGGCGCGGGGTGTTGATTGGGCACGGCATTGCCTTAAGGCCCGGGGGGACAACGGCGATAGGCCGGCTCGGCAAAACACCGGTGGTCGCATTGGCCGGATCGCCGCACCAAGCTTTCGCCGGGTTCCTTGCGCTTGTCCAGCCAGTCCTGGACCGCCTGTCGGGCAGATTTGAACGGCCCGGCATCATCTTGCCGCTGTCGCGGAAAATCTCATCCGCGGTCGGACTCTACGAGCTCGTTCTGCTCGGGAAGGAACGGGATATGTGGACGCCGCTCGCCGTCGGCGACTTTTCGCTGGACGCCATGCGGCTTGCCGACGCCTGGCTTGCGGTCCCGGGCGATAGCGAGGGGTATGCCTTCGGCACGCCCATCTCCGCCTTTCCGCTCCGCAACTTTTGATCGAGTGAGCCGCTATGACGAATTCTCCATCATCGGCCCAGCAGAATAGCGGGCAGGAGCAGTTCCTGACGATATTGTCGCGCGAAGCTGCGCTGGCGGGCTTCGAGGCAGCGCTGTTTCCCCGCCCGTTACCGACCGAGACGCGGACGCTGGCCGACGCGCTCGGGCTGGTTCTTGCCGAAGACGTGGCGGCGCCGGTCGACGTGCCGCCCTTCGACCGCTCCAATGTCGACGGCTTCGCAGTACGTGCGGCCGACCTGGCTGCTGCTTCTGAAACCCGTCCCGTTCGGCTTGAACTGAATGCGGAAGCGATTGCCTGCGGCACGGTTCCGCAACTCCCCGTTCTGACCGGAACCGCCACGCCCATCGCAACCGGCGGGCCGCTGCCACGTGGCGCGGACGCGATCATCATGGTGGAGCATACCCATCCGGTGGGGTTGAGTGCCATCGAGGTGGGGCGCGGCATCTCGCCCGGCCAGTTTGTCTCCAATGCGGGATCTGACATGGCGCGAGGAGAGGTCGTGCTGCGCACCGGAACGCAAATCGGCTCGCGCGAAATCGGCATGCTCGCCGCGTGCGGAATCGCACAAGTGGCCGTGGCGCGCAGGCCACGCGTGGCCGTGCTCTCCACTGGCGATGAACTCGTTCAGCCGGGCGAGCCGCTGCGGGCGGCCGGCATTTATGATGCCAACGGACCGATCATCGCTGCGGCGGTCACTGAAAATGGCGGCGAAGCGCATTTTCTCGGCGCTTTTCCAGACGACGAGGCAACGCTTGAGACGGCTATGCGCGAGGCGCTCGCCGCCCACGACGTAATGATCGTGTCGGGCGGCACGTCCAAAGGGGCAGGGGATGTCACGCATCGCATTATCGGCCGACTGGGCAAGCCCGGCATCATCGCCCACGGCGTGGCGCTGAAGCCCGGAAAGCCGCTTTGCCTGGCGGTGTGCGGGGGCAAGCCGGTCATCGTCCTGCCGGGATTTCCGACCTCGGCCATGTTCACCTTCCATGACATGGTGGTACCCGCCCTGCGGCGCATGGCGGGGCTGCCGCCGCGCGTCGATGCTCAGGTCACCGCAAGCCTTCCGTTGCGGGTTCATTCCGAACTCGGACGGACCGAATTCGCGATGGTCTCCCTTGTGCAAGGGCAGGGAGGATTGACGGCCTATCCGACTGGTAAGGGCTCGGGAGCGATAACATCCTTTACCCAGGCGGACGGCTTCATCCGCATCGAGGCACTGGCCGATCACGTGCCTGCCGGTGTAGACGTGCCGGTGACGCTGTTCACGCCGCGGGTCCGCGTTCCCGATCTCGTTGTCATCGGCAGTCATTGCGTCGGCCTCGATCTGGTCGTTGGCGAACTTTCGCGTCGGGGGATTTCGGTGCGCTCGCTTTCTGTGGGAAGCCTGGGCGGTCTTGCGGCGGCCAAGCGCGGCGAGTGCGATCTCGCTCCCATTCATCTCTTCGACCCGAAGACGCGGAACTACAACGCGCCCTTCCTCGGTGACGGACTCGAACTGGTGCCAGGCTGGCGGCGCATGCAAGGTTTGGTGTTCCGCCGAGGGGACGGGCGCTTCGAGGGCCTCGGCGCGGAGGACGCGGTCCGTGCCGCGCTCGCCGATCCCGATTGCATGATGGTCAACCGCAACCAAGGCTCGGGAACGCGTATCCTGATCGACCAACTGCTCGGCGCGGAACGCCCGGACGGCTACTGGAACCAGCCGCGCACACACAATGCCGTGGCCGCGGCGGTAGCGCAGAAGCGCGCCGACTGGGGCGTCACCATCGCGCCGGTCGCGCGTGCGGCCGGGCTCGGTCTTATCCCGTTGACCGAAGAGCACTACGACTTCGCGCTGGTTTGCGCGCGAAAGGATCGGCCCGCGGTGCACGCGTTCCTCGAAGTCCTCCAGGCCGACGAGGTGCATTCGGCGCTGGAGCGCGCGGGGTTCAGCCGGCCGGGTTAGCTAGCGGCGAGCAACGCGGCCAGCCGCTCGGCTTCGGCGAGGTCGTCGACCGTGTTGGCGTTGAAGAACGGGTCCACCGGCTCTGCCGGCCAGGATACGGTGGCAAGGCCGTAGCGGGTGGTCCACCGGTCGATCTTGCGCAGGCCCTCGTTGGTCAACGCATGGCGCAATTCGTCCCGCAGGGCGACTTTCCAGAGCCCGATGACCGGATGCGCCTGACCGCCGGATGACGCCACCGCCAAATCCGCCCCCTCGGTCATGCGCGCCCGCTGGAGGCGTGCAACGAGGTCGCGCGGCAGGAAAGGACAATCACCGGCGGCGCTGACCACCCACTCGACGTCGGGCCTGTTGTCCGCCGTCCAATCGAGCGCGGCGAGCATGCCGGCGAGCGGCCCCGGATAACCCTCGATCGTGTCGGCGACGACGGGCAGGCCAAAACGGGCGAAGCGAACGGGGTCGCCATTGGCATTAAGAACGAGCCCGTCGCATTGCGGTCCTAGCCGTTCGATGACATGCTCGAGCATCGTGCGTCCGCCGATCACGCGCGTCGGCTTGTCCCCGCCGCCCATGCGCCGACCCAGACCGCCGGCGAGCACGACGCCCAGCGTCATGGGCCGCTCAGTCGTCATGCTCGGCACCCTTGCGGCGGTTGCGCGGCGCTTCCTCATCGACCGAAGCGATATCCTGGTCGAAGACGATCCGCTCCTGGCCCGAAAGTGCGGTGAAGCGCTTGCCGCGCGCCCGGCCGACCAGCGTCAGCCCCACTTGGCGGGCCAGCGCCACGCCCCAGGCGGTGAAGCCGGAGCGCGAAACCAGGATGGGAATGCCCATCCGAACCGTCTTGATCGTCATCTCTGAGGTCAGCCTCCCGGTCGTGTAGATGATCTTGTCCCCCGGATCGATGGCGTGGCGGTACATCCAGCCGGCGATCTTGTCGACAGCGTTATGGCGGCCGACGTCTTCCATATAGCAGATTGGCGTGCCCTCCCTGCAAAGGACGCAGCCATGGATGGCGCCTGCTTCCAGATAGAGCGACGGCGTGGTGTTGATTTTGTGCGTCAGCTCGTAGAGCCAGGAGGTGCGAAGCTCAGCGGGCGGGAGCGTGATGTCCTCGATCGCCTCCAGCACGTCGCCGAAGGCGGTGCCTTGGGCGCAACCCGAGGTCTGCGTTCGCTTTCTGAGCTTCTGCTCGTAGTCGGTGTTGCGCTCGGTGCGAACGACCACGACCTGGAGGTCCTCGTCATACTCGACGTCCGTCACCACATCGGTGGGCAGAAGCATGTTCTGGTTCAGCAGATAGCCGAGCGCAAGATATTCAGGGTAGTCGTTGACCGTCATCATCGTGACGATCTCCTGAGCGTTGAGATAGAGCGTCAGGGCACGTTCGATCGGAACGCGGACCTCTACCGTCGCGCCTGTATGGTCGATGCCCGCAACCAGCTCCGTCAGCCGTTGGTCTTGCGGATCGGGTGTGATGATGGCGTGTTCCGGTTGGCGTAGCATCAAATGCATGGCAGTCTCCTGACGTCGTATTCTGGCTCGCGCCTGCGCTAGCTTGCCGTATCTTACAGGCTGTTCAACCGAAGCTGATTAAAAAAAGCCGGATTGATGCGATTACGAAGAAGCCGACACGCTCGTAGAGTGGGAATATGAATGGCGCAAATTTCGGATGACTGCTTCGCTTTCGGCGGACAGATGCGGCCCATCGACGAGACTGCCGCGCTGATCGCCTCGAAACTCAGCGCCGTACAGGAGGTCGAGAGGGTCCCGCTCTTGCTGGCGGATGGGCGCGTCCTGGCAAAAAAGATGGTAGCATCGCTGCCGCTGCCGCCCTTCACCAATTCCGCGGTCGACGGCTACGCCGTGCGAGGGGTAGACCTGCCGCAGACTGTCGAGACGGCGTTCGCCGTTGCCGGGAGGGTTCAGGCCGGCATGGCGGCGAATGAACCTGTGCCGCCGGGCCAGACGGTACGCATCTTCACTGGTGCTCCAATGCCCGACGGGGTCGACACGGTGTTCATGCAGGAAGACGTGAGCATCGACGGCTCCGGCAGGATCCTTCTCCCGCCCGGCCTGCAAAAGGGTGCCAATGTACGCCCTGCGGGTGAAGATGTCGCATTGGGCGAGGCCGTCCTCCCGGCGGGCCACCGGATGCGGCCGCAAGATATCGCGCTCGCCGCCGCATTGGGGTTCACCGAACTTCAGGTCAGGCGCAAGATACGCGTCGCAGTGTTCTCGACCGGGGACGAAATCGTCGCGCCGGGAGACATGCGTGGACCGGCGCAGCTTTTCGACTCCAACCGTTTCATGCTGACGGCGATGCTCGCTCGACTCTGCTGCGACATCACCGATCTCGGTATCCTCGTGGATAACAGTAGCCTGATCGCTGAAAAGCTGAGCGAAGCGGCATTGAGCCATGACCTGATCCTGACTTCGGGCGGTGTGTCGACAGGCGAGGCAGATTGCGTGAAGGCCGCCGTCGAGAGTGCCGGAACCCTGGTGTTCTGGCGCGTCGCGATCAAGCCGGGCCGGCCGGTCGCCATGGGGGTGATCGATGGAACCCCGCTGATCGGACTTCCTGGCAATCCGGTGGCGAGCTTCGTCACCTTCGCGCATATTGCCCGCCCGGCAATCCTCGCCCTTGCGGGAGCCCTCCAGCAACCGCCGACCCCGATCGCTATGCGGGCCGCCTTTTCCTATAGCAAAAAGCAGGGACGGCGCGAGTATGTGCGAGCAAGCGTACGCGCGGCCGCGGATGGATGCTACGAAGCGACGAAGTTTCCCAGGGAAGGCGCAGGACTGTTGTCATCCCTGGTCGCGACCGATGGTCTCGTCGAGTTGGGAGAGGAGATAGTCCGTGTCGACCCAGGTCACACGGTCCAGTTCCTCCCCTATTCCAGTCTTATGTGAGAGCCGTCGGATCACGTCCTCGAAACGAGAGCCGCAACCCGGGCTCGATTGACGGGGTCAGGCCCCGTCGGGCATCATGCCGATCATGATAACCACGACGAAGTTGGATCTGACCGGGCTTAAGTGCCCTTTACCAGCACTTAAGACTCGTAAGGCGCTGAAAGCCTTGAAGCCGGGCGAGCGGCTCGAGGTTCACTGCACGGACCCGCTGGCGGTCATCGATATCCCCAATCTGCTCAACGAGATGGGCGAGCGACTTGAAGCGACGGAACGCGACGGCGATCGCATCGTGTTCATGATCGAAAAGACGCAGCCCGCGACGATGTGACGAGTTGCACCCCATCGGCGGCGGCCCCAAGATTTGCGAGGCAATGCTTGCGCTGGTCGTGCAGGGGACATGTCGTGCCTCATAGTCGACATCCTGGCCCGCGGGATATCGTTAAGAGGTAAGGGCGTTTCACTCGGGGAGGTGAGCACATGACGATCCAGGAACGACGGCCGCGTGATCGCGGACCAAAGGGCAGGCCGTTGGAAGACGCCGCGCTCGCCGAGATCCAGGCGCTCCTGGGCGCGCGCCAGCGACGGCGCGACTTGCTGATCGAATTCCTTCATCTGATCCAGGACCGATATGGCTGCCTGTCGGCGCGGCATTTGCG
Source organism: Mesorhizobium sp. BR1-1-13 (assembly GCF_020165515.1). Classification (NCBI taxonomy): domain Bacteria; kingdom Pseudomonadati; phylum Pseudomonadota; class Alphaproteobacteria; order Hyphomicrobiales; family Phyllobacteriaceae; genus Mesorhizobium; species Mesorhizobium sp. BR1-1-13. Next base: position 74,378 of record NZ_JAIUIH010000008.1, read on the forward strand.
GGCGCTGGCGCAAGATATGCGCTTGTCGCAGGCCGAGGTCTACGAGGTGGCGACCTTCTACGACCATTTCGACGTTGTGAAGGAAGGCGAGACGCCGCCTGCGCCGTTGACAATCCGCGTGTGCGATTCAGTGAGTTGCATGCTGGCAGGCGCCGACACCCTCCTGGCCGAATTGCAAGCGGGCGCCGATCCAGCGGCGATCAGGGTCATGCGCGCGCCCTGCATGGGCCGTTGCGCTGGCGCGCCTGCCGCGCGTATCGGTGATCGCGAGGTCGACCAGGCAACCGCCGAGGGCCTGAGGCGCATGGCCGCGTCAGCGGATACCGGTGTGAGCGTGCCCGATTATGTCGGGCTTGAGGCGTATCGGCAGGCGGGCGGCTACCAGCTTTTGCAGCGGGTACGGATTGGGGCGCTGACCACGGACGAGCTCATCGCCACCCTGGGCGATGCGGGCTTGAGGGGTCTGGGCGGTGCGGGTTTTCCCGCCGGCAAGAAGTGGCAGTTCGTGCGCTCCTATCCAGGCCCGCGTCTGATGTCGATCAATGGCGACGAGGGTGAGCCCGGCACCTTCAAGGACCGCATCTATCTCGAGCGAGATCCGCACCGTGCCTTTGAGGGTGCATTGATCGCGGCGCACGCCGTCGAGGCGGAACGGATCTATCTTTACATGCGTGACGAATACCCTGCGGTGCTCGCCATTCTTCGTCAGGAGATCGCCGCACTCGAGGCCACCGGCATCGTCAAGCCGGGCTTCATCGAGCTCCGCCGCGGCGCCGGCGCGTATATCTGCGGCGAGGAGAGTGCGATGCTGGAAAGCATCGAGGGCAAGCGCGGCATGCCGCGCCACCGCCCCCCCTACATCGCCGAGGTCGGCCTGTTTGGACGGCCGACCCTCAACCATAATGTCGAGACGCTCTGGTGGATCCGCGACATCGTCGAAAAGGGCGCGCAATGGTTCGCTGCGCAGGGCAGGCCCGGCCACCCCGGCATCCGCTCATGGTCCGTATCCGGCCGGGTGAAAAATCCCGGCGTCAAGCTGGCGCCGGCCGGCGTCACGGTACGCGAATTGATCGACGACTATTGCGGCGGCATGGCGGACGGTCATGAGTTCAAGGCCTATTTGCCGGGCGGCGCCTCAGGCGGCATCCTGCCAGCGGCACTGGGGGACATTCCGCTCGATTTCGGCGGCGATCTGGCCAAGCAGGGCGCCTTCGTCGGCTCCCATGCTATAGTCGTGTTCTCGCGGGCCGACAATATAAAGCAGGTCACGCTCAACCTCATGAAATTCTTCAAGCATGAGAGCTGCGGGAAGTGCACGCCTTGTCGCGAGGGAACCGAAAAGTTGGTGGCCATCTTGCAGGAGCAGGGCCAGATGCCGGAAGACAAGATTCGCGACCTCGAAGCGGTGATGCGCGATTCGTCGATCTGCGGCCTGGGCCAGGCGGCGCCCAATCCGATCAATCATCTGCTGACGCATTTCCGGAGTGACCTTTGATGGCCGAGAGCGTGGTATTCACCCTCGATGGGCAAACCGTGAGCGCCGCCCCTGGCGAGACCATCTGGGATATCGCCAAGCGCCAGGGCACAAAGATTCCGCATCTGTGCCATGTCGACATGCCGGGCTATCGCCCCGACGGCAATTGCCGCGCCTGCATGGTCGACATCGAAGGCGAGCGCGTGCTGGCTGCCTCCTGCGTTCGCCAGCCTTCCGCCGGCATGGTCGTGAAAACCGACACCGAACGCGCCCGCAAATCACGCGAGATGGTATTCGAGCTCCTCGCAAGCAACATGCGACCGGCGAGCGACGGTCCAGACAACCAGTCGGCATTCTGGCAATGGGCCGGTTCGATGGGGATTTCGGGCAGCCGATACCGTTCCAAGTTCACCGAGGAGGGGCTAGCGCCAGAATTCGACATCACCAATCCGGCCATTGCCGTCAATCTCGACGCCTGCATCACCTGCGGCGCTTGCGTGCGCGCCTGCCGCGAGGTGCAGGTCAACGACGTGATCGGCATGGCCGAGCGCGGCAATCACTCGATTCCTGTCTTCGATATGCACGATCCGATGGGCCTGTCGACCTGCGTCACCTGCGGCGAATGCGTCCAGGCTTGCCCGACTGGTGCGCTCTACGAGAAATCGCTGATGGACGAGACCGGCAAGACACGTGTCGTCCAGGCGTTCGACAAGGTCGTCGACACGGTCTGCCCGTTTTGCGGCGTTGGCTGCCAGACGCAGGTCGCCGTCAAGGACAATAAAATCGTCCAGGTCGACGGCCGCAACGGTCCGGCGAACGAGAACCGGCTCTGCGTCAAGGGCCGCTTTGGCTTCGACTATGTGATGTCGCCCGAACGGCTGACGAAGCCGCTGATCCGGCGCGACGACGCGCCGAAGGCCGGCGACATTGATTTGCGCAATGTCGACCCGCTGACAGTGTTCCGCGAGGCCAGCTGGGAAGAGGCGCTGGAGCGCGCCGCCAGCGGGCTGAAACGCATCCGCGACCAGCATGGTGGCAAGGCGCTGGCTGGCTTCGGCTCGGCAAAGGGGTCGAACGAGGAGGCCTATCTCTTCCAGAAATTCGTCCGGCAGGGTTTCGGCACCAACAATATCGACCACTGCACCCGGCTCTGCCACGCCTCTTCCGTGGCCGCTTTGATGGAGGGCGTTGGCTCTGGCGCGGTCTCGGCGCCTTTCATGGACGCCATGAAGGCCGAATGCGTGATCATCATCGGGGCGCGGCCGGCGACAAACCATCCAGTGGCCGCCACCTATTTCAAGCAAGCGGCAAAGCGCGGCACCAAGCTGATCGTGATGGATCCGCGCGGCCAGGAACTGATGCGCCACGCCAGCTATGCGCTGCGCTTCAAGCCGGGCAGCGACGTGGCGATGCTCAACGCGCTGTTGCACGTCATCATAGAAGAGAGGCTCTATGACGAGCAGTACATCCAGGCCAATGTCTCCGGCTTCGAGGCATTGAGGGCTAAGGTGAAGGATTTTTCGCCCGAGGCGATGGCTCCCGTCTGCGGCATCGAGGCCGGTGTGCTGCGCGAGGTGGCACGCACCTATGCCAAGGCGGAGCGCTCGATGATTTTTTGGGGTATGGGCATTTCGCAGCACACCCACGGCACCGACAATTCGCGCTGCCTGATCGCGCTGGCGCTGATCACCGGCCATGTCGGGCGCGCCGGCACAGGCCTGCATCCGCTGCGCGGCCAGAACAATGTCCAGGGCGCTTCGGACGCGGGCCTCATCCCGATGTATTTCCCCGACTACAAATCGGTGGAGAATGCCGATATCCGCGGCCAGTACGAGAATTTCTGGGGCCAGACGCTCGACCCCAAACGCGGCTTGACCGTCGTCGAGATCGTCGACGCGATCCATGACGGCGAGATCCGGGGCATGTACATCATGGGCGAGAACCCGGCCATGTCCGATCCCGACCAGAGCCATGCGCGCGCCGCACTCGCCAAGCTGGAGCATCTGGTTGTTCAGGACATCTTCCTGACCGAAACAGCATGGCATGCCGACGTTGTGCTCCCTGCCTCCGCGCATGCGGAGAAGCTCGGCACTTACACCAACACCAATCGGCAGGTGCAGATCGGCCGGCCGGCCGTCAACCTGCCGGGCGAGGCGCGGCAGGACCTCGATCTCATCATCGAGCTTGCCAGACGCATGGGGCTGGATTGGAACTACAGGCACGTTTCGGACGTCTTCGGCGAAATGGCGCAAGTAATGCCGTCGCTGAAGCACATTTCCTGGGAGCGCATCGAACGCGAGGAGTCCGTCGTCTATCCTGCCGATGGTCCTGATGTTCCTGGCAACGAGATCGTCTTCACCACCGGGTTCCCGACCGCGGATGGCCGCGGGCGCATCGTGCCCGCCGACCTCCTGCCTCCCGACGAGGTGCCCGACGACGAATATCCTCTGGTGCTAACCACCGGGCGCCTGCTGGAGCACTGGCACACGGGCGCCATGACGCGCCGCGCCGGGGTGCTCAACGCGATCGAGCCCTACGGCATTGCTGCGATGAATCCCTACGAGATCAAGCGCCGCGGCCTTGCGCAGGGAGACGTGATCAACGTGGAGACGCGGCGCGGCGTCGTCGAAGCCATTCTGCGGGCCGATCGAGAGGTCGCCGATGGCATGGTGTTCATGCCGTTCTGCTTTGCCGAGAGCCCGGCCAACATGCTTACCAATCCTATGCTCGATCCTTACGGTAAGATCCCGGAGTTCAAATATTGTGCCGCGCGGATCGTGCCGGCATCGAGATCGGTCGAAGCTGCCGAATGATGTTTGGAAGCTGCCCGCGGAGGTAGTGTTGGGCGATGGCTGACTTGAGGAAGTCCATTGCTCGACGGCCGCCGGAATAGTCGGGCAGGCCGTCGCAAAGGCTCGCGACAGGTGGGAGGGCTCTGTCGCCGGCCAAATGTGAGCCACGGTTGTGCGGAACGCCCTCAACTCGGCGTTCTTCTCGCGAGGTTTGATTTGGCTGAAGGCGACGCGAGATGCCATCACCGGCCGACCAGCAGCAGCCTTCCGACGAGTGCTGCTGTTAGAGTGTATCGTTAGGATAGATGCCCCAAAGGCGGGTTTGCCTGACGAAGCCTGCCAGCGAATTGACCGCAACCCTGCACCATTGCCCGTCGCAGCGCACCAGTTCGACAATTACTTCCGGCGCCAGCCAGGCGGTGACGAGGCTGGAAACCGAAGGCTTCCGGCGCAGCGCGATCTTGTCCTTGCTCCATGGGGCGGTTACAGCGGTCCTTCGCCCCGAAAGAAGCGGACCGAAGACCCAGCCGGATGTTCCCTGCCAGTCTCGCACGCGCCGCCAGTTTCCATATTCCTGGTAGATTTCAAGCGGAATCCTCGGCCGGACATAAACCCATTCGACGTCATATTGGGTGCCCGGTCCGACCCGCATATTCACAGGAGAACTCTTCAACGACGCGAAGCGGGGCAAGGCAATCCCATTGGCGGCAGCTTGAGGGCCGGCCTTTGTGACAGTTGCAACACATAGTGCAGCGATGAGGCAACAACGAAGGACGCTACCCGTGACGAAAAAGCCGCAACCGGTGTCTTGATAAGTCGACGAGACGACGTCGCTCCGAGGCGCACAGCCGCGGCGTTTCACAGCGAAGCCCCATGCGAAGGATCGAAGAGGGCTCGAGGACATCTTTCGATATTGCCGCATGGTCCTGGTGAGAGGACGTCGGGAGAGGCGAGTTGCAGCGTTCGCATGGGCGTTCGATCCCACCTACCGAGTGAGCGCGTAGCAATCGATGTTTTTGAGCGCCAGCCGCCCGCAAGCGCTCCACGCTTCCGACTTGTTGTCGAAGCCGGCATATCTGGCGCGGTAGTACACATCGCCACCTTTTTCGAAGGCCTCGGTAAAAGCAGAAGTTTTCGAAAGCAGTTTTGGCGCTTTGCGAGCCGCCAGTGAAAGGATTTCACGAGCTGCGGCCTTGCTTGGCATCGATCCAATCTGGATGATCCATTGACCTTCGTGGGTGGAAGCGGTGCTGATCAGATCGATGGCATCGGCAGACAAGGCCTGCTCCCTGGACCCATCGCCCATCGCCTCAGCGGCGAAAGCGGCTCGGGAATCGGCCACCTGAGCCGGCTTCCACGTCGGAGTGGGCACCGATGCGTTCGAAGCCGCGGAGGCGACCAATGCGCTTTCTCCGCCACGATCGATCCTGAACCGGTCCGGACCGTTGGAAGCCTTAGCCAGATAGCGGCTGATGAGACGCTTCATGCGTGCATCTCGGCTCCCGACCGTATGTCCGCCCATCACCACCGCGACGATGCTGCGGCCCTGCGCCTCGACGGAAGAAACCAGGTTGAAGCCCGAGGCATTCGTGTATCCCGTTTTGATCCCATCCACGCCTTTCACCCGGCCGAGCAGATGGTTGTGATTGCCGAAGCGCCGACCTTTGTATTTGAAGGATCGGGTGTTGAAGTAGGAATAATAGCCAGGATGATGATCCCTGAGCGCCAGGCCAAGACGTGCCATGTCGCGCGCCGTGGTCTTCTGGGCTGTATCGGGCAGTCCGTTGGCGTTCCTGAACGTGGTGGAGGTCATTCCTAACTGTCGTGCTTTTTGCGTCATGAGACGTGCGAAGCCGGCCTCCGATCCGCCGAGGAACTCGCCAATGGCCGTCGCGGCATCGTTGGCGGACTTCGTTACCAGCGCCAATATGACCTGTTCGACGGTGATCGTTTGACCTTGCTTCAGTCCGAGCTTGGAGGGGGCCTCGTTGGCGGCACTGGCCGACACCGGTATCGCCGTGCCTTTCGAGATCCTGCCGCTCTCGAGCGCGTCGAAGATGAGGTAGAGCGTCATCATCTTGGTGAGAGACGCTGGATAGCGCGGAGCGTCCGCATGATCCCTGTAGAGGGTCTTGCCTGTCTTGGCATCGATGACAATGGCTGAAAATCTGGAATTGGCCTGCACGGCGGAAGCAGAGGCGGCGCAAAACACGATGACGACCGAGATCCTCAAGGCGAATTTCAACAATGACGCCGGGAAGGCGACAAGCTTCTCCAGTACCAGATACATCCGCCCCGCCCGTCGCCGCTCCGTGTAAAATGTGGCCGGGCGATCCGGCCATCGGATCACGAAGCTAGGCAGGCACCGTTACCAATTGGTTATCGCATTCTTAACGAGAGGCCGCAAATTGTCTCGGCTCTATCCCTCGATCTCGGGCTCGTATGGTGGCTTTGCCGGAGCCAGGAAATCCGATCTCACCCATTCGGCGAATTTGCCGTTCGAGATGCCGTTCTCCTTGCTGCAGTCATTGCGTCCCGATTCCACGAAGGTGGACTCTCCTTTGTAGCAGCCGGCATTGGAATAGCCGGTTATGCGCGACCATTCGTGGTCCGTCTCGTAGACGATGACCGTCTCGCGATAAAACAGCATCCCGACGATGCCGCATTCCATCGATGGACAACTGCGCCGCTTGGCATTTTCGCCAGCGACCCACATCCGGTTTTCTGCTTGCACAGGTTGGACGAAAGCCACGTGAGCCGCCAGCAACGTGGTCGCAACCAAAACGACCCGCCGTATTCCGGATTCCGGTCTGGCTACTACCCGACGAGAAGTCATGCATCCCTGCACCAGGTCGTCCATAGCGAAAACAGCAGCGTGTCCTTGGGAACGGAGGAATGCCAATAGCTGAAGAACTCTCACGCCTGCACTCCGCCAATATCGATATCGGCATTTTATCTTTGGTCAGCAAGCTGTCGACCAAAATCGCGACCCGTTGGATGTTTCGGAACGAAGGCACGCCCAATCCGCGGCTCCGCACCAGGTAAGGTCGGTCGCCGTGACGGTTCGCGGAACTTGACGCCGCACGGCTCGAGGCGCGCATCGATTGCGGCGCCGACTACCAGGATGCTTCTGCGGAAGACAAGCCGATCTTGCTAGAAGATTCTATTCTACATCCTCACGTCCGTACCCTAAGCGCTTGCTCCAGCCTGTCGGCGATCTGTGTGACGAGATAGGCAATCGCCATGTAGATCACGACGGCAATTACGAAGGCTTCGAGATAGTAGAAATTCAACGCGGCGGTCAGCTGTGACTGCGCGAAAATATCGACAACTTCGATGGCGAATCCGAGTGAAAGTGCTTTCATGATAACCATCATCGAGGTTGTCAGATCGGGAATTGCCGTCAGGGCGACCTGGGGAAATAGCACCCGTCGAAACAGTTGGCCCCTTGTATAGCCAAGCGAATAGGCTGCGTCTGCCTGACCGCTGTCAAAGGCATTGAGGGCTCCTTTGATAATCTCCGCCTGGAACGCGGCGACACAGCCGGTCACCGCAATGACAAGGATAACCCAATTGGGCGTTTGGTGGGCGTTGAAATCTATGCCAACCAATGAAAACAGAAACTGGAGCGCGGGGGGAAGACCGAAATAGGCGAGGAAGATCACGATCACCATCGGAACGCCCTTAAAGACGACCTTGTAGGCCATGACGAGCTCTCGCAGTGCGGGAATCCGTCTATATTCCACGAGCGCAAACAGGCTGCCGACCATCGTCGAGAGGACGAAGATCGTAAGGGCCATTGCAAGCGTTACGGGTACGGCGCCCAGAATTTCCCGCGAGTCCTGGAGCAGGATATCGGTCTCAAACATGGTCAAATACCCTTGTTAGGTCACACGCTCGCGATCAGTGTGTTCTTGATCTGAGCAGATGTCGTAGCCTCCGGTGCCTGCATCGGGGAACGAAGCTCGAAGAAGCGGATGATGAGCCATGCGATCAGGCACATCACCGAATAGATGACCGCCAGCACGAGATAGGTTTCGAACTGGTACTGATTATAGTCGCGCTCCATGATCAAATGCGCGGTCGCCATGACATCCGCCGCCCCGATGTACATCACCAGCGCAACGTTATGGATCAGGTAGATGACGGAGTTCCCGTAGCCCGGCAACGCGAAGTGCACTGCTTGTGGCCCGATGACCCGCGCGATTTTCTGGCGAAAGGTATATCCAAGACTGTCTGCCGCATCATGCTGGCCGCGATCGACGGCCAGATATGCAGGTCGCAGGACTTCTGACAGGTAGCCGCCGTGATAAAAGCTCAATGCCACCATCGCGGCGATCGTCGGCGAGAAAAAATCTTCGGAGCCGAACAGGATTACCAACAAGGGAAGCCCGTAAAATGCAACGAACAATTGGAGGACGACGGGAACACTCCGGGCATAGGATACGTAGAGGTCCGCCAGGTGACTGATCACAGGTACCCTGCGGACCCGGAGAGTTGTCGCAAGGAGATCTAGGCAGAAGCCGGCAATGAGGGCCGTAAAAGTGATGGCCAGCGTCAGCGGCAACGCCGAGAGCAACTCGGGAATCATAGCAGACACATCCACCTTGAACACTCCTTCTTGCAGTTCAACCTTGGCGCCGACCATCCAGCTGCAGCTGAGGACGCCCCGTTACTTCATGTATTTCACGATGTCCTCGCCGAACCACTTCTGCGAGAGCTTGTCGATCGTGCCGTCGTCCTTCAGTTCCTTGAGCACCTTGTTGACGTCCTCAGCCAGGATCTTGTTTTCCGCTGACCGGTGAATCAGCATGTACGTGTTGTTGCTGTAGACCGGATCGGATGCGACGATATCGAGTTTCTTGTTATCGATGACCGCCTGCTCACCGAGGTTAGACGGTAGAACCAATGCGTCGAACTTGCCGTTCTGAACTTCATCCAGGCGGTTCGGGTAGGGGATCCCGGCGCTCGATGCCGTGACGTCGAGCTTGTATTGCGGATTCTCTTTCTGCCAGTTCATGATGAACTTGTAGGTTCCGCCACCTGCCGTCGTCGGAACGATCCTCTTGCCGACCAGGTCCTTCATTTCCTTTATGCCGCTGTCTTTCTTGCTGTAGATTTTCATCAGACTGGCGCCCATCGGGTTCTCTGGAATGATGAATTGCTTCTCTCGCTCGGGCGACTTGTAGTAGCCACCTACGGCGATGTCGTACTTCCCGGTGGCAAGGCCGGTTTCCTGGGCGATGTCAGAGACACCTTCCATTTCGAACTTGTATTGCGGCAGCTTCGCATTGATCGCCCTCAGAAGATCGGGCTCATAGCCTTGCGGTTCGACGCCGATCGCACCCCAGGCCAGCGGCTTGGATTCGGCAGACGTCGCGATCTTGACCGTCCGGACGGCCTGACCATAGCTGATCCCAGCGGTTGCGAGGGCAATTGCGATGCCACCAGCGACGGCCAGGACATAGCGGCGGGAAAAACCGGATGTGATTGCAGACATTTCTTGAGTTCCCTTCTTGTTGAGCTATTGAAAAGCGAGTTCTGACTGCAGGAATTGAGCCAGTCGTGGACTGGAAGGCGCGTCGAAGATTTCAGCCGGACTGCCGTCGGCGGCAACCACGCCACGGTCCATGAAGACGATCCGGTTCGAGATGTTCTTTGCGAATTGCATCTCGTGGGTCACAAGCAGCGACGTGATCCCTGACGACGTGACATCCTTGATCACCTTCAAAACTTCACCGACAAGTTCGGGGTCCAGCGATGACGTAGGCTCATCGAAGAGGATGACGTCAGGACGCACCGCCAGCGCGCGTGCGATGCCGGTGCGCTGGAGCTGGCCGCCCGAGAGCTGGGATGGATAGCTGTCTCGCTTCGACGAGAGACCGACCCGATCGAGCTCTCTGAGCGCGATTTCCTGCGCCTCATCCCTGGATTTGCGCTGCACCACAACGAGCGGATCCATCACGTTCTGGAGGACCGTCATGTTCTTGAAGACGTTGAACTGCTGAAAGACCATCGCGGTCCTCAACCGGATCGCCTGGACAGCGGCCTTGTCGGCACGCTGGTAATCCATCCCAATCTGATCGAACGAAATGGTTCCTGACGACGGCTTGGCCAGATAGTTGATGCATTTCAGCAGCGTGGTCTTGCCGGTGCCACTGGGGCCGATGATCGACACCACGTCACCCCGCTTTACCGAGAGATTGACGCCGTTCAGGACCTGCGTACTTCCGTAAGACAGCTTTATATCTTTGAGTTCAAGCATTGCTGGTTGGCCCTTCGGAAAGTGTGGGACGGACTGGCTTGACTGTATGCGACGTCATCATCCGCTTTCCGCATGGCCCAGGACGTGCATCAGCCGGTTTGCCCAGCCGAAGATCGCTATGGCGTGGACGAGGTCGATGATCTCGGCATCATTCATGCCGACTGATCGCAGCGAGGCGATGTCGTCTGCCGTCGCTTCCGACGGCGCCGCCGACAGGCGGCGGGCAAAGTTGTAGATTGCCGCATCGCGCGACCCAAGCTTTTCAGGTTTGTCGAGATACAGCGCGGTGACCACTTCATCGCTCTTGGTCAGCTCCGCATGCCGGCGAGCGTGAACAACGGCACAGAATTTGCAGCCATTGACGATCGAGGCACCCAATGCGCCAAGCTCGCGGTCGGGACGGGCAAGCCCGCCCTCGACGTACATGATCGCGTTGAACAACACCGTGCGGGCAATATAGCTCTCGGGATCATGCACAAGGGTGCGCACATATTCCGAAACTTTCTTGGCCGACGGCGTAACCTTCATCGCTTCGAGCTGTTCCGGCGTTGCCTCCGATAGCTCGACCGGTGCGATATAGGGATGCCAATTCAGCGGCTTCAGGCGCACCGAGGAAATCATGCCCGCCTCATCAATCGCAAGCCGGTCGCGACCCGGGTCTGGAAGTTGATGAAGGCAGTCAATTCGGAGAGCGCAACGATCTGGGGATTGTTCAATCCGGCTTGGGCGAGCAGGGCAATGTGGCTCGCCTCCGCCTTTCTCGGCGTCAGGGTGATCAGGTCAACATGTCGGGCGATGGTCGCCAGGGGTTCATTCAAATCCGTTTCCCCCCGGGCCAAGGACAGAAGCTGCTCCGTGGGACCAAGCTGAGCTAGTTGCACATCATATTCGGCCATCAGGACGGGATCGGCGTTCAGAGCTGCCATGCGACGGGCCAGAGCGACCCGCAAATTCGGCGCCAGCCCCTGATCGTTTGCCGGCTGCAGGACGGAGAGGCGACATTCCTCAGCCCCTCGCACGAATTCGGGCCGAAACCGCCGTGCAGCGAAAAGGGCATCGTCCGGTGAAAGACCTGCAGCCTTGTCCATTGCGTCGATCACAGTGCGGCCTCCTTATGCAACAAGGGTGTTGAATCGACCCATTCGTCGCCCAGAAGTTCCGGGGTATCGTAGGCGATCAGATTGGCGAAGTGGGTTTCGACATCTTCGGCGAACAGCGACGCGGCAATGCCGCGGACCAGACGGTCGGCGCCAGCGCTGACGGCCGGGATATCGCCGGACACCTTGCCATGGGTCAGCATGGCGGCGTCGTTGAAGCAGTGGACATGCGCCAGCATCGGGCAGGAACCGGGCACGCGCTCGCGAAATTCGAAGGCAGGGCCGAGATCCGGTGCCTCCAACATGCCTGCGCGCGGCGGCCCCATGTCCGGCGTATATCGACCATCCGACCAGGTGCGGATGTGTGGGGCGAGGGCGGCGAATTCCGGGCGACCACTGAAATCATTTGAAAAGCCGGTCGCAGCGATCATGAAATCGTAGCGCATCGGCCCTTGCGTGGTTTCGACTAGAAGGCCTCCGGCATCTTCCTTCACCGCGACTACGCCGCAGTCGAGAAAGAAGCGGGCATTCGCATGACGAGACACGCGAAGCGTCGATGAACGCGGCGGCGGCGTCTGGGTCGAGGCGGTGTAGTCGAAGAATCTCCACTTCCAGGCGTCAGGCAAATGATACATGCCGAGGATGACACCCTGGCTGCCGATCCCGGTCAGCTTGTTGATGCGCGGCATTTCCTTGCGCCGGATCAACATGTCGACTGAACCGGCGCCCGCCTCGAGCGCTGTCGCGGCATTGTCCATCGAAGAGGCACCGGCGCCGATAACCGCCACACGCTTGCCTTTCAGTGCATCAAAATCGATGTCGTCGGCAGAATGGGCCCAATAGGAGCGATCGATGCCCCTGAGGAAATCAGGCACGGCAAAACCGCCGAGACCGGACCGACCGGTGGCTAGAACGAGACGACGGGTGAGAACCCGGCCGGTTTCCGCGCCCTCGACATCGATCGCAATCAGATCGCCAACGGCTGCAACGCCTGTCATGCGCACGCTGTTGCGCACTGGCAGACCAAGAACGTTCCGGTACCAGACCAGGTAGTCCATCCACTGGCCTTTGGGGATTTTGTCCAGCGACCGCCATGCTTCAACGCCCCATTGTGCCGTGAACCAGGCGCGGAATGTCAGCTGCGGCAGGCCGAGCGACGGACCGTGCAGCGTTTTCGGCGACCGGAGCGTTTGCATGCGGGCAAACGTTATCCATGGCCCTTCGAAGCCGGCCGGAGCCGCGTCGTAGGCGACGACATTGGTTATCCCCGTCAGCACCAGCTTTGCGGTGGCAGCAAGTCCGCACATGCCGGCGCCGATCACAACGACGTCACGGACCGGCACGCCATCGCGCGAACGCGCGGGAACCCATGGCTTGGCAGGCAGTTCGAGAAAATCGAGATCCTGAGCAAGTTGTGCTTCCAGCGCGGCTAGACCTCTCGCGGGGAGCGAACTGGGGGTGTGCTTCATATTCCCGTTCCGTGATTTGTGCCGGAGGCAGGATCGGTCACCAATTGGCCGGCCAGGGTCGGATCGAGTTTCTTGAAGCCGACGATCGACCGTTCAGCCACCGCCTCGACCGCATCCACCAACGCCTGCGCGACTGGACGAAGGGGGCGTTTTTCGGCAGCCACAACACCCCAATAAAAGAGGACGGTTACGTCGATCGGCCGGATGACGACCCCAGGCAAGCCCACGCCATAGGCGGTGAGGGGATCGATGACAGCCGCAACACCAGTCCGGCGTACGATCTGCAGCGCGCCACAGGCGGTATTCGTGCGGATTACTGGCCCGGTGTCGATGCCCCTGGCCGCCAACGCCTTGGAGACATGCAACTGGAAACGCAGCGGGTTGAGCAACGTGGCGACGCGGCGGCCGGCAAAAGCGGAAAGCGGTATGACATCTAGTTCGGCGAGCGGATCACCCTCCCGCACGGCAGCAACATCAGGCGCCGAATAGAGCCGCAGGACATCCAGACCGGGCGTATCGAGCGGCAGGCTTGAAAACCCGACCTCGGCACGTCCGCTACGCACTTCCTGAGCGACGGTCGAGGGAAGAAACTGCCCGAGATGCGTCTCGTGCGGAAGCTCGGCACCTTGGAGTTCGGCCAAGGCCGTCGGGATCAAGCCGGTGCCGATCGCGGAGGTGGTGACGATCTGCAGGATTCGCCCTCTGCCGGCGGCGATCATCTTGGCCCGCGCTGCGAGTTCGGTGAAGGACATCAGCAGGCGTCGTGCTTCCTCCTCGAACGCGACTCCTTCTTCAGACAACTGCACTCGTCGACCGATCCGATGCAGCAATTCGAAGCCAAGTTCGGCCTCGAGCTCCTGAATGGTGCGCGTCACCGCAGGCTGGGAACGCCCGAGCATGTCAGCCGCCCTGGTGATGCTGCCGCTGGCAGCAACCGCAAGGAAGGTCTGAAGGTCCCGGGTTTCCATGTTTCTCCTACATGCGTAATCCGTATGATTGACATCGTCTCATTCGTTTTTGATATATGTCAAGCGGAAACGAATGTTCGTTACGGGCTTTGTGCATATGCCGGCTTCAGCGCCAGAATCCGGATCGGAGGCGGACAGGGACGTCAGACGCGGCTCTGGCTTCAGGTGAAGGCGGCAGGGATTCTCGAACCACAAAGCCTGCGACAGGAGGAATGTTATGCGCGTGAGTATTCTGGGCGCCGGAGCAATTGCTTATGGCCTTGCCGCCTATTTGGCAGGATCGGGGCATTCGCCAATGCTTTGGTCACCGTCGGGACAGCGCACCAAGGCGTTGGCTACCGGCGAATTGTTGAAAGCGACGGGGGACATCGTGGCGACGGTACCCGTGCGCATCGCCAAGGATTGCAAGGATGCCATCGCCAACGCGGACGTGGTGGTGATTGCACTTCCGGCTTACGGCCACAGGATGGTGATGGATGCTGCCGCCCCCCATCTGATCGATGGAATCCCGGTCATCATCAGTTCGCATTGTTCGTTCGGGGCACTGTATCTCTCCAAGCGGTTGGCGGAGCGCAAGGTCAGCTTGCCGATCGTCCTTTGGGGCACAACACTGTTGACCGGTCGACAACTCGGACCAACCGAAGTCCATGTCACCACCATTCGCCAGAAGCTTGACGTCGCGACGCTGCCTTTCAAAGCTCAGGATGAAGGATACGCACTTTGCACGAGCTTATTCGGTGATCGTTTCGTCAAGCGCGACGGCATGCTTGCGATCGCGCTCAGCAACCTCAATCCGCAAAACCACTTGGGAATTGCCCTTCTCAATCTGACACGCATGGAAAAAGCCGAGCAATGGAGCCAGGGGGGAAACGTCACCCCTGCCGCTGGCCGCCTTATCGAGGCTCTGGATGCCGAACGGCTAGCCATCGCCGCCCATTTTGGTATCGCGGTTCGCACCGTCCAGGAGCATTTTTCATTGTCGTTTCATGTTCCGAAGGGAACCGTTTCGGAGATGAACCAGGAGATGGATCGTCAAGGCCGTGGCGGCTTTGGTCCGACAACAATCGAAAGCCGCTACATTCTCGAGGATGTTCCGTTCGGACTGCTGCCGACCGTATTGTTGGGCAAGATCACCGAGAAACCGGCGACACTCCACGAG
Source organism: Mesorhizobium sp. BR1-1-13 (assembly GCF_020165515.1). NCBI lineage: Bacteria > Pseudomonadati > Pseudomonadota > Alphaproteobacteria > Hyphomicrobiales > Phyllobacteriaceae > Mesorhizobium > Mesorhizobium sp. BR1-1-13. The sequence continues at coordinate 89,602 of NZ_JAIUIH010000008.1, forward strand.
TCTGGAGTTTCGATATTATCGGCGGCTTACGGTCGCGATCTCAGGGGGGATAACGATATTCTTCCCGCGCTCGGCCTCGAGGGAATAGCAAAAACGGATCTTGAAAGCCTTTGCCGCATGGGGTTTTGAGCGCCCGCAGTCGATGCGGCATGATCAAGTTTGAGGCGCACCACGCTACGTCAGCGCGTCGGTTCACCTAACGGTGGCGTGCAGCGTCAGGGCGATGTCGCCGCACGAGTTCGAGGCGAGGCTGATCTAACCTCGAGAGGCAAGGAACTCATCCCGCCGTTCAAGACGGTCGAGCCGGAACGCCAGCACCAGTAGGACGAGGCCGACTTTGCGCTTGGTGTCGCGTGACGCGGGTCGATGACAGATCTCGCCGCTCATGCAGCCCTGCTGGAGGTTGCCACACGTTGGACAAGTCCGAGCCCATTTTACGGTCGTGCCGCACAACGATGCAGGGCAGCACTGCCGGTTTGGCCAGCCAACCTATTCACAGACAGCGATCAAAGCCGTGCCTTGGTGCTCCGGGGTGTCGCCAACAACAGGCTGGTCTCACTGCCGGTAATGCCGGGGATCAGGCGGATGCGCCGCAGCACGGCGTCGAATTCGGTCAGTGTCTGCGTCCCCAGTTCTATTACCAGATCCCAGCGGCCGTTGGTGGTATGGATCGTCGAAACCTCCGAGAAGCCGCCAAGGGCGCGGATCACACGATCGGCGGCATGCCCTTCGATTTCCACCATCATGATGCCGCGTACACGCTGGTCGACGGCATCGGCTCGCAGAATGACGGTATAACCGATGATCGCGCCGGCTTTTTCAAGACGCTCCATGCGGGACCTGACCGTTGCCCGCGAGACGCCGACATCTAGGGCAAGGTCCGAGATGCTGCGCCGCGCGTCATGCCTCAAAAGCGTGATGAGCTGTTCGTCAAGCTGATCCATGGCTCTGAATGCAATCAAATCATTCCATTTTGATAGCCCATTTCAACAAATTTGCCAATTTGATATGTTCATCCTGCCGGTTATCCGCGCTCCAATAGGCGATCGAAAACGCGCGCGGGGACATAGGAATGCATTGCACGATCGTCGGGGCACCGATCCAGGTCGGCTCAGGCCGGATGGGTTGCGAGATGGGTCCTAGCGCGCTCCGTACCGCAGGCCTGGCGGCCGCACTCACTGAACTCGGGCATACGCTGGCCGACCTTGGCACCGTCGCCTCTGCCGATCTGCGCCCGATCAGCCACGGCAATGCCGCCTTGAAGGCGCTGCCGGAAATCGTCGCATGGACGGCGGCGATCACGGAGGCGGCCTATGCCGCCAGCGCCGGCGCCATGCCGATCTTCCTTGGTGGCGATCACAGCATTTCCGCCGGCACGCTGGCCGGCATCGCCCGCCGGGCGGCGGAAGCCGGCCGCCCCCTGTTCGTGCTGTGGCTCGACGCACATCCTGATTTTCATACGCTCGACACCACGACCAGTGGCAATTTGCATGGCGTGCCGCTGGCTTATGCCAGCGGGCAACCAGGCTTCGAAGGCTACTTTCCCAGCTTGGCGGCTTGCGTGGATCCGGCCCGTATCTGCACACTGGGCATCCGTAGCGTCGATCCGGCGGAGCGCGAAGCGCTTCGCAAGGCGGGCGTCACCGTGCACGATATGCGCACGATCGACGAATATGGCATGGCCCCACTGCTTCGCGCCTTTCTTGAGCGGGTCAGCGCTGAAAACGGGATGCTGCATGTCAGCTTCGATGTCGATTTTCTCGACCCGTCCATCGCTCCGGCCGTGGGCACCACCGTGCCGGGCGGCGCCACCTTTCGCGAGGCTCATCTGGTGATGGAAATGCTGCACGACAGCCGTCTCGTCACCAGCCTCGACCTGGTCGAGCTCAATCCCGCACTCGACGAACGCAACCGCACCGCGACCCTTCTCGTGGACCTGACCGCGAGCCTTATGGGCCGGCGGATCATGGACCGTCCCACACGGAGTTATTGAGCTGTGACCCCCAAGCTGAACATCGTGCCCTTCGTCAGCGTCGATCACATGATGAGGCTGGTCCTTGCCGTCGGCATCGATCGCTTTCTCATCGATCTCGCCGCCTATATCGAAGAGGATTTCCGACGTTGGGACTTGTTCGACAAGACCCCGCGCATCGCATCGCACAGCATCGACGGTGTCATCGAACTGATGCCGACGAGCGACGGACAGCTCTACGGCTTCAAATATGTCAACGGTCATCCAAAAAACACGCGCGACGGGCGCCAGACCGTGACGGCCTTCGGCGTGATGGCCGATGTCGGCAATGGCTATCCGATGCTGCTTTCGGAAATGACCATCCTGACCGCATTGCGCACGGCGGCGACGTCGGCCGTCGCGGCCAAATACCTCGCCCCCGATGCGGCGGACTGCATGGCAATCATCGGCAACGGCGCCCAGTCGGAATTCCAGGCCATCGCCTTCAAGGCCCTGCTCGGCATCCACAGGCTTCGCCTTTATGACATCGACCGGTCGGCGTCCTTGAAATGCGCGAAAAACCTTGCCGCGTTTGGTTTCGATATCGCGATCTGTGCGTCGGCGCAGGAGGCGGTGGAAGGGGCTCACATCATCACGACGGTCACCGCCGACAAACGCTCCGCGACCATCCTGACGGACAACATGGTCGGATCGGGCGTGCACATAAATGCCGTCGGCGGCGATTGCCCCGGCAAGACGGAGCTGCATCGCGACATACTGCTGCGCTCCGACATCTTCGTCGAATACCCGCCGCAGTCGCGCATCGAGGGTGAAGTCCAGCAACTCGAGCCTGACCATCCCGTGACAGAGTTGTGGCAAGTGATGACCGGTAAGGCGGCCGGCCGCCGGGATGCCAGCCAGATCACCTTGTTCGATTCCGTCGGCTTTGCGATCGAGGACTTTTCCGCGCTGCGCTACGTCCGCGACCAGCTTCAGCGCACCGGCCTCTACGAGGAGCTCGATCTGCTGGCGGACCCGGACGAGCCACGCGACCTCTTCGGCATGCTGCTGCGCGCCGACAAGGCCGCAGGGGTCAGGGCCGTATCCGGCTGAGTTTTCGCAGAGCCTGCTGGGGATGTTCGTCTCGCAACAGACGCGGCGCCGAGCATCCGGCTTCAGGATCGAGCAAGCCGAGGATAACAAAATGCCCGCCCGAGGGCGGAGGGGTGATCTGCACGGGATCGGAGGGCGGGAGCTGCGCGGCGGGCGGCGGCTGAATATCCCTGGCTAAAGTCGCCGACGCCAATGGCCTCAGAGGGAAACCAGGTTTGTCAGCAGGGTCGCTGCGTCGGTGTCGGCCAAGCCGAGGTCGCGAACGCTGCTCATGTGATTGGTCGCAGGAAGGGTGGTCTGCGAGACCTGTAGTCCCTGCTCCTTCAGATGTCGCGCAAACGCCTCGGCCTGGCTGTGGAATGGCGGCGTTTCATCGGCGCCGACAGCGATCTCGACCGACACTGACGGATCGAAACGGCGGGTGAGCGGCGAGAACCTGGCTGCATCCTCGTCGGTTATCGCGATCTCGGCGGCAAGGAAGGAGGTCTGAAGCGGCTTCAGGTCGTAGAGCCCGCCAAGCAGCAACGCGCCTTTGATCGTCGATGTCCGGCCGTCGTCATGGAAGAGCATCGTCGCAAGCTGGGCGCCGGCTGAATGTCCGCTCACGGTCAGGCGCTTGGTATCGCCGCCGCGATCGCCGATATGGTCGAGCACCCAGCTTTTGGCGCGCCGCACCTGGTCGACGATCGTGGCCATCCTCACGGCCGGCATCAGCGCATAATCGACGATGACCGCGATTGCGCCGGCGCGCGTCACCGTCTCGGCGACATAGGAATAGTCGCGCTTGGAGAACATGCGCCAGTAGCCGCCATGGATGAACATATGGACCGGCAGGCGGTCGCGTTTGCCCTCCGGAAAGAACAGATCGATGGTCTCGGTGGCATCGGCTCCATAGGCGATGTCGGCAACCATCGGTATTGTCGCGCGCACCTCCGTGCTGCGACGAACGATCTCGGCGACGATATCGTCGAATTCGGCGACATGGTCGCGGATGCGGAAAGGATCATTCTGCATGGGCTGCCCGTTCACATGGTGACGGCGATGTACTTCGCCTCCATGAACTCGGCAATGCCGTGCTTCTGTCCGCCTTCGCGGCCAAGGCCACTCTGCTTGACGCCGCCGAAAGGTGCGGCCGGATCCGACATCAGGCCGCGATTGAGCGCGACCATGCCCGTTTCGATCCTAGATGCCACCTGCATGCCCCTGGCCAGATCCCGCGTATAGATATAGGCGGCTAGGCCGTATTCCGTGTCGTTGGCGCGCGCGATGACTTCGTCCTCGTTCTCGAAGCGGCTGATCGGGGCCACCGGACCGAATATCTCCTCCTGTGCCATCTCGGCATTGGCGGGCACGTCCCGAAGGACGGTCGGCGGATAGAAATAGCCCTTGTCGTCGGCGACCACGCCGCCGCACAGGATCCTGGCGCCGCGGGCGACCGCGTCCTTGACCAACCGATCGATCTTGTCGACGGCTTTCCTGGTGATCATCGGACCGCATTCGGTGTCCGGGTCGGTGCCTGAACCGAGCTTGAGCGCGGCCATGCGTTGGCGCAAACCTTCGGCAAACGCGTCATGGATGCCGGCCTGTGCGTAGATGCGGTTGGCTGCCGTGCAGGCCTCGCCGGCGTTTCGCATCTTGGCGACCATGGCGCCGTCGAGGGCCGCGTCCAGATCGGCGTCATCGAAGACGATGAAGGGGGCGTTGCCGCCAAGTTCCATCGAGCATGAGATGACGTGCTTGGCTGCTTCGGCCAGCAGAACGCGACCCACGCCGGTCGAACCCGTAAAGGATAGCTTGCGGACCCGCGGATCGGCGAGCATGGCGGCGGTCACCGGTCCGGGGTTCGAGGTGGTGAGCACATTGACGACGCCGGCGGGTACGCCCGCCTCCTCGTACAGCGCGGCGAGCGCGTAGGCGGTCAGTGGCGTCTCGCTGGCGGGCTTCAGAATGACAGTGCAGCCGGCGGCCAGCGCCGGCGCGATCTTGCGTGTCGCCATGGCGGCGGGGAAATTCCAGGGCGTTATGAGCACGCAGATGCCGATCGGATGATAGTCGACGACGATCCGGTTGGCGCCTGACGGCGCCATGCCGAATTCGCCGCTGATGCGGACTGCTTCCTCGGCATTCCAGCGGAAGAATTCAGCCGCATAGGCGACCTCGCCGCGCGCGTCGCGCAGCGCCTTGCCGTTCTCCAGCGAGATCAGCGCCGCCAGCGTATCGGACCGTTCGACCATCAATTCGAAACAACGCCGCAGGATTTCCGAACGCTTGCGCGGCGCGGTTGCGCGCCAGCCCGCAGCCGCCTTCGCAGCCGCCTCGACGGCAGCGGCGGCATCGGCAATCGTAGCGTCCGGGACGGCCGCAATCACGGCCTCCGTGGAAGGATCGATCACCTCAATGAGGCGACCGTCGGAAGACTGTCGCCAGTGTCCGTTAATATAGAGGCCGTGCGAGAATGTGGTGTAGTCGAACATGTCCGGATCTTCGTTGAATTGCCCTTGGGGTACGTTCATCTCATCACCTCTGGTCAGACTGAGCTTGCGGCCATGTCGCCGTCATAGGCGGCCCTCACCAGCCGCCGCATCGCGGCGATGTCGAAAGGACGAGGGTTGTTCTTGATCAGCCGATCGATGCCGAGCGCCTGCTCGGCGGTCCAGTCGATCTTGTCGTGTGGAAGACCCAGATCGGCCAGCGTACGGGTGATGCCGATGGCACCGAACAGCCGGGCCACCTCATCGATGGTGGCGCGCGCGGTCGCCTCGGCGCTCTTTGTCTCCGTCACCCCCAGAGCAGCGCCGACCGCCGCTATTTCATCGGTCGCGGCGGGCAGGTTGTAGCTCATCACGTAGGGAAGCATCGTCGCCACGCCCAATCCGTGCGGCGTGTGGGTAAGCGCACCGACGGGATATTGCACGGCGTGGGCAGCCGCAGTTCCGGCCGTGCCGAAAGCGCAGCCGGCCGCAAGCGCCCCCATCATAACATCGGCGCGTGCATCTTCGTCCGAGCCGTCCCGGTACGCCTTTTCGAGACTGCGGCCCAGGAGCTGGATGGCGAGCAGCGCGAAATGATCGGTCAGGGCGCTCTTGCCGACAAAGACATGCCGCTGCGGCAAATGCGGATCGGCGCCACGTTTGGCGGACGTGAAGGCTTCGATCGCGTGGGTGAGCGCGTCGGCTCCGGCAATTGCCGTGAGGGAGGGCGGGCATGTCGCGGTGAGTTCCGGATCGCAGAGCGCGACCGCGGCAATGAGATGGGGACTGGAAATGCCGACCTTCAGCGTCCGTTCCGGATCGGAGATCACCGCCACCGGCGTCACTTCCGAACCGGTGCCGGCGGTGGTCGGGACCGCGATTACCGGGAGCGTGGGGCCGGGCACCTTGAATTCCCCGTAGTAGTCCTGAAGCCGCCCGCCGTGACTGATCAGCAGCGCGGCGCTTTTGGCCATATCCAGGCAGCTGCCGCCACCGATCCCGATCACCATGTCCGGCTTGAAGTCCTTCGCATGGGCGGCGCAGACGGCAACGCTGTCACGGGGGACATCCGGGAGGATGCGATCGTACACGAGCGTTTCGATCGAGCCTGCTCTCAGTGCGGCGCTGATCTGCGCGAACATTGCCGTCCCGGCGAAACGCTCATCCGTGCAGATGAATGCGCGCCGGCCATATCTGGCGGCAACATCAGGCAGCGCGTGACGCTGGCCTTTGCCGAAAAGAATCTCCCGCGGCAACCGGGCTGCTGCAAATAGAGTCATGAACTGTGTCCTTCGAATATGGATTGGCGAGCGGGGGATCGGAGATCATCGCTTGCCCAGCGTGCGTGGCGTGGTTCGGGCAAGGCACGGGCCAGAGCCGTCGTCGAGTTTTCCTGACTCACGAAATATCCTCTATAAAATCGTATAGGATATAGGATTGAATTACGCGGAGCATCGTGTTAGAGGTCGCTCCTGTCAAGAGGCAAAACATGCAGAATCCAGACCTTACCGTCGACAACGACGCTCGGTTGACGGGCCGCATCCAGCGTGCCAACAGCCTGTCGGAGGACGTCTACGAGGCGATCTTCCAGCAGCTGATGTCGCTGAAGATAGCTCCGGGATCGCGGATCACCGTCGACAACCTCGTCAAGGAGTTCAACGTCTCGCATACGCCCATCCGCGAAGCTCTTGGGCGGCTGGAAGGCGAGGGCCTGGTGGTGAAAACCCATCTTATCGGGTACCGGGCCGCGCCCCAGATCACACGGCGCCGTTTCGACGAGCTCTATGAACTGCGCCTGCTGCTCGAACCCGCAGCCGCCGCCAAGGCAGCCGCTGCGCTGGATGAAGCCCGGCTGATGATTTTGCAGGAGGCGGCTGGCGTGATGGCCAGGCGCGTGGGCAAGGACGAACGCCTGCGTTATTCGAACTTCGCCCGCCAGGATGCCATCTTCCACGACAAGGTCATGGAGTTCGCGCAGAACGAGCTCATCCGCGAAACGCTGAACCACCAGCACACCCACTTCCACATCTTCCGCCTGATGTATCACTCGCGGGTCACCGAAGAGGCACTTGACGAGCACGAAGCCATCCTCGCCGCTTTCGCGGCCAGCGATCCGGTTGCCGCCGAAAAGGCGATGCGCGTGCACATAGAGAATTCGCGGGACAGGCTCCTGCCTGCATTCGAGTAGGCCGCGATGTCAGTTGCTACTCGCATCGACGGAAGCGTCACCGCTTTGCCGCCGGAGCCCACATCGGCTGTGGCCCCGGTGCTGCGCGCGGAAGGGCTTTGCAAACAATACGGCCCGGTAACCGTGTTGTCGGACATCACGCTGGATATTTTCCCCGGCGAAATCCATGCCGTCATCGGCGAGAATGGCGCCGGCAAGTCGACGTTCATGCGCTTGCTTTCCGGTTACATCGAGCCAACCGCCGGCGGCCTGTCCATGGCCGGTGACCGCGTGAGTTTCAGGACACCTCACCAGGCGCAGGCGGCAGGTATCGCGCTGGTGCATCAGGAGATCCTCCTGGCCGAAGCGCTCACGGTGACCGACAATCTCTTTCTCGGCCGCGAGCTCTCCAGGCGCGGAATCGTCGATGATGGCGCCATGCGCCGCATCGCGGCCGCGAAACTGGCCGAGATCGGTTGCGAGGTCTCGCCGACCGCGCTGGTCCGAGACATTTCGCTGGCGGATCGCCAGCTCGTGCAAATCGCCCGCGCGTTGCTCGACGACCACAGGGTCGTCATCTTCGACGAGCCGACAGCGGTGCTGACCGGCGGGGAGGTCGAGCGTTTGCTCGCCATCATCTTCGGGCTCAGGGCGCGGGGCATCGCCGTCCTCTACATCAGCCACCGCCTCGACGAGGTGCAGCGGCTGGCGGATAAAGTCTCCGTCCTGCGCGACGGCAAGATGATCGGCACCTATCCCGGCCATGCATTGAGCCAGGCCGACATGGCGCAGCTTATGGTCGGGCGCGAACTCGCCGCGCTTTATCCTCACAAGCGCGAGGTCCGTACGAGCCGGCCCATGCTGACCGTCCGAAACGCGACTGTTCCGGGTTACGCGCGGGACGTGTCCTTTACCGTTCACAAAGGCGAGATTCTTGGCTTCGCCGGCATGATCGGGGCGGGGCGAACCGAGTTGTTCGAAGGCATTGTGGGGCTTCGGCCGGCGACGGCGACGATCGAGTTCAACGGGTCGCCGATACAGATACGCTCGCAGCGCGAGGCCATAGAGGCGGGCATCGGCTATCTCACGGAAGATCGCAAGGGCAAGGGCCTGCTTTTGCAGGAGCGGCTGGCGCCGAACTTGACCCTCTCGTCACTTGGCCTTCTGCATCCGGGACTTCTGGTTCTGCGCGGCCGCGAATCCGAGGCGCTCGCGCGGGCCGTCTCCAGCTACGACATCCGGGTGAAGAGCCTGAACAACCAGGCGGGGCAGCTTTCGGGCGGAAACCAGCAGAAACTTCTGCTGGCCAAGGTGCTTCTGACCAATCCGTCGGTCGTGATCATCGATGAGCCGACGCGCGGGATCGACATCGCCAACAAGGCACAGATCTACGCCTTCATCCAGGAGCTCGTGGGCCAAGGCAAAGCCTGCATCGTCATCTCCTCGGAGATGCAGGAACTGGTCGGCATCTGCGACCGCATCCTGGTCATGCGCGAAGGCAGGATCAGCGGCGAGGTCTCGGGCGAAACGATGATCGAAAGCAACATCGCGCTACTGGCGACCAGCGACAAAGGCCATGACACGGCCCAAGGAGGAAGACAGTGACGGCGCTTACCCATTCCATGTCCGCCCGAAGCGACAGGCAGCACCATTTCTCGTGGACGGATGCCGGCCCTTTCCTTGCACTGTTCGCACTGCTGGTGGCGGGATTCCTCATCAATCCGGATTTTCTTTCCGCGACAAACCTGGGAAACGTGATCACGCGCAGTGCTTATGTCGCCATCATAGCCGTCGGCGCCACGTTCGTGATCTCATCGGGCGGGCTCGACCTTTCGGTCGGCTCGATGGTCGCCTTCATCGCCGGCGTCACGATCATGTTCATGAACATGATGGCCCCCAGCCTCGGCCTTTGGGCCATTCCGGCAGGCATGGTGATAGCCGTCATCGCGGGGCTTCTATGCGGCCTCGCGAACGGTCTGATCGTCACGGTCGGAAGGATCGAACCGTTCATCGCCACGCTCGGCACGATGGGTATCTTCCGCGCACTGATCACCTATATGACCGATGGAGGCACGATCCCGATCGATCGCTCGCTGCGGGACGCGTACCGGCCGGTCTATTTCGGTACCGTCGCGGGCATTCCGGTGCCGATCCTTCTGTCGGCGCTCGTTGCGGTGATCGGCGCATTTGTCCTCTACAAGACCAAATATGGCCGCAAATGTGCGGCGGTAGGCGCCAACGAGGACGTCGCCCGCTATTCGGGCATCTCGGTCGTCAAGACGCGCACCATTGCCTATGTCATCCAGGGTGCATGCGTGGCGGTCGCCGCCATCTGTTACGTGCCTCGCCTCGGGGCCGCCACCCCGACCACCGGACAGCTTTGGGAGCTGCAGGTGATAACGGCCGTTGTCATTGGCGGAACTGCGCTGCGGGGCGGCAAGGGCCGCATCTGGGGCACCATAGCCGGTGCGGTGATCCTGGAACTGATCGCCAACCTGATGGTGCTGTCGGACTTCGTTTCCGAATACCTCGTCGCCGCGGTGCAGGGCGTCATCATCATCATCGCCATGCTTGTGCAAAGATTTTCGAAATAGCCCGTCTTCGGACCGGACGGGCGCCTGTTGTGTGGTCCATATCTCTGGGAGGTATTTATGTTTAGCAGAAAATGGGTTGCGGTTGCGGCTGCCGGCGCACTGATGGTGGCCGGCCAGGCGCTTGCAGCCGACAAGAAGGTGGTCGCGGTGTCGATCCCGGCGGCGGATCATGGCTGGACGGCCGGCATCGTCTATCACGCGCAGGCCGCCGCAAAGGAAATCAACGCGGCCTTCCCGGATGTCGACGTGGTCGTTAAGACGTCGCCCTCGGCGGCCGACCAGGTAAGCGCGCTGGAGGATCTGTCGGCCAGCCGCAAGCTGGATGCGCTGGTGATCCTGCCCTACACCTCGGAGGAATTGACCCAGCCGGTGAAGGCCATCAAGGACATGGGCACGTTCATCACCGTCGTCGACAGGGGATTGACCGATCCTTCCGTCCAGGACCTGTATCTTGCCGGCGACAACATCGCGGTTGGCACCAACACGGCGAAGTTCATGATCGACAAACTGGGCGGCAAAGGTGACGTCGTCGTGCTGCGCGGCATTCCCACCGTCATCGACGACGAGCGCATCAAGGGCTTCGAGGATACCATCAAGGGCACCGGCCTGAAGGTGCTCGACATGCAGTATGCGCACTGGAACAGCGACGAGGCCTTCAAGCTCATGCAGGATTACCTGGCCAAGCACCCGCACATCGATGCGGTCTGGGCCAATGACGACGACATGCTTCTCGGTGTGCTCGAGGCCGTCAAGCAGTCCGGCCGAACCGACATCAAGCTGGCGCTCGGCGGCAACGGCATGAAGGACATCGTGAAGAAGGTGATAGACGGGGATGCGATGACACCGGTCGAGACGCCGTATCCGCCGGCGATGATCAAGACCGCGATCTACATGACCGTGGCGAACTTGATCGGCCAGGCTCCGGTTCGCGGTGCCGTCAAACTCGATGCGCCGCTCATAACCCAGGCCAACGCCGAGGAATACTATTTCCCGGACTCCCCATTCTGAAGGCCGCAATCCGAATGAGACAAGGCGCGTGACGCGCCTTGCCTGCCAACAACAGAGAGGAAGAGCTATGCCAGGCAAGAAGATACTGATGCTGACCGGTGAGTTCACCGAGGAATACGAGATTTTCGTTTACCAGCAAGCGATGGAAGCCGTCGGCCACACGGTCCACGTCGTTTGCCCCGACAAGAATGCAGGCGACCTGATCAAGACCTCGCTGCACGATTTCGAAGGGGACCAGACCTACACCGAAAAGCTCGGGCACTACGCGCTGATCAACAAGACGTTCTCGGATGCGGAAAAGCAGCTCGACCAGTACCACGCGGTCTACTGCGCGGGCGGACGCGGACCGGAATACATCCGCACCGACAAGCGTGTGCAGACGATCGTTCGACACTTTCACGAGACCAAGAAGCCGATCTTCACGATCTGCCATGGCGTGCAGATCCTGATCGCGGTCGACGGTGTCGTGCGCGGCAAGAAGGTCGGTGCGCTGGGCGCTTGCGAGCCGGAAGTCACTCTCGCGGGCGGAACCTATATCGACCTCTCGCCGACGGAAGCCTATGTCGATGGCACGATGGTGTCGGCCAAGGGATGGACGGCGCTGGCCGCCTTTATCCGTGAGTGCCTGAAGGTGCTCGGCACGGAAATCCGCCACAACTGAGCCACGAACCAGGGCGGAGGCCGGCGCGCTGGCGTGGCGTGTCGGCCTCCACAGTTTACCGAAGCCTTCGCCGATGCGGACGACTGTATCGACCGTCGTCGCCGCGCCCGCCAGATGCGCGGACAGGCTAAAACACGCTATAGCGCTTTGAGCGCCCGCTCATGTATGCTTGCGATCAGACTTTCTGATATATAGCGCACATGAGCAGTTTGCATGAGACGCAGTTTCCTGAACGTGACGCCGGATAACGGTGTCCCGGTCCTCAAAGGACTGGCATCCCCGGTCCGCATGCGCATTCTCCAGCTTCTCCACAAGTCGGGAAAGTTGAATGTGAACGAGATCAGCAAGGAGCTCGGACTCCCTCAATCCACCGTCGCCACGAATATTCAGATGCTGGAAGAGGCCGGCCTGGTCGATACCTACCCGATCAAGGCCAAGAAAGGTCACCAGAAGATCTGCGCCCCCAAATACGACGAGATCATCCTCCGCTTCGATTCAGGAGAAGAGCGCCGCAAGGACAATCAGATCGAGGTTGCGATGCCCCTTGGACTGTTCACGGGCTGCGAGGTCAACGCTCCGTGCGGTCTTTGTTCGACCGAAGGAGTGATCGGTCTGCTCGATGTACCGGACTTCTTCCTCGATCCAGGACGCGTCCAGGCTGCCCTTGTCTGGTTTGGGCGTGGTTTTGTCGAATACAAGTTTCCCAACAACGCCAAGCTGGTGAACTCACGTGTCGAGGCCTTGGAGTTCTCGATGGAGCTGTCATCCGAGGTGCCGGGAACCAATCTCGATTGGCCCTCCGACATCACGCTCTGGGTGAACGACCACCGCATCGGCACATGGACTTCGCCCGGCGATTTCGGCGACAAGCGCGGCGTCTACACGCCGAACTGGTGGAAGCTCGAAGGCTCGCAATACGGCAAGCTCAAGACCTGGCGTATCAACAAATCCGGCTCCTTCATTGACGGCATCTCGATCTCCGGCGTGACCGTAGCCGATATCGGCCTTGCGGAGCATCACTCCATAAGGATGAGGATCGGCATCGACGACAATGCCCGACATCCCGGCGGCGTGAACATCTTTGGCCGTGGCTTCGGCAATTACGACCAGGACATCGTCATGCGCCTTCACCTTGCACGGTAAGGCTCGTCTTCCTCCGACCTATCCCGTCATTTCGATGTGTCGAACCGCACGACGGTCCAGGACGCCGGCTCAAGCTTGATGCTAATTCGATCTTTCGTCGTTTCGATGGAACTGAATTCAGTCGGTTTAACCTCGTCCGGCGCCTCCTTCGTGTTGAGGGCGAGGAGATCGTTGTGTCGTAGTTCATGGGCCAGGCGCTTCGTCAACGTGCCGAAGCCGGTTGCCTCGATGCTCACGTCGATGCCATCGGAAAGGTTGCGGTTAAGCATGAACAGCGTCACCGTGCGGTCAGCCTCGGAGTGAACCACGGAAAGCTTGAGAAACGGCACGGCTTCGATCTTGTCGTAAAGCTCTTCGGTCCGCGTCGGGTCGTAGTAGCGAGCGGAATAGGTCGGCACATCCACATATGTGCGCAGCACGCGTCCGCGGCCCAGATTGCTGAAGTCGGCAAAGGGCCAGAAGATCGTCTGACGCCAAGCCGGTCCGCCCGTTTCGGTCATGATAGGGGCGATAGCGTTGACGAGTTGGGCGAGGCATCCAGCCTTGACCCTGTCGGCGTGATTGAGCAGTGAGATGCAGGCGCCTCCGAAGGCCAGTGCGTCCTGCATGTTGTATTTCTCCTCGAGGATGGCCGGCGCGACCGGCCACCCGGTCTGAATGCGGTTGTCGTCGCCACGCCGCGTCCGATACCAGACGTTCCATTCGTCGAAGCTCAGCATGATGCGCTTCGACGACCTGCGCCGTGCCGCCACGGAATCGGCGATAGCGACGACCTCCTCGATGAAACTGTCCATCAGGTCGGGGCTGGCGAGGAAGGAGGGCGTGTCGTCGGCATAGTTGTTGAGATAGGTGTGGAGCGAGATGTACTCGACATGATCGAGCGTGTGTTCCAGCACGACCCTTTCCCAGTCCCCGTAGGTCGACATCTTCCGTCCCGACGAACCGCAGGCGGCAAGTTCGATCGATGGGTCGGTCAGCTTCATCATCTTCGCCGCTTCGGCTGCAATCCGCCCATACTCCTGGGCTGTCTTGGCGCCCATTTGCCAGGTACCGTCCATTTCGTTGCCGAGGCACCAGAATTTCACGTCATGCGGCTTGTCCCAGCCGTGCGATCGGCGACGGTCGGAAAGCGTGGTGCCGGAAGGGTGATTGCAGTATTCGAGATAGTGCCTTGCCTCGTCCGGCCCGCGCGTGCCGAGATTCACAGCCAGCATCGGTTCGATGTCGGCAAGCCGGCACCAGTCGATGAATTCATTGGTCCCGAACTGGTTGGTCTCGATCGATTTCCAGGCGAGATCCATTCTGCGAGGGCGCTTTTCGACAGGGCCGACGCCGTCTTCCCAATCGTATCCGGAGACAAAATTGCCGCCGGGATAGCGCATGATCGTGGGTGCCAGTTCTCTCACCAGCTCGAGGACGTCGCGGCGGAAGCCGTTCTTGTCCGCCGTGGGATGGCCGGGTTCGAAGATGCCGCCATAAACGCATCGCCCGAGATGCTCGACAAAAGCGCCGAACAGACGTTTGTCCGTCTCGCCGATGATGAAGTCTCTGTCGAAACGCACTTGTGCCTTTTGCATGGTCCTACCGCTCTGTTTCCTGGTGGATGAATGCGTGCGAAATTCACTCGATCCGGACAGCCCCCGCCTCCGGTTTGGGATTGTCGGCGCCGGCGCGCACCTGCCGCGCGGCCACGCCGGAACCGGTAAGCACGCCCGTTCCCGAGGGATCCGGCGACAGAAGGGAGTCCTTGAGGAGCTGCGAATATGGGTGCTGCGGATGGTCGAGGATATCCCTTGCAGGGCCGCTCTCGACAATCTCTCCCTTGCGCATGATGATGATCCGGTCGCTGATTTGATAGGCGGTGGCCAGATCGTGCGTGATGTAGATGATCGACACGCCGAGACCGTCGCGCAGTGTCCTGAACAGGTTGACGATCGACATGCGCAGCGACGCGTCAACCATCGACACGGGTTCGTCTGCGACGATCAGCGAGGGCTCGGAAACGAGCGCGCGGGCGATCGCGACGCGCTGGAGTTGTCCCCCGGACAGTTCGTGCGGGAAGCGCCCGCGGATTTCCGCCAGGGAGAGGCCGACTTTCTCAAGGGCGGCGTTGGCGGACTCCTCACGCCGGTCACGTGACCTGGCTCCCATGAAGTTCTTTGCCGAGATCAGCAGATAACGATCCACGCGTTTCAACGGATTGAACGCTTCGAACGGATTCTGGAAGATGGGCTGGACCTGCTTCATGAAGGCAAGTCGCGCCGAACGCCTTCGTAGCGCCGTTAGATCCCCGTCCTTGAATCGTATGCTGCCGGCAGTCGGCGTAATCATGTTCAGGATCATGCGGGCGAGGGTCGTCTTGCCGCTTCCCGACTCGCCGATGACGGCGAATACTTCTGGTCGCCCGGCTGGCAGCGTGAAACTCACGTCGCTGACGGCGTCGAAGCTCTGCCGCCCAAGAATGCCACCGCGAGCATAAGACTTGGTGAGATGGCTGACCTCGAGAAGGCTGGTCCCGGTCATGCGCCTTCCTCTCCGATCGCTTCGGCAGTCCCCGTGTCGGCCGCACTCGGGCGAACCTCGGTGCTGGCTGCAAAGCAGGCAACGCGATGGTCCGGCGCGAGCCTGGTGAGGGCGGGAACCTCGCGCCGGCATATGTCCATCGCCAAGGGGCAACGGGGATGAAACCTGCATCCGGCCGGCGGCTCGGCCAGGTTGGGAGGCGCTCCCGGCAGCGCCGGCCGCGCAGTGACGTCGCCGATCCTGGGAAGGCTTGCCACAAGATGTGCGGTATAGGGGTGCAGCGGATTGGCAAAGACGGCAGCCGTCGGACCCTCCTCGACGAGCCGCCCGGCATACATGATGCCAAGCCGATCGGCGATGTTGGCATGCACGGTCAAATCGTGCGTCACGAAGATCATCGAAGATCCGAACTGACGCTGCGTTTCCCGGATCATGGTGAGGACGTCCTTCTGGACGACGACATCCAGTGCGGTGGTGGGCTCGTCCGCAATGATGAAATCGGGCCGGCAGACCGTCGCCAGCGCAATGCAGACGCGCTGGCGCATGCCGCCCGAAAGTTCATGCGGATAGGCCTGGAGGATATCGGGGGATAGGCGGAGGCGGGCAAGGTGGGCTTTCACGGCCTCCAGGAATGCATCTTTTTGCAGGCCCATATGCCGGAAGGCAAAGTCCTCGAAGGTCCGCCGGACCCGGCGAACAGGATTGAGGACGCTCATCGAGCCCTGCATGATGTAGGACAGATGCCGCCAGCGAATGGCGTCGCGTTGCTCAGGCGCCAGCGCATAGATGTCGCGGTCGAGAAAGCTGTAGTGGATGGAACCGCCGATCACATTGAGAGGCGGCTGGATCGCGGCGGCGATTGTCTTGATGAACGTCGTCTTGCCGCAACTGGACTCGCCCGCCAGCCCATAGATCTCGTTGCGGCGGACATGCATGGTGATCGAATCGACGGCGCGGACTTCGCGGTCGATACCGAAATAGCTCATTTGGTAGTAGGCCCGCAGGTTCTTGGTCCGCAGCACCGCGTCCCTGGCGTCGCCATCCGCGAGACCCCGGTCCGACATCAGCCGTTCCCCATCCGGCTCAGCCGGCTGCGCGGGTCGATATACTCGTTCATCGAGATCGACAGCAGGAAGAGGCCGATGAATGTCAGGGTGATGAAGAAGGTCGGGAACAGGTACCACCACCATGTGCCCGAAACCATGGCGCTATGCTGGTTGGCCCAGAAGATCATGCTGCCGATGGTAGGGGTGTCCACGTCGGTGAAGCCGAGCACGGCCAGCGTGACCTCGAGGCCGATGGACCAGTTCATGTTGTTCATGAAAGTCGAGAACACGATCGGCAGCACATAGGGCAGATGTTCTTCGGCGACGATGCGCGGCGTCGACATGCCCGAGAAGACGGCGGCATTGGTGAACTCGCGGGTTTTCAGGCTGATCATCACGGAGCGTATCAGCCGGGCGTCATAGGCCCAGCCGAGGCAAGACATCACCAGCGCCAGCATGATCCATGTCATTTCGTCACGCAGGACGAAGTAGAGCAGCACAAGGAGCGGAAAGAGCGGGATGACGATAAAGGTATCGTTGATCGACATGAGCACGCGATCGACCATGCCGCCGAGATAGCCCGAAAGGAGGCCGACGATGAGAGAAAGCACGCGGCTGATGAAAGCCACCACAAAGCCAAAGGCCAGCGTGTTGCGGAGGGCGAAAGTGAGCTGCCAGAAGACATCCTGGCCGCGCGAGTTTGTGCCGAACCAATAGGGTTCCGATGGTGGCACATCCATCGGGACAAGGTAGGAATCGATTGGTGAGTAGGGCGAGAAAAAAGACGCGAGAGACATCGCCACCACCGCCAGCATGATGATGGCGCCGATCGCGAACTCGCCATTGTAGCGGAACAGATCCCTTACGGTCTGGATCATGCCTTCACCTGCACGCGCGGATCGATCAGCGGATAGATGATGTCGATCAGGAAGACGGCGGCCGACACCGAGATAATCGAAATCGAGGCGATGCCGAGGACAAGTGAATAGTCGGCCGCGTGAACGGCATCGACCAGCAGCCGCCCGATACCGGGGTAGCCGAACACCTGCTCGGTGATGATGGCGCCGTTGAAGATCGATCCGATGGAGATCGCCAAACCAGTGATCTGAGGCATGAAGGCGTTGCGCATCACGTAGGAAGTGAGGATGCGGCCCCGCGGCACGCCCGCCAGTTCCGCATAGACGACGTAGTCGTCCGTGACGATGTTGGAAACGAGTGCGCGCATGCCCATGAACCAGCCGCCGATGCCGACGAGGATCAGTGAGAGTGCTGGGAGAATGGAGTGCATGAAGACGCTGCCGATGAAGCGGGGCGTGAAGCCGGGCGTGAGATTCATCTCATATCCGCCGCCACTGGGCAGGATCGGCAAGAGGAAGGTGAAGACAATGAGCAGGACGAAGGCAACGATGTAATAGGGTACCGGATGCATTCCCATCGCGATCACCCCGATCGCCTTGAGCAGCCGGTTCTTCCGGTAATAGCCGGCGAGGCCGCCCAGCAGGTTGCCCAGGAACCAGCTCAACAGAGTCGAGATCGCGAGCAGGCCGATCGTCCACGGCAGCGCGCGCCCGATCAGCACGCCGACAGGAGTAGGAAAGGCCGAAAGGGACGGTCCGAAATCCAGTACCGCAACCCGTTTCAGGAAGTTGAGATATTGCAGCCCGAGATCGTCGCCCACGCCGTACATCTCGCGCAGGGAGGTGCGCAGGAGTTCGATCGATTCAGGACTGGAGAAGCCGAACGAACTAACCTGCGCCACCGCATGCTCGACCGGGTCGACTGGGGTCAGATGCGTGATGAAGAAAGTGATCGTGATGCCGATGTAGACAACCAGGATGAATTGCCCGAGACGCTTGAGAACATGGATGGCGTAGGCTTGCATCGGTCGCTCTGGTCGGTTTGGCGGCTTGCCCTGCGGTGGGGGCGCACCATGCGTGCGCCTCCGTCCGCCCTGAGGATGATGGGTCTGCTGCTAGCCTGCCTTCGTGGATTTGAGCTTCACCATCATGTACTTGGTATTGGCCCAGTTCGGCACCGGGTCGGTGTAGGGCGCGTTCTCTGCGTTGGGGAAACCGGTCCAGTAGGTCGTGTCCATCACGGTGAACACATTGTAGGACATCAGAGGTATCGTGGGCATCTCTTCGGCCGCGAGCTTCAGATATTCAAGACCGAGTTCCACGCCCCGAGGGGCATCGAAGTCGATCGTCCTGATCTCCTCGATGATCTTGTCGAGACGCGGCTCCTTCCACCGTTGCCAGTTGCGCGGCGGCTGCACCTTGCCGGGCTCTGCCACGAACTGCGAGTGCCAGCTGTCGAGGAAGAAGGAGAGATCGGGGTGGCCGCCCCAAGTCTCCACGCTCCACCCGATGAAGGTTTCGAAGTCGCCGACGCCGCGCCGGTCGATCAAAGTGCCTTGCGCGACGTCGATCTGGGCGTCGATGCCGAACTGCCGCCACAACTGCACGATCAGCGAGCCCGCCCGCGTCATGACCGGGCGAAGGTCGCCCTCGACCATGACTTTGACGGAGAAGCGTTTGCCGTCGGGTTGGTACCATTCGTCGCCTTTTTTGGTGAAGCCTGCCTTCTCCAGCAGCTCGGCGGCAGCCTGCTGGTCGCGCTTCCACCAACCGCGCCCGATGGCGGTCGCGATGTCTTCAGGTTTCGATGGCACCTTGTCTCCCATCGAGGGCCGCAGCATCTCCGCGATCTGCTGGCCCATTGTCGGGTCGTAAGGCTTGATCTTTCGCTTGCCGGTATCGACCTCGAAACTGGTCAGCCATTCTTCCATGGGCTCGAAATAGTATTTTGGATAAAGACCCGTCGGTGGAACGCCGATCGCCGAGATCGTCGCCGCGCCACGATACGAGGCCATGTCGAGGGCCTTGATGTCGATCAGCAAGGCCAACGCCCAGCGCACATCCTTGTTCTGGAACTTCTCGATCTGGTGATTGAAAATAACGGCCGGCAATGTCGGGTCCGGATGAGCGTAAGGGAAGCCCTTGAACCAGCTGGTCGAGGAAGGGGATTCCTTGGCCAGCGTGAACATGCCTTCCGGCGAAGTGTCGTGGATGACATCCAGCTGGTGGTTGCGCTGCTCGATCACCCGCTTTTCCGGTGGCCCCGGATCGATATAGGCCAGATATGTCGGACCGGGTTCGCCGAAACGGGCGACGCTGGTGCGTTTCCAGTCATCGCGCTTTTGCCAGATGAACCATTTGCCGCCCTGGTCGTAGTTCCTCAGCTTGTAGGCGCCGAGCGACACTGGTGGGTTGAAGTCGAATTTGAGCACGTCGCCGGCCTTTTCAAAGACGTGCTTCGGCATCATCCACATCGCGTTCCAGCGGACCGTAAACAGCGCATGGAAGCGTGAGTTCGGCTTTTTCAGTTTGAAGAGAATCTCGGTCGGACTTTTCTTCTCGACTGAGGCGACATTGATCTGGATGGGCGCGCTCCACCGTAGACCGCTGGTCTTCATGTGGGTTTCCACCGTGTAGATCACGTCGTCGGCTGTGAATTCGACGCCGTCGCTCCAGAAGATGCCGGACCGCAGCTTCACGGTCATTTCAGTGAAATCGGAATTGTACCGGGGCTTGTCCGACGCAAGGGAGTTGTCCCAGACACCGTCGATCCCATGGTCGGCATCGATATACCAGAACGTGTCCATCGCCTGCTGGTGCAGACCCGTCGACTGACCGCCGGCGTTGATGGCCCAGATGTTGAACCATCCCGCGTTCTTGATCGTGCCTTCCGGGTTTTCGAGTATCAGAAGCTGGTCGCGTGGAATGTCCGAAGTCGGAATTTGCGCCTGCGCGTAGGCTTTCCTGCTGGCGAGGGCCGTCCCTGCGAGCAGAATGAAAGTTCTCCTCGATAACATGCCGTATCCTCCCGTTGCGGCTGCTCTCAAGGGCATGCCGCTAGGTCAGGCATCTTCGATTAGACCACAGGTCATGTCAACGCATTATCTGGACTGTATCAGAAATCATGATATGGATTAAGGAGGCGAGGGCTGCGGATAGGACGGAGATCATCATGTCTGTCGTGCCGGCGGCGAATAATTGACGGTTGAGCCGCATCCCCGCGGCAGGGTGATCGGCTTTCGCCATGCCAGGAGGCACTGTCGAATTCACGCGCGGACAATGTGGGCTCAGCGGCCGACAGGAGCGCCAAACAGGTCCAGCTTTTCCTTACGCAATCGCGCGCGGAAAACGTTACGCACCTTTCCTGGAATTGCTTTAACGCGCGGCGGCAATCCAGTCGGCAAGGCTGCGGGCGAAGCTTCGCGGCACGATCAGGTCGCAGCTGCTCTCGCCCGTTCGCAGATAGAGCGCCGGCACGTGATGGATCGACGTTTGTACGGCACGGCCGGGGGCCGAAGCAGCGGACGACCAGTCGACCGGCAGGCAGGCAGAGAGAATGTCCCGAAGACGCGCACCCTCCATCCTGAACCGCATCCGGCCTTCGCCGAGCGGAACTGAGCAGCCCAATTCCGGATCGATCGCAATGGTTGGCGGTTGCGCACTTGTCTCGACGATCAGCCAAAGACGGCGGGGGGCGATCCTGACGACGAGAGCGCCGGCATGCCGAACCGTCTCGCCGACGCTGGCAGGAAGCGTCGCGCCCAAGGCCTTTGAGACGCTCGCTTCGAATCTTGCCAGCGTTCCGTCCCAGCCCTCGATCTGGACGATCGGGCAATCGGACGCCCACAGATTGAAATCCTTCGACAGTACAGGTTCAACCATGCATGCGCTCTCCCTTGGGGTCGAGGAAGACGGAGGGCACGATCCGGGCGCGAACGGTCTCTGCCCGCATCGGGTAAGCCGCGATGACCTCGTCCCCTTCGGCCGCAGCATTGCCCGCGAACAGCGCCAGTCCGACATAGTGGCCGAGTTCCGGGCTGAAGGTGACTGAGGTGATCCGCCCGCGCCCGTGGCCGGTGACCCCATCGCCGGGCAGGAACAATATGGCGCCTCCGCGCAGGCGCTTGCCGTCCTCGATGCATTCCAGCCCGATGAGGCGCTGGCGGTCGGGCGCATGGAACGCGTCGCGGCGACGCAGGACGTCGCCGACGAATCCGCCGCGTTTGCCGACCATTCGGCCGAGGCCGAGGTCGTCGAGCGTGGTGCGGCCGTCGATCTCGGGCCCGGCGACGTGACCCTTTTCGACGCGCAGCGCGCCGAGTGCCTCGACCCCGTAAGGCTTGAGGCCGAACGGCGCGCCTGCTTCGAGCAGGCGGCTCCAGACCCGTTTGCCGACGCTGGCGCCGGCATAGATTTCGTAGGCGCGCTCGCCGGAATAGCTGAGGCGGATGATGCGCAGCTCTCGCCCCTCATACTCGGCTTCGATGAAACCCATATGCGGCAGCGTCTCGTTGGAGACATCGAGCGCGGGAAAGGCGGCGGCGAGGGCATCGCGGCTTCCTGGCCCGGCGACCGACATCGCCGCCCACTCGTCGCTGACCGATGAGACCGCGACACGCAAATCCGGCCAGGCGGTGTCGAGCAGGAATTCCAGCCGCGACAAGACGTCGGCGGCCTTGGCGGTAGAGGTGGTCATGAAGAAGCGATTTTGCGACAAGCGCGTGGTGGTGCCGTCGTCGAAGACGATGCCGTCGTCGCGCAGCATGACGCCGTAGCGCGCGCGGCCAACGGGAAGCTTGGCGAAACTGTTGGCGTAGACGCGGTCGAGGAAGATGGCCGCGTCCGGTCCCTGCACGTCGATCTTGCCGAGGGTGGAAATGTCCATCAGCCCGGCGCCGCCGCGCACGGCCCGCATCTCCGCGACATAGGCTTCATTCACGTCGCGCCCGGCATCGCGATAGAAATACGGACGCATCCAGAGGCCGACCTCGAGCATCTCGGCACCGTTTGCCAGGTGCCAGTCGTGCATCGGCGTGCGGCGGACCGGCTTGAAATGATGACCGACGGCACGGCCGGCCAGCGCGCCGATCGCGACCGCCGCGTAGGGCGGGCGGAAGGTCGTGGTTCCGGTTTGCGGGATCGTTGCCCGGCGCAGCGCCGCCATGGCCGAAAGCGCGGCGAAATTGCTGGTCTTGCCTTGGTCGGTCCCCATGCCGAGCGTGGTGTAGCGCTTCAGGTGTTCGACCGATTCATAGCCCTCGCGATGGGCGAGCTCGACGTCCTTGGTGGTCACATCCATCTGGAGATCGACGAAGGCCTTGCCGCGCCTCGCGGAAGAGATCGCACGAAAGGGAGCGGCTGGGGCCTCTTCGAGATCGAGTTCATGCGGCGCCGGCATGGCCGCCGGTTTTCCACAGAAGCATGCTGCTTCGATGCCGGCGCGGTGGCCGTCCTCGATCGCGTCGGCGGTCGAGAAGCGCCCCATCATCGCGCCGGCGCCGAACTGGCCTGCCGGAAAGCCGCCCGGAACGAAGCCGTCGATGTCGTCGCGATAGACGGGCCTGACGCCAAGATGCGAGGTGAGATGCACGGTCGGCGACCAGCCGCCGGAGACGCAGACGAAATCGCAGGCGATTTCCGAGTAGCCGCTCGGGCCGGAAAGCCGTGCTGCCTTCACCGCATGGCTGCCGCGCAGATCAGCGATCCGGGTTCCGGAGCGGATCTCTACGTTCAGGCGTCCGGCTTCCGCCGCCAGACCGGCGGGCGGAGCGCCGCGCTGGTCCGCGACCGTCACTTGCGCGCCGGCGGCGGCGAGGTCGAAAGCAGCGCGATAGGCGCCGTCATTCATGGTTGCCACGAGGATATTCTTCCCTGGCAGCACGGCGAAGCGGTTGAAATAGGTCCTGGCGGCGGACGCCAGCATGACGCCCGGCCGGTCGTTGTTGGAGAACACCAGCGGCCGCTCGATGGCTCCGGCTGCAAAGACGATCGAGCGGGCGCGCAGCATGGTGAAGACCTGCCGAGCTGTGCCTTGCGCGACCTGGCCGTCGCGCTGCTCGATCAGCCCCAGCGTGTTACCGTCATAGGTGCCGAACGCCAACGTCTTGCGCATCAAGGTGATGTTGGGCTGGTCTGCAAGTTCCGCCTCGGTCTTTGTCAACCAGGCTGCCGCCCTGCCATCGGTGCGCTCGGCAAGAAGCTGGCCACCGAGCACGAAATCCTGCTCGACGAGGACGACCTTGGCGCCGCTGGCTGCCGCGGCGCGCGCCGCCGACAGGCCGGCAGGGCCGCCGCCGATGACTGCAACATCGGCAAATGCATGCCGGGTCTCGTAACGGTCGGGATCGGGTTCGGTGCCGGCCCGGCCCAATCCCGCGGCTTTGCGGATGAAGCGCTCGTAGAACATCCAGGCGCGGCGGGTCGGACCCATGAAGGTCTTGTAGTAGAAGCCGGCGGAAAAGAGGGGCGCAAACAGGCCGTTGACGCTCTGCATGTCGAAGGCAAGGGACGGCCAGCGGTTCTGGCTTTCGGCAGCCATACCTTCAACCAGTTCCAGCGTCGTGGCCGGCAGGTTCGGTTCGCGCCGTCCGCCGCTTCCGAGCGTGACCAGCGCGTTGGGTTCTTCCGGGCCGGCCGAGAAGATGCCGCGCGGCCGATGGTATTTGAAGCTGCGGCCTGTCAGCATGACCCGATTGGCAAGCAGCGCGGAAGCAAGCGTATCGCCTCGATAGCCGCCCAGCTCGCGGCCGTCGAATGTGAAGCGGAGCGGCTGCGTGCGGTCGATGCGGCCGCCGGCGGCCAGACGATTTCCAATCATGTTCATGCTGGCATTTTCCTAGCGAAGCCGACCGATGCGATAGCGTGGTTCCTCGTGTCGCGCTCGATGACCAGCCATTGCCGGCAGCCGGTCACATGCTGCCAGAATTCCCGGTGCAGCCCCGCCGGGTTCTTGCGCACATAGACATAGCGATACCACGCCTCCGGGTCGGGATCGTCATGCGCCGGGCGCACCGCGGAAGCGTCGCCGCCATAGCGGAACTCGTCATGGTCGCGCGGGCCGCAGCATGGGCAGTCGATACGAAGCATTTCTCTCGCTCTCTATTGCAGCCAGGCCGAGGGGCCGGCGCCGGCCTCGTCGAGCGTGTGGCCGGTCCGGAAACGGTCGAGCGCGTAGGCGGCGGTCAGCGGATGCGGCTTGCCGGTGGCCAGCATATGGGCAAAGCACCAGCCGGAGGCCGGCGTCGCCTTGAAGCCGCCATAGCACCAGCCGCCATTGAGATAGAGCCCTTCTATCGGGGTCGGGCAGATGATCGGACTGGCGTCCGGCGTCATGTCCATGACGCCACCCCAGTGGCGCAGCAGCCTGACACGCGAGATGCAGGGCATCAGGGCTATCGCGGCCTCCGCCACTTCGCGTACGACGCCGAGATTGCCGCGCTGGGCGTAGGAATTGTAGCCGTCGAGATTGCCGCCGAAGACCAGCCCGCCCTTGTCGGACTGGCTGACATAGAAATGATCTGCGCCATAAGCGACGACGTGATCGACCAGCGGCTTGAGCGGCTCGGTGACGAAAGCCTGGAGCACATGGCTTTCGATTGGCAGTTCCAGGCCGGCCTTGGCGGCAAGGAGCGAAGTATGGCCGGCAACGGCGAGGCCGACCTTGCCGGCGCCGATCCGGCCCTTGCTGGTTTCGACGCCGACGATCCTTTCGCCGTCGCGGACAAAGCCGGTCACCTCGCAGTTCTGGATGATGTCGACGCCGTGGCCGTCGGCAGCGCGCGCATAGCCCCAGGCGACGGCATCATGGCGGGCAGTGCCGGCGCGCCCCTGCAGGATCGCACCATGGATCGGAAATCGCGCGGTTTCGGAGAAATCGAGATAGGGCACCAGCCGGCGCACCGCGTCGCGGTCGAGAATGTCGGCGTCGATGCCGTTCAGGCGCATGATGTTGGCGCGATGGCTGAACGTGTCGAGTTGATCGGCCGAATGGGCGGTGACGATCTGGCCGCGCTGCGAAAACATCACGTTGAAGTTCAGCGCCCGCGACAAGCCTTCCCACAGCTTGACCGAGAATTCGTAGAACTGGGTGTTGCCGTCGAGCAGGTAGTTGGAGCGGATGACGGTGGTGTTGCGGCCGACATTGCCGCCGCCGACATAGCCCTTCTCCAGAACGGCGACATTGCGGATGCCGTGGTTCTCGGCGAGGTAGAAAGCCGTCGCGAGGCCATGCCCGCCGCCACCCACGACAATCACGTCATAGGCGGGCTTCGGCTCGGCCGCGCGCCAGGCGCGCCGCCAGTTCTTCTGGCCGGAAAGGGCATTGCGGAAAATCGAAAACGCCGAATAGCGCGCCATGTTCATGGTCTAGCGGACGATCGGGCCGGCCGGGGTGCGGGTCAGCACTTCGGCTCCCGCATCGGTCAGCAGCACGGTGTTGGAGATGAAATGGTCGCCGCGGCCGGTGCCCATCAGCCAGGACAGGATGTGGAAGCTCATCCCGGTCTCGATTTCGAGATCGGAATCGTGCCTGAGGCCCGTCACCGAATTGCCGCCGGTCCATGAGGGCGGCTGGCCGATGCCGACGAGATAGCCGCAATGATGGCGGCGATAATGCGAGAGGCCGGCATCGTCGGCGACGCCTTGCCAGGCGGCGTAGACATCGCGCGCCCTGGCGCCGGGCTCGAGCGCCCTGACGACGGCATCGAATGCGTTGGCCGTGACCTCGGCCATGGCGGCATCTTCGTCCTTGATGTTGCCGATGCGGATCAGCCGGCCAAGCGGTGCGTGATAGCGCGAGACGCAGCCCGACAGTTCGACGAAGACCGGCTCGCCGCTGCGATAGATGCCGTCGCCCCAGGTCGTGTGCTCCTCGCCGAGCCGGGCGGCGGGCCGGATGAACGGGCCGAAGCCCGGCGCGTGGCCGCCGGCGCGCACCATCGCCGCCACGCATTGGGCGGCAACCTCCTGCTCGGCGGCGCCGTCGGAGATGGCAGCGATCGCGGCACCTGCCGCAGCATCCGTGACCTTGGCGGCGCGGCGCATCAGCACCTGTTCCTCGGCGCTCTTCACCAACCGCATCTTGTCGACCAGCCCGGAGACGTCGCTCCATTTGGCGTCGGCCTGCGCCTCGAGCTTCAGGGCGAGGCCGTGGCTGAGTCCGGAGGTCCAGTGTTCGAGGCCTATACGTTTGCCGGCCAGGCCGAGTTCGGAAATGACGCGTGCGGTGAGGTCGGCCGCGGTCTCGCTATCGGAGTGACCACGGAATTCCGCCGCCTTCACCTGGTTCTCGATCGTCACCTTCTCCATCGACCGGGTGACCAGGATAGGGCGCCGGTCGAGCGTGACGATCAGGAGGTGCGGCGCGAAATAACCCCAATGGTCGAGGCCGGTGAGGTAGAAAACAGTCTCCGGCGAGGCGAAGACGGCGGCGTCGAGCTTGCGCTCTACCAATGCCGTGCGAACTTTCGACAAGCGGCCGGCGATCTCGGCTTCGGAAAAGGGATTGCGGTCCATTGAGGTGTCCTTGAGTTGCCGGTCCTGGGCTGATGGTCAGTCAATGACGATGGGATCGTGGGCCAGGTCGCGGAGCCGCTCGCCGCCGCCTTCGGTGACGCTGGGATCCTGACAGATGATGAGATCGAAGCCGGCCTTTGCCATGCGCTGCCTCACCTCGGCCAGGCGCTGCGCGTATTCCGCCTTGCTGAACCCGCCCGACGCGTCCAAAGCCGTTTTCCTTCCTGCCCTCATCCAAATGCGGTTCGTACCCGCATCGAGAAAGCACACCTTAATTGTGCACAACTTGCGCATCGCCAAGCCGTCAAATCAAGCTATGTGGCGATTTTTCGAGATTCGTACAGTGCGTCTTGCGATATGTCCAGATGAGTTGTATACCTCTTAGTGCGCTTGACCCGATGGTGGAGAAACGTCGTTCGAGCCGACAATTATCGAAGAAGAAAAGGGGAATGCATGTTCACGTCACAGATATCCCGCCGCGCGCTCGTGAAGGCCGCAGCCTGTCTTGCGCTCGCTGCGACCGCATTCACGTCACAGCTGGCCCATGCGGAAACGACGCTGGAACGCGCCAAGAAGGACGGCTATATCCGCGTCGGCTTCGCCAATGAGGCGCCGTTCGGTTTCGCCACGCCTGACGGCAAATTGACCGGCGAAGCGCCGGAAGTCGCCAAGGCGGTGCTCGCCAAGATGGGCATTGCGCAGGTCGACGGCGTGCTAACCGAATTCGGCTCGCTCATTCCGGGTCTCAAGGCCGGCCGCTTCGACATCATTGCCGCCGGCATGTTCATCAATCCCAAGCGCTGCGCCGAGATCAATTTTTCTGAACCGTCCTATGGCATCGGCCAGGCCATGCTGGTCGCGAAGGGCAATCCGAAAGGCGTGAAGGACTATTCGAGCATCAAGGACAATCCCGATCTCAAGCTCGCCGTGATGGCGGGCGCCGTCGAGGGGGGATATGCGAAGGACGCCGGCGTTGCCCAAGGGCAAATCGTTTCCTTGCCCGACCAATCCAGCCTGGTCGCGGCCGTCCAGTCGGGTCGTGCCGATGCCGCCGCGCTAACCGCGCTCTCGATCGCCGACATGGCCAAGAAGGCCGATGGCGTCGAATCGACCAAGCCCTTCGGTGAAGTTGCCGGCAAGTCGGTGAAGGGCCATGGCGGCTTCGGCTTCCGCAAGGAGGACACCGATCTGCAGGAAGCATTCAACGCCGAACTGAAGAAGTTCCTCGGCACGCCGGAGCATATCGCGCTGGTCGAGCCGCTCGGCTTCGGCAAGGACTATCTGCCGAACAAGACGACTGCAGAGCTCTGCAAGGGCGAATAAATTCCCAACTGCTGGGCGGCGTGAAAGCGCCGCCCTCTTTTTTCCTCGGAGAAGCAGATGGGTATCCGCACGCTCGTTGCCATGCTGGTCGTTTCGCTGGCCGTGATCGCGGCGCTGGCGACGCAGGAGACGTACAGGCTGTTCCTACCGGGACTATTGCAGGGCGCCGTCCTGACGATCGAGATCGCTGTCCTCGGCAGCTTGCTGGCGGTCGTCATGGGCGTGCTCGCCGCGCTTGCGCGCATGTATGGTCCAGCGCCGCTCAGATGGCTGGCGACTGTCTATGTCGAAGTCTTTCGCGGCACCTCGGCGCTGGTGCAATTGTTCTGGCTGTTTTTCGTGCTGCCGCAATTCGGCGTCACGCTCGACGCGTTTCCCGTCGCGGTGCTGGCGCTTGGTCTGAATGTTGGCGCCTACGGATCCGAATGCGTGCGCGGCGCCATCCAGTCGGTCGCGCGCGGCCAATGGGAGGCAGGAACGGCGCTCAACATGAGCCGCGCGCAAATGCTGCGCCGGATCATCCTGCCGCAGGCGTTCGTCGCCATGATCCCGCCCTGGGGCAATCTTTTCATCGAGCTTTTGAAATCGACGGCGCTGGTTTCGCTGATCACGCTCACGGACCTCGCCTTCAAGGCGCAGCAGATGAACCAGAACACCTTCAAGACCATTCCCATCTTCACGCTGGTGCTGCTGATGTATCTCGCCATGTCGCTCACCGTTTCCATCGGCATGCGGCTTCTCGAAAGGCGGGCCTCGCTCGGCCTGGCGCGGGGGAGGGCGGCATGATCTGGGATTGGAGTTTTGCCGCGGAGATCCTGCCGGTGCTGGCACGCGCCGCCGTCGTCTCGATCGAGGCGACGCTGCTCGGCTTCGTCATCGCGGCTTTGCTCGGCCTGGTCCTCGCAGTAATCCGTATCGCGGTGCCCTGGACCGGCTGGACGATCTCGGTGCTGGTCGAACTGATCCGCTCGACGCCTCTGCTCATCCAGATCTTCTTCCTCTATTTCGTCTTTCCGAAATTCGGCGTCGTGCTCGACGCATTCACGGCCGGCGTTCTGGCCATCGGCATTCACTACGCCGCCTATTGCTCGGAAGTCTACCGAGCGGGCTTCGACAACATCCATCGCGGCCAGTGGGAAGCCTCGATCGCGCTCAACCTCTCCTCCTGGACGACCTTTCGCGACATCATCATCCCGCAGGCGATACCGCCGATCGTGCCGGCGCTCGGCAACTACCTCGTCGCGCTGTTCAAGGAGACGCCGCTGCTTTCGGCCATCGCCGTGCTGGAACTCATGCAGACGGCCAAGATCATCGGCTCCGAAACTTTCCGCTACACCGAACCGATCACGCTGGTCGGCCTGTTCTTCCTGGCCATGAGCCTGGTTTCGGCCGCGCTCATCCGTGCCCTCGAACGCCTGCTCAACCGGAGGACCGCGCGATGACCGAACAACCGATGGTCCGTTTCGACAATGTCTCGAAGCGTTACGGCGCGCTCACCGTGCTCGACGGGCTGAACCTCGAAATCGCGCGCGGCGAGAAGGTTTCCGTCATCGGACCGTCCGGCTCCGGCAAGACCACGGTCCTCCGCATGCTGATGACGCTGGAGACGATCAATGACGGCGTCATCTGGGTCGAAGGCGAGCCACTGACCCATATGAAGCAAGGCGGAAAGCTGGTGCCCGCCAATCTCGCCCACATCCGCCGCATCCGGGCGAAGATCGGCATGGTGTTCCAGTCTTTCAACCTGTTTCCACACATGACGGCGATGGCCAATTGCATCGAGGCGCCGATGACCGTGCTTGGCATGAAGCGGGCCGATGCCGAGGCACGGGCGGCCGAGCTTCTCGACATGGTCGGGCTGTCGCAAAAGAAGGATCATTATCCTTCCCAGCTTTCCGGCGGCCAGCAACAGCGCGTCGCCATTGCCAGGGCGCTGGCGATGCGGCCCAAGATAATGCTGTTCGACGAGGTGACGTCCGCGCTCGATCCGGAACTTGTCGGCGAAGTGCTGCAAGTGATAAGGCAAATCGGCCGCGAGCATGATTTGACGATGCTCATGGTTACCCACCAGATGGGCTTCGCCAAGGAATTTTCCGATCGCGTCTGCTTCTTCTACCAGGGCAAAATTTGCGAGCAGGGGCCGCCGGCAGAGCTTTTCGGCGCACCCAAGAATGAGCGGACGCGGCAGTTCCTGCACGCTGTCCTGGAGGCTGGATGACGCTTGATACGGATGCCTCGGCCAAGACCGCGCCGCCTCCGCGTCCGCTTTCGGCGCGCGAACGGTTCGAACGCATCTACCTGATCCTGCGCGACCGCATCTGCCTGCTCGACTATCTGCCGGGGAGCCGGCTGTCCGAAGAAGAACTCGCCCAGGAATTCGAGATCAGCCGCACACCGGTCCGACGCGTGCTGGCGCGGCTCGAGGCCGAAGGCCTTGTGCAATCGGTTCACGGCGTCGGTACGATCGTTACCGACGTCGACATCGAGGAGTTGCAACAGGTCTATCATCTGCGACTGGAACTCGCGCTGCTGGTCGGCAAGCTTTCGCCAATTCCCCGAACGGTGGTCGACCTCGATCGCATTCGAGCGCTCATCGCACGCTGCGATTCCGATATGCTCAATCCCGATCAGCGTGCCTTCCTGCAGCTGAACATGGACTTCTTCACTGAACTATCCGGCATGACCGGGAACCAGCCCCTGCGCGAAATAAGTGAAAGACTGTATTTTCAGGTTGCGCGTGTGGTCCTCAAGATGATGCCGCAGTTGGGCCTCGTGGAGGAATTCACGGCGTTCCGGCGCGAAATGGAAGAAGTGCTGGCCGCCGCGGAAATCGGGGACTGGGAATCGATCGGGCACATCAGGCGAGCCCATATCTCGATGAGCTTTCGGCGCATGATGCGCCATGCCGGCCGATCAGACGAATTTGACGGCAAGAACTGACTGTCGGCATTGTGGCGGTGACGTGGTTTGCCACGCCGCTACGACGAGCGACGTGGCTCCCGCCACTTCATTTTGAGTGCCGCTATTCAGCCAGGGCGTCAGGCACCACCACCAGCTTGCCGACGAAATCCTTGGCGATGAAATCGGCCTGGGCGCGGTGGAAATCGGAAAGCCTGTAGACGCCGCCGACCAGCGGCCGGATCTTGCCTTCCTCGATATAGCGCACGATGCGTCGGAAATCCGCGCGCGTACCCTGGCTCGAGCCGTGCAATTGCAGCTGCTTGAGATACATGGTCCGGAGATCGAGCTGGACGACCGGGCCGGCGATCGCGCCTGCGGTGGTGTAGCGGCCCTCGGGCCTCAGGATGCGCAACAGGTCGTTGAAGATCGCGCCACCGACGAGGTCGGCCACCACGTCGATCGGCTGGCCGCCGGTCGCCTCGGCCACGGCTTGCGGCAGGTCGGCCACGCCGCGGGTGATGACGGCTTCGGCGCCGATGTCGAGCACCGCCTGCTCCTTGCCCTTGCCGACGACGGCATAGGGAATGGCGCCGCGCGCTCGCGCCAACTGCACGATGCCGGAGCCGACGCCGCCCGAGGCGCCGGTGACCAGCACGCGTTCGCCGGCCTTCAGGCCGGCGCGTTCCAGCATCTGCTCGCCGGTGAGATAGGCGCAGCAGAAGGTGGCGAGTTCGACATCGCTCAAGTCAGTGTCGACGACATGGGCGTTCTCAGCCGGCACAGCCTGGTATTCGGCGTAACCGCCGTCGCGGCCGTGACCCATATAGTCGATGTCGGCGAGCGAATCGTCGTCGCGATTGTAGATCGAGAAATCGACCATCACTCGTTCGCCGATGCGATCCGGCGAGACCCCTGCGCCAACGGCAGCGACGGTGCCGACCGTGTCGGTGCCCTGGATACGCGGGAAGGTCAGCGTGTTGCCCTGACGCCGCCATGTCGACACGGCGGTCGCGTCCTCCTCCGTGCCATAGGCGCCCTGGCGCACCCAGACGTCGGTGTTGTTCATGCCGCAGGCGCTGACCTTGACCAGCACTTCGCCGGCGGCGGGCGCTGGCACTTTCACGTCAGTGCGGTAGACAAGCTTTTCCGGGCCGCCGTGGCCGGTAAGCTGCACGGCCGCCATGGTGGCGGGGAGGGTGGGATGAGAGGTCATCGCGTTCACTTCCAAATACTTTGCAGGTTGGCGCTGCCTCTCACCTTTACCGTCTCTCCGTGAACGACGAGGAGGTGCCGGCAGGCGGATGAAGGGCAGCGCCGATCATCGACAATTAGAGACTGGCGAACACGGTCCTTACCGCGTCGGCGGTCTTGGCCACGACGGTGTCAGCCTCCTCGCGTGTCAGGCAAAGCGGTGGGGCGAAGCCCAGAATATCGCCCTGCGGCATGGCGCGGCCGATGACCCCGCTTGCGGCGAGGGCCGTGGCGATCTGCGGTCCGATCTTCTGCGCCGGATCGAAGAACACACGGTCGTCCTTGTCGGCGACGAACTCGACCGCTGCCAGCATGCCGTCGCCGCGCACCTCGCCGACGTTTTTGTGGCCGCCGACGGCCTTGGCCAATTCGGCGCGGAAATAGGCGCCGGTCTCGCCGGCATTCCTCACCAGATCCATCTCGTCGATCAGTTCGAGGTTGGCCACGCCCGCTGCGACGCAGATCGGATGCGCCGAATAGGTCCAGCCGTGCCCGAGCG
Organism: Mesorhizobium sp. BR1-1-13; assembly: GCF_020165515.1. Classification (NCBI taxonomy): domain Bacteria; kingdom Pseudomonadati; phylum Pseudomonadota; class Alphaproteobacteria; order Hyphomicrobiales; family Phyllobacteriaceae; genus Mesorhizobium; species Mesorhizobium sp. BR1-1-13. The sequence goes on from NZ_JAIUIH010000008.1 coordinate 122,623, forward strand.
AGCCGAGCTTATCGGAGCCCTGCACCAGCACCTGCCACATCTTGTCGGCGACGATGACGCCCGACAGCGGCGCATAGGCGGAGGTCAGGCCCTTGGCGATGGTGATCAGGTCCGGCTTGATGCCGTAATGGTCGGAGCCGAACATGGTGCCCAGCCGGCCGAAGCCCGTCACCACCTCGTCGGCGACCAGGAGCACGTCGTACTTCTTCAGCACCGCCTGGATTTTCTCCCAGTAGCCGGCGGGCGGCGGCACGATGCCGCCGGTGCCGAGGATCGGCTCGCCGATAAAGGCGGCGACGGTCTCGGGGCCTTCGGCCAGGATCATCTCTTCCAGCTTGTCGGCGCAATGCTGCGAGAACTGCTCCTCGCTCATCGAGCGGTCGGCGCGGCGGAAATAGTAGGGCGCCTCGGTGTGCAGGATCGGCGCGCGCGGCAGGTCGAAGGCATTGTGGAAGAGATCGAGCCCGGTCAGCGACCCCGTCATGACGCCGGAGCCGTGATAGCCGCGCCAGCGCGAGATGATCTTCTTCTTCTCCGGGCGGCCAAGGACGTTGTTGTAGTACCAGATCAGCTTGATGTTGGTTTCGTTGGCATCCGAACCCGAGAGGCCGAAATAGACCCTCGACATGCCCTTTGGCGCACGGTCGATGATCATCTTCGACAGCGTGATCGAGGCTTCGGTGCCGTGGCCGACATAGGCGTGGTAATAGGCGAGGTTCTTGGCCTGCGCGGCGATGGCATCTGATATCTTCTGGCGGCCGTAGCCGACATTGACGCAATAGAGGCCGGCGAAGGCATCGATGCTCTTCTTGCCATTGTTGTCCCAGACGGTGACGCCTTCGCCGCCGGCCATGATCCGCGTGGGCGATTCACCGCGCGCGTGCGTGCCCATATGGGTGGAGGGATGGAAGAAGTGGTCGCGGTCCCAGGCGGCGAGTTCGTTGGACTGATCGAGCATTTTTTGACTCCTTGAGGATGGCCGGACGAGCCTAGGCGATGTCCATGCACAGATACTTGAGATCGGTGAAGGCTTCGAGCCCGTGACGCGAACCTTCGCGGCCGATGCCGGACTGCTTGACGCCGCCGAACGGGATCGGCGCGCCGGTGATCTTGACGCGGTTGATCGCGACCATGCCGTAGTCCAGCGCCCGGCCCAGGCGTTGCTGGCGGGCGCCGTTCTCGGTCACGACATAGGCGACGAGGCCATATTCGGTGGCATTGGCGCGCGCGGTCACCTCGTCCTCGCTGTCGAACGGCGTCACGGCGGCGACCGGACCAAAAGTTTCTTCGCGCATGATCAGCGCCTCGTCAGATACGTCGGCCAGCAGCGTCGGCTGGTAGAACAACGGGCCGGCCTGGTGCCTTCTGCCGCCGGCGAGGCAGCGCGCGCCCTGGGCGAGCGCGTCGGCGACCTGCTCCTCGACCTTCTTGACGGCGCGCTCATGCATCAGCGGGCCGATGTCGCTTTCGTCGGCGAGGCCAGTGCCGGTCCGCATCGCCTCGATGCGCTTGGCGAAGGCGGCACAGAAACGGTCGTAGATCGGCCGCTGGACATAGATGCGGTTGGCCGCGAGGCAGTCCTGGCCGGATGTGGCGAATTTGGCGTCGACGGCGATGCGCACGGCCTTGTCGAGATCGGCGTCGGCAAAGACGATCAGCGGCGCGTGGCCGCCAAGCTCCATAACCAGCCGCTTCATCGTCGGCGCGCTCTGGGCCGCGATCAGCCTGCCGATCTCGGTCGAACCGGTGAAGCTCATGGCGCGCACGCGCGAGTCCTCGCACATTCGCCCGACAATGATCGACGCCTTGCCTGTGACGACGTTAAAGACGCCGGCGGGCAGGCCGGCGCGCTCGCCGAGTTCGGCCAGCGCCAGCGCCGAGAGCGGCGTTTCCGAAGAGGGGTGCGCGACGACGGTGCAACCGGCGGCAAGGGCCGCGGCCGCCTTGCGGGTCAGCATGGCGGACGGGAAGTTCCACGGCGTCACGACGCCGACGACGCCGAGCGGCTCGCGCCGCACTGTCATTTCCGCGTTCGGCAGATGGCTGGTTACGCTTTCGGCGTTGAGCCGCTTTGCTTCCTCGGCATACCATTCGACGAAAGAGGCGGCATAATCGATCTCGCCGAGCGATTCCTTCAAGGGCTTGCCCTGTTCCAGCGTCATCAGCAGAGCGAGATCGTCTTTCGCGGCGATGATGAGGTCGAACCATTTGCGCAGGATTTTCGAGCGCTCCTGCGGCAACAGCGCCCGCCAGGCAGGGAAAGCGCGCGCCGCCGCGTCGATCGCACTTGCCGTCTGGCGGCCATCGAGCGCGGCGACGAAGGCCACCGTGGCGCCGGTCGCGGGATCGGTGACCTCGAAGCTCTCCGCTGCCTCGCTTGCCGTCCAGTGCCCGTCGACATAGGCAAGCTCGCGCAGCAGCCGGCGGTCGGCGAGGCGGTCGAGCGCTTCATGGCGGTGCGTACGGGCAAAATGCGCTGACATCATCGATTGCTCCCGATTGGGGTGATGCCGCAAGACTAGGGGCGTCGGCGCGAAGGGTGAGGCTGTTTAGGTGCAGCTATATAGAGAGATTCTCTCTATTCGGCTGGAGAGCAGGACGATCTGTCTAGCCGCAGGGGTGGGGCGGGTGCTTTCGCGCATTCTCCGAGCGTTTCGTTCTCAGGCCTGCACCGGCAAAAGATCGGCAAGCGGCAGCACCGTCTCGTCCTTCACCGTCTTGATGACGATATAGGTGAAGTAGCGGTCGATGCCGATTTCGCGTTCGAGCAAGGCATCGACCAGCCGCTGATAGGTATCGATATCGCGCGCCATCACCTTCAGAACATAGTCGACGCCGCCGCCCACCGACCAGCAGGCCACAATCTCAGGTATGTCGCGGATGACGCGCTCAAAGCGGTCGAAATCGGCCTGGCGGTGGCTGGCCAGCGTCACCTCCATCAGCACGGTGGCGACGGGTGCGACGACGCGCATGGCAATCGAGGCATGATAGCCGGAGACGATGCCGGCCTTTTCCAGCTTGCGCAGCCGCATCCAGCACGGCGTCGGCGACAGGCCGACCTTGTCGGCCAGCGCCAGCTTGGTGATGCGCCCGTCACGCTGGATGGCGTCCAGGATTCTGAGGTCGATCGGGTCGAGTTTCGCGGCGGCCATCTGTATCCACTTTTTGGTCCGCCGTACCATGACGGCGCATTATTTCGATTGTCAATTGCACTGATTTCGATCTCTAATAAGTCATGACATTGTGGCAACCCGATCCCGCGCTCATCCGGCGGCCCGCCTACCAGTCGCTGGCCGACCAGTTCGCGCGCGCCATTCATGACGGGCGGCTCGCCAACGGCGCGCGGCTGCCGACGCATCGCCGGCTGGCCGACGAGTTGAAACTATCGGTGCAGACGGTCAGTCGCGCCTATGAGGAACTGATTCGCCGCGGCCTGATCTCGGGCGAGATCGGCCGCGGCAGCTTCGTCCAGACTCAGCGGCGCGAGCCGGAACCGCCCTATCTGCCGGAGCGGCTAGGCGAAGTGATCGATCTTTCGATCCTGAAGCCGGTCTGCGAGCCGATGCATCTGGAGCGGCTGAAGCAGGCTCTGGGCTGGCTGGCCGACAACCTGCCGTCGAGCTCGGCGCTCTCGTTCCGGCCCAACGTGGTGTTTCCCCGCCACCGCGCCGTGGCGGTCGAGTGGCTGAAACTGTGCGGCCTCGATGCCTCGCCGCAGAATATCAGCCTGACCAATGGCGCTACCGCCGGCATGACGGTGGCGCTGATGAGCGTGGCCCCGCCCGGCTCGACTGTCGCTACCGAGGCGATCGGCCACCATACGCTGGTGCCGCTCGCCCGCTATCTCGGCTTCAACCTCGAAGGCCTCCCGATAGACGGCAATGGCCTGATCCCGGAAGCGCTGGACGAGGCCTGCCGGATCTCCGACATCCGCGCCGTATTCGTGCAGCCTTCGGTGATCAACCCGACGGCGACGCTGATGGATGCGGGGCGGCGCGAGCAGATTGCGGCGGTTGCCCGCAGGCACGACATAGCCATCATCGAGAACGATGTGCTGGGGCCGCTGGTCGAGGACCGGCCGCCGCCGGTCGCCGCCTTCGCGCCTGAGCGCACGCTCTACGTCACGTCTTTCACCAAGATCGTGGTACCGGGCCTGCGCATCGGTTATCTCGCCGCGCCCGACCGCTATGTCGCCGCGGTCGCCAACCGCCATCTGGTTTCCAACTGGATGGCGACGCCGCTGGTGGCAGAGATCGCCACCAAATGGGTGACCGACGGCACCGCGATGGAACTCGTGCGCTGGCAGCGCACAGCATTGCGGCGACGCCAGGACATCGTCGCCGAGGTGCTGGCCGGCGTCGACTATCGCACCCGGCGCGACGGACTGCATGTCTGGTTGCAGCTGCCGGCCGACCGTGCCGAGGAGAGCTTCGTCGCCCAGGCGCGCCTGCAAGGCGTGGCGATCGCGCCCGGCGCCTCCTTCCGTATCTCGCAAGCGCCCTGGCAACCGGCGGTGCGTATCTCGCTGGGTTCGACCACCGAAGGGGAACTGCGCGCCGGCCTCGGCGTTGTCACCAAGCTGCTGCTTGGCGACCCCGAGCATCTGCTGCTCGCAATCTAGCGAGATGTGCCGCTATCCAGACGATGCCGACCCGCCAAAGGCGTCCCCGGTGCTGTCATTTTCGGCTCGACTTGATCTCGATCCCGGCACATTGCTAGGCACTGAATGCCCAAGAATTGTGCGGGATCAGAATAATTGTCATGATATTATTTTCCCGATTGACATGATTTGGCGGGTTCCGCATCGTTAAGGGCATAGGCTTCTCCAGCACGGGAAATTCGTTTGTCCGCATCCGCGCCTATCATCAAGGTCGATGGCATTTCGAAAAGCTTCGGCACCTTCAAGGTGCTGGATGGCCTGTCCATGCAGGTCATGCCCGGCGAGAAGCTGGCGCTGATCGGCCCGTCCGGCTCGGGCAAGACGACGATCCTGCGCATACTGATGACGCTGGAGCGCATCGATGGCGGCCACATCCAGATCGACGGCGAGCATCTCTATCACATGGAGCGAAACGGCCAGCTGCTGGCCGCCGACGAGCGGCATCTGGCCAGGATGCGCCAGAAGATCGGCATGGTCTTCCAGCTGTTCAACCTGTTCCCGCACAAATGCGTCATCGACAATGTCACGCTGGCGCCGATGCTGACCAAGGGCACGCCGCGCGCCGCCGCCGAGAAGCGGGCGATGGAATTGCTCGACATGGTCGGCATGGCCGACAAGGCCAAGGCCATGCCGGCGCAGCTTTCGGGCGGCCAGAAGCAGCGCGTCGCGATTGCCCGCGCGCTGGCACTGTCGCCCCGGATCATGCTGTTCGACGAGGTCACCTCGGCGCTCGATCCCGAATTGGTCGAGGAGGTGCTCAACGTCATGCGCAAGCTCGCGGCCGAAACCGACATGACGATGCTGCTCGTCACCCATGAAATGGGCTTTGCCCACGACTTCGCCGACCGGGTGCTGTTCTTCGACCGCGGCCGCATCGTCGAGGAGGGCAAACCCGACGAGATTTTCCGCCATCCCAAACAGGAGCGCACGCAAGGTTTCCTGAAGAAGATCATCGCGGCCGGACATCGCGTCTGACCGCCATGCCCGAGGCGGCGACACCGTCCGCAAGGCCGGCATTGCTGTCCTGAGAACACTGCAACCAAGAACACAAACATGGAGTTGGGAACAATGAAAAAACTTGGCATTCTGGCCGGCGTCGCCGGTCTTGCGCTGACCGCGGTGCTCGCCGCCTCGAACATCGGATCGGCCGACGACAGCAAGCTCGAGCAGTTGAAGGCGCAAGGCTTCGCCCGCCTCGCCATCGCCAACGAGCCGCCCTACACGGCGGTCGCCGCCGACGGCAAGGTTTCGGGCGCCGCGCCCGACGTGGCGCGGGAGATCTTCAAGCGGCTGGGCGTCGCCGATGTCGCCGCCTCGATCTCGGAATATGGCGCCATGATCCCCGGCCTGCAGGCCGGCCGCTTCGACGTCGTCACCGCCGGCCTGTTCATGAAGCCGGAGCGTTGTGCGGCGGTTGCCTATTCCGAGCCGGTGCTGTGCGACGCCGAGGCGATGCTGGTGAAGAAGGGCAATCCGAAGGGCTTCAAGAGCTATGAGGATGTCGCCAAGGACACCTCCGCCACCATCGGCGCGCCCGGCGGCGGCACCGAGGAGAAGCTCGCGCTCAACGCCGGCGTGCCGCGTGACCGCGTCATCGTCGTGCCCGACGGCCAGAGCGGGCTGAAGATGGTGCAGGACGGCCGCATCGACGCCTATTCGCTGCCCGTCCTGTCGATCAATGATCTGATGAAGAAGGCCAATGACCCGAGCCTCGAAGTCATAGCACCCGTGCAGGGCGCGCCCGTCTATTGCGACGGCGCCGCCTTCAAGAAGGGCGACGAAGCACTGCGCGACGCCTTCGACGTCGAGCTCGCCAAGATGAAGAAGTCGGGCGAGTTCGCCAAGATCATCGAGCCCTACGGCTTCTCGGCTGCGGCGGCGATGTCGACGACGCGCGATAAGCTCTGCGCGGCGAAATAAGGCCTTTTCCCTTGTCCCCGTCCACGGGGAGAAGGGAGCCCGAAGGGCCGGATGAGGGGCAGCGCGTTTTTTTGCGAGCTGGGAGCCGCGCCTCATCCGCCTGCCTGTCCTTCGCGGCAGCTGTGCTGCGGCAAAGGAGGGTGAACCTGCATCTTCTCCTCGTGAGAGGGGAGAAGATGCTAAAACCAAACGTTGGAAGCCTCTGATAAATGACCCAGTGGTCCGGCTATCTCGGCCTGATATTGCAGGGAGCGCTTGTCACCATCGAGCTGACGCTGATGGGGTCGGTGCTGGCCCTTGTCATGGCCTTCCTGGCCGGCATGGGGCGGCTGTCGCGCTTCTTCGCGCTGCGGGCGCTCGCCACCGCCTATATCGAATTCTTCCGCGGCACATCGATTTTCGTGCAGCTGTTCTGGGCCTATTTCGTGTTGCCCCTGGCGGGCGTCGAACTCACTCCGCTGCAAGCCGGCGTGCTGGCGCTGGGCCTCAATGTCGGCGCCTATGCGGCGGAAGTGGTGCGCGGCGCCATCCAGTCGGTCGGCGCCGAGCAATACGAAGCCTGCACGGCGCTCAATCTCGGCCGCTGGCAAGGCATGCGCCATGTCATCCTGCCCCAGGCGCTTCTGGTGATGCTGCCGACCTTCGGCAACAACGCCATCGAACTGCTCAAGGCGACATCCGTCGTCTCGCTGATCTCGCTCGCCGATCTCACCTTCCAGGCGCAGGTGGTGCGTTCGCAGACCGGCAGCACGCTGATGCCGTTCACCACCATCTTGGTGATCTATTTCGTGCTCGCGCTCGTCATTTCATGGGGCGTGCGGTCGCTGGAGCGCCGCATGGCGCGCGGTCTCGACGGAGTGCGCGTCTGATGGATTGGGCCCTGTAATGGATTGGGACTGGGATTTCGTCCGGCAGATTCTGCCGACGCTGATCGAGGGGGTGAAGATCACCATCCTGGCGACGGTGCTCGGCTCGGTGCTCGCGGCAATCGTCGGGCTCGGCATCGCACTGGCCCGCCGCTCGCCGAACAAGATGATGTCGCGCACGGTCGGCTGGGCGGCCGAATTCATCCGCGGCACGCCGCTGCTGGTGCAGCTCTACTTCATCTTCTACGTGCTGCCCGATTTCGGCATCCTGCTGCCGCCGCTGGTGGCCGGCGTCATCGGGCTTGGGCTGCACTACGGCACCTATACGGCGGAGGTCTATCGCGCCGGCATCGAGAACGTGCCGCGCGGCCAGTGGGAGGCGGCCAAAGCCTGCAATCTCAGCGCTAGCCAGACCTGGACCCACATCGTCATACCGCAGGCGATCCCGCCGATGATCCCGGCGCTGGCCAATTATTTCATCGCCATGTTCAAGGAGACGCCGCTGTTGTCGGCGATCACCGTGCTGGAGCTGATGAACCAGGCCAAGAGCGTCGCCAACACCTATTATCGCTATGTCGAGCCGATGACGCTGGTCGGCGCCTTCTTCCTGATCATCAGCCTTTTCTCGGTTATGCTGCTGCGCTGGCTGGAACATCGCTACGGCAAGATCGAAAGGTAGTTCCCATGAAGCCGCTTCCCGAAATCAGGCTGATGCCGACAAGGCCCGCACTCGAGGCGCGCCCGTTGGAAAAGCGCGTCGGCCTGATCATCCTGGCCACCGACCACACCAGCGAGCCGGACTTCCGCCGCATGGTGGCGAGTGAGAGGATCGGCATCTATGTCGCCCGCATCCCTTATAAGAATCCGACCACGCCTCAGAATCTGCGCAAGATGCAGCCCGAACTGACGGCGGGCGCGGCGCTGATCCTGCCGGACGAACCGCTCGATGCCATCTGCTACTCCTGCACGTCGGCCTCCGTGGTGATCGGCGACGCCGAGATCGAGGCGGCGATCCAGGCGGCCAAGCCTGGAGTGCCCGTGGTCACGCCGCCGATGGCGGGCGTGCGTGGGTTGAGGGCTCTGGGCGCGAAGAGGATCAGCATTCTCACGCCCTACACCGTCGAGACCAGCCGGCCGATGGCGGCCTATTTCGCCGAACGCGGCTTCGAGATCGCCAGCTTCACCTGTCTCGGCTTCGAGGACGACCGCGAGATGGCGCGCATTGCGCCGGCAGCTCTCGTCGAGCTGGCGCGCGAGGCGACTGACCCGCAGGCCGAGGCGTTGTTCGTGTCCTGCACGGCGCTGCGCTCGGCGCTGGCGGTTGCCGCGATGGAACAGGCTATCGGCCGTCCGGTCGTCACCAGCAATCAGGCGAGCGCGTGGAATTGCCTGCGACTGTGTGGCGATGATGTGCCGCGTCCGGACTTCGGGCGGCTGACGACCTTGCCGCTTGGACAGTAAGGTTATGTCCTGCATGCACGAGCGACCCATGACGCACGCCGTCGCCCTTTCTGACATCCGCGCCGCGCGCCAACGCATCACCGGCAAGGTCGAGCCGACACCGGTCGTGGCGTCCGGGAGCCTGTCGGAGCGGCTCGGCTTTCCCGTTCACCTCAAGCTGGAACATCGCCAGACCACGGGCAGCTTCAAATTGCGTGGCGCCTCGAACGCCATTGCTTCGCTCAATGCCGAGCAGCGGGCACGCGGTGTTGTCGCGGCCTCGACCGGCAATCACGGCCGCGCACTCGCCCATGCCGCCAGGCTCGAAGGCATGCGCGCGGTGATCTGCATGTCGCGGCTGGTGCCGCAGAACAAGCTCGATGCCATCCGCCGCCTCGGCGCGGAAATCCGCATTGTCGGCGACAGCCAGGACGACGCACAGCAGGAGGTCGAGCGGCTGGTGGCGCAAGAGGGCCTGATGATGCTGCCACCCTTCGACCATCCCGACATCATCGCCGGGCAAGGCACGCTCGGGCTGGAGATCATGGAGCAGGTTCCCGACGCCGCTCTGGTGCTGGTGCAGCTCTCCGGCGGCGGGTTGGCCTCCGGCATTGCCGCCGCCGTCAAGGGCGTCAGGCCGAGCACAGAGGTCGTCGGCATCTCGATGGCGCGCGGCGCGGCGATGAAGGCCAGCCTCGATGCGGGGCGCCCGGTGCAGGTGGAGGAACTGCCGACGCTGGCGGATTCGCTCGGCGGCGGCATTGGCCTCGACAACCGGCTGACCTTTTCCATGTGCCGAGACCTGCTCGACGGTATCGTGCTGCTTTCCGAGGACGAGATCGCCGCCGGCATCCGCCATGCCTACGAACAGGAGCGCGAGATCGTCGAGGGCGCCGGAGCGGTCGGTATCGCTGCGCTGCTTGCCGGCAAGGTGAAGCCAAACGGACCGGTGGTCGTTCTGCTTTCCGGTCGCAATATCGATATGAGCCTGCACAGAAAGATCGTTTGCGGCGAAGCCGTTGCGGAGCGCGCCTGATGAGCCGGATGACCATCCTTACCGAGAAACAACTACGCGAGATCGTAGCTCTCGATCTCGACGCGGCCGCCTGCGTCGAAAACGCCTTCCGGGCGCTCGCTACCCTGCCGGTGGCGATGCCGCCGATCCTGCGGCTCGACATCCCCGAGCATCGCGGCGAGGTCGACGTGAAGACCGCCTATGTGCCTGGTATTGACGGCTTCGCCATCAAGATCAGCCCCGGCTTCTTCGACAATCCCAAGCTCGGCCTGCCCAGTGTCAACGGCATGATGGTGCTGCTATCGGCAAAAACCGGTCTGGTCGAGGCGTTGCTGCTCGACAATGGCTATCTCACCGACGTCCGCACCGCCGCAGCCGGGGCGGTCGCGGCAAAACATCTGTCGCGGCCGGATTCGTCCGTTGCCGCGATCTTCGGCGCCGGCGTGCAGGCCGGATTGCAGCTCGAGGCGCTGCGCCTGGTGCGGCCGATCGAAGAAGCTCGCATCTGGGCGCGCGACGCGGCCAAGGCGCAAGCCGCGGCCGACGCCTTGAGCGAAAAACTGGGCATCGTGGTGCGCGCAGAACCGGATGCGGCCAGGGCGGTCGCCGGCGCCGACATCATCGTCACCACCACGCCCTCCACTGAACCATTGATCAAGGCCGGCTTCGTCTCGGCCGGCCAGCACATCACCGCCATGGGCTCGGACGCCGAGCACAAGAACGAGATCGCACCAGCAATCCTGCGCATGGCCGATCTCTATGTCGCCGACAGCGCAAGGCAGACGCGGCGGCTCGGTGAATTGCACCATGCCATCTCCGCCGGCGTGATGGCGGCGGACGCGGAGGTGGCCGAACTCGGCCAGATCATCGCCGGCGAACGGCATGGCCGGCGCGCGGCGGACGACATTACCATCGCCGACCTGACCGGCACCGGCGTGCAGGACACGGCGATCGCCACGCTCGCCCGTGACCGGGCCCGGGTCGCGAAAGCCGGAACCATTTTTGAAAGTTGATGCTGGCCGCAAGAGCATGATCCGGAAAGGTGGGAACCGGGTTTCCGAGGAGATCATGCTCAAACAAAAAATTACCTGGAGCCAAATTCAGCGGAAGTTGAAGCGGGTTCCAGGGCCCAACAAACGAGGACCAACAAAATGCAACCGAACTTGAAATTCTCGCGAAGCGAATATGCCGATCGCCTCGCCAAGACGCGGAAAGCCATGGCCGTGAAAGGCGTCGATCTGCTTATTGTCAGCGACCCCTCCAACATGGCCTGGCTGACCGGCTATGACGGCTGGTCCTTTTATGTGCATCAGGCGGTCATCGTGCCGCCGTCGGGTGAGCCGGTCTGGTATGGCCGCGGCCAGGACGCCAACGGCGCCAAGCGCACCGCCTATCTCGCGCATGACAACATCGTCGGCTATGCCGATCACTATGTGCAGTCGACCGAGCGCCATCCGATGGATTTCCTGTCGAGCGTGCTTGCCGATCGCGGCTGGGGCAAGCTGACCGTCGGCGTCGAGATGGACAATTACTGGTTCTCGGCCGCCGCCTTCGCCTCTTTGCAGAAGCACCTGCCCAATGCCCGTTTCGTCGACGCCACCGCGCTGGTCAACTGGCAGCGCGCTGTGAAGAGCCCGACCGAGATCGACTATATGCGTAAGGCCGCCCGTATCGTCGAGGCGATGCACCAGCGTATCGTCGACAAGATAGAAGTCGGCATGCGCAAATGCGATCTCGTCGCCGAGATCTATGATGCCGGCACGCGCGGCGTCGACGGCATTGGCGGCGACTATCCAGCGATCGTGCCGCTGCTGCCGTCGGGCGCCGACGCCTCGGCGCCGCACCTGACCTGGGACGACAAGCCGATGAAGTCGGGCGAGGGCACGTTCTTCGAAATCGCCGGGTGCTACAACAGGTACCATTGCCCGCTGTCGCGAACAGTGTTCCTCGGCAAGCCGACACAGGAATTCCTCGATGCGGAGAAGGCGACGCTCGAAGGCATGGACGCGGGGCTCGCGGCAGCCAAGCCCGGCAACATGTGCGAAGACATCGCCAACGCCTTCTTCGCGGTCTTGAAGAAATATGGCATCGTCAAGGACAACCGCACCGGCTACCCGATCGGCCTTTCCTATCCGCCAGACTGGGGCGAACGCACGATGAGCCTGCGCCCTGGAGACCGCACCGAGCTGAAGCCTGGCATGACCTTCCATTTCATGACCGGCCTATGGCTGGAGACGATGGGGCTGGAAATCACCGAATCCATCCTGATCACCGAGACGGGCGTCGAGTGCCTGGCCAATGTGCCGCGCAAGCTGGTGGTGAAGAATTGAAACCGATGTCCGACCTTCGTCCGTCGCCGGTCTCGCCCTCGGTCGATTTCGATCGCGACGGCGCACAGCACGGTTTCCTGCGCCTGCCCTACAGCCGCGACGATTCGGCGTGGGGCTCGGTGATGATCCCGATCTGCGTCCTGCGCAACGGCAAGGGGCCGACGGCCCTGCTGACCGGCGGCAATCATGGCGACGAATATGAAGGGCCGCTGGCGCTCTATGATCTGGCGCGCACGCTTGATCCCGCCCAGGTCAGCGGCACGGTCATCATCGTGCCGGCGATGAACTATCCCGCCTTCCGCGCCGGCACGCGCACCTCGCCGATCGACAAGGGCAACATGAACCGCAGCTTTCCAGGCCGGCCAGACGGTACGGTGACGGAAAAGATCGCCGATTATTTCCAGCGGGAGCTGCTTCCCCGCGCGAATATCGTGTTCGACTTCCATTCCGGCGGCAAGACGCTGGACTTCGTGCCGTTCTGCGCCGCCCATGCGCTGCCGGACAAGGCCCTGGAACAAAGGGCCTTCGCGGCGGTCGAAGCCTTCGCGGCGCCGTTCTCGATGCGCATGATCGAGATCGATGCCGTCGGCATGTACGATACCGCAGCCGAGGACATGGGTAAGGTGTTCGTCACGACCGAGCTCGGCGGTGGGGGCACATCGAGAGCCGAGACGGTGCGGATCGCCCGGCGCGGCATGCTCAACGTGCTGCGGCATGCCGGCATCGTCGCCGGTGCGGTCGAGAAGACGCCAACCCAATGGCTCGACATGCCGTCCGGCGATTGCTTTGCCTTCGCGGAGGAAGACGGTATGGTCGAGACGATGGTCGATCTCGGCGAGCCCATCGAGAAGGGCGCGGTGCTGGCGCGCATCCATTCCACCGGCCGAACCGGCATCGCCCCCCAGGAGATCCGGGCAAAAATGTCGGGCATGCTGGCGGCGCGGCATTTCCCCGGCCTGGTCAAGGCCGGCGACTGCGTCTCGGTGGTTGCCGCATTGGTCGATTGACGGAAGGGCCCGCCCGCCTTCAGGCAAGTTCGAGCCTATCCCGCATACTTCCACCCTGGATCCAGATAGCGGCCGGCGAGCCAGCCGGCCGCGCTGACGGCTCCGGCCGGCGCGCTGCGGAGGCGTGTGCCTTGCCATGGCCTCAGACATCCAAAGCCACCGTCCTCGAAGAGGCAATGGCGCGACGACTTGTTCCGGCGCGAACTCGGATATCAAAGAGTATGACTTTGCTGCCATACTCGCGATAAAGAGGTGTCGGAATGCAACAGAAATGGGATTTCTGGATCGACCGCGGCGGCACGTTCACCGATGTCATCGGCCGTGATCCCGAGGGCGGCCTGCATCCGCGCAAGCTTCTGTCCGAAAATCCCGAGGCCTATGCCGACGCAGCCATCCAGGGCATTCGCGACCTTCTCGGCCTGCGCCCCGGCGAGCCTATCCCCGCCGGGTTGATAGGCGACGTAAAGATGGGCACAACGGTCGCCACCAATGCGCTGCTGGAGCGCAAGGGCGACCGCGTGCTTTTGCTCATCACCAAGGGATTTCGCGATGCGCTGAGGATCGCCTATCAGGCCCGCCCCGACATCTTCGCCAAGGAGATCATCCTCCCCGAACAGCTCTACGAGCGCGTCATCGAGGTCAACGAGCGCGTGCTTGCCGACGGCTGCGTCGAACGGCTGCTCGACATCGCTGCCTGTCGCCCGGCGATCGAACAGGCAAAGGCGGACGGCATCGATGCGGTCGCCATTGTCTTCATGCACGCCTGGAAATATCCCGATCACGAAAAGGCCGTCGCTAAGGTCTGCCGCAAGCTCGGTTTCGGCCAGGTTTCGGTCAGCCACGAGGTGTCGCCGCTGATCAAGCTGGTCGGCCGCGGCGACACCACCGTGGTCGATGCCTATCTGTCTCCGATCCTGTCAAGATATGTGCAAAGGGTAGGCCAGGAACTCGGCGTACTCTCCCCCCTCGAGGGGGGTGAGGCGCGATCCGCCAAGGGCGGAGAAACAGCCAATGAATTGGCTTTTTCAGCAACGAACGCCCGGAGCCATGGCGAAGGGCAGGCGAAGCCGACAGAGGGGAGCGCTGTCCCGCAAACGTCTCGTTCTGTCGCGCCCCCCTCTGCCCTGCCGGGCATCTCCCCCACAAGGGGGGAGATCGGCCAATCTCCGCGCCTTATGTTCATGATGTCCTCTGGTGGGCTGACCGCCGCGGACCTGTTCCAGGGCAAGGATGCGCTGCTGTCGGGCCCCGCCGGCGGGGTCGTGGGCATGGTCGAGACGGCCAGGCTTGCCGGCTTCGAAAAGGTGATCGGCTTCGACATGGGCGGCACCTCCACCGATGTCGCCCATTATGACGGCGAATATGAGCGCGCCTTCGATACCGAGGTCGCAGGCGTGCGCGTGCGCGCGCCGATGATGCGCATCCACACCGTGGCGGCCGGCGGCGGCTCGGTCCTACACTACGAAGCAGGCCGCTTTCGCACCGGCCCGGACTCCGCCGGCGCCAATCCAGGCCCCGCCGCCTACAGGCGCGGCGGCCCGCTCGCCGTCACCGACGCCAACGTCATGCTCGGCAAGCTGCAGCCGGATTTTTTCCCGACCATCTTCGGCCCCGGCCAGAACGAGCCGCTCGATGTGGACACCGTTCGCCAGAAATTCACCACGCTCGCCGCCGAAATCGGCGACGGCCGCTCGGCCGAAGCGGTCGCCGAAGGTTTCGTCACCATCGCGGTCGAAAACATGGCCAACGCCATCAAAAAGATCTCGGTGCAGCGCGGCTACGATGTCACCGAATATCTCCTGAACTGTTTTGGCGGCGCAGGCGGCCAGCACGCCTGCCTGGTCGCCGACGCACTCGGCATGGAGGCGGTACTGATCCATCCGTTTTCCGGCCTGCTGTCGGCCTACGGCATCGGCCTGTCTTCGGTCTTTGCCTCACGCCAGCAGGCCTTGCTTGCACCGCTGGCGGAAGAATCCAGGCCGGCAATCGAAGGCCTGATCGCGGCCTTGCAAACCGCCGTTGTCGCGGAACTCGCCGCACAAGGCATCGCCGAGGACGCGGTGACCGCCAGACCGGCGCTGCAGATCCGTTATGACGGCACCGACACCGCACTTCCGGTGCATTTCGACCATGGCTCGATGTTGCGGGCGAGGGCCGATTTCGAGGCTGCCCACAAGGCGCAATTCGGTTTCGTCTATGACGACAAGCCGATGATCGTCGAAGCGGTGAGCGTCGAAGGGATGGAGGCAGGCGGCGAGCAGAATGCCGAAGCCTATGCGCAGGCGGGGCAGCCATCAAAAGCCAGGGCCGAGGAGGTCCGGCGGATCTATACGGAAGGAAAATGGCACCAAGCCGACGTCTGCCGGCGCGAGGCGTTGCGGCCGTCCGATCGGGTCGCCGGCCCCGCACTGATCATCGAACCCAACCAGACGATCGTCGTGGAGCCGGGCTGGCAGGCCGAGATCACGGCCAGAAACCATGTGCTGATGCGGCGCACGGCCAAGAAACGCCGGCAGGCGGCACTTGGCACCGAGGCCGATCCGGTGATGCTGGAAGTGTTCAACAATTTGTTCATGTCGATCGCCGAGCAGATGGGCGTGACGCTGCAGAACACCGCTTATTCCGTCAACATCAAGGAAAGGCTGGATTTCTCCTGCGCCGTCTTCGACCGGAACGGCGCGCTGGTCGCCAATGCACCGCACATGCCGGTGCATCTGGGCTCCATGGACCGCTCGGTCGAAACCATCATCCGGCTGAATTCCGGCGACATCCATCCCGGCGATGTCTTTGCGCTCAACGCCCCCTATAATGGCGGTACGCATTTGCCCGATATCACGGTGGTGACACCGGTGTTCGAAGAGGTGCGCCCAACCTCCCCCTCGAGGGAGGAGATTGGCCAATCGCCTGAAATCCTCTTCTGGGTGGCCTCGCGCGGCCACCATGCCGATATCGGCGGCACGGCGCCCGGCTCGATGACGCCGCTTGCCACCACGGTCGACGAGGAAGGCGTGCTGTTCGACAATTTCCGCATCGTCGATCGCGGAAAGTTTCGCGAGGACGAACTGCGGGCGCTGCTCACCGACCACCGCTATCCGGCCCGCAATCCGCACCAGAATATCGCCGATCTCAAGGCGCAGCTCGCCGCCAACGAAAAGGGCGTGGCGGAGTTGCGCAAGATGGTGGCGCATTTCGGGCTCGATGTCGTCGAGGCCTATATGGGCCATGTGCAGGACAATGCGGCCGAAAGCGTGCGGCGCGTGATCGAGCGGCTGCCGGATACATCGGCCTATGAATATCCCACCGACACCGGCCAGGTGATCAAGGTGAAGATATCGGTCGACCGGCAAAAGCGCGAGGCGACGGTCGACTTCACCGGCACGTCGCCGGTGATGAAGAACAATTTCAACGCGCCAGAGCCCGTCGCCCGCGCCGCCGTGCTCTATGCCTTCCGCGTCATGGTCGAGGACATGATCCCGATGAATGCCGGGTGCCTGAGGCCGATCAACATCATCATCCCCGACGGCTCGATGCTGAAACCCGCTTATCCCGCCGCCGTCGTCGCAGGCAATGTCGAGACCTCGCAGCACGTCACCAACGCGCTGTTCGGCGCCATGGGCGCCATGGCCAATGCGCAAGGCACCATGAACAATCTGACCTTCGGCAACAGGAAGTACCAGTATTACGAGACGATCTGTTCCGGTTCGCCCGCCGGCCGGATGAATTCCGGCCGCGGCTTTGCCGGCACTTCGGGCGTTCACACCCACATGACCAATTCGCGCCTCACCGACCCGGAAATACTGGAGCTGCGCTTTCCCGTGATGCTGGAGGATTTCCACATCCGCGAAGGCTCCGGCGGCAAGGGCAGGTGGAATGCCGGCGACGGCACGAAGCGCACCATTCGCTTCCTGGAGAAGATGGAATGCGCCATCCTGTCCTCGCATCGCAACCGTCCGCCGCAAGGCCTGGACGGCGGCGGCGACGGCGAACCCGGCTCGACCAAGGTGCGCCGCAAGGACGGCACGGTCGAGGTGCTGAAAGCCTGCGACCAGACGGTGCTTCAGGCCGGCGACGCCGTCATCGTGACGACGCCGACGCCGGGGGCATTCGGAAGGCCAGAGCCGTCCGACGTTTGATAGAATCGCTGAACCGCTCTATTTCCGGAATTCCCCTTCCTGTCCCTCAAACCAGACCCTCTCGATGCCAGGCAAACCTCCGTTGAAGACACTTGCGCCGGACGAACTCGGGCCGACAGTCACCGTCGGCGAGATTTTGGTGGAGATCATGGCCAAAAGCCGTGGCGACGGCTTCCTCCAGCCCATCGCGCTGACCGGACCCTATCCGAGCGGGGCGCCGGCGATCTTCATCGACCAATGCGCCAGGCTCGGCGGGCGGGCCGGCATCATCGCCTGCGTCGGCGACGATGATTTCGGCAGGATCAATGTCGAGCGCCTGCGCCGGGACGGTGCGGATGTCTCGGCCATCGCCGTCAGCCCAGACTATCCGACGGGCAGCGCCTTCGTGCGCTACCGCGAGGACGGTTCGCGCGACTTCGTCTACAATATCGGCAAATCGGCCGCAGCGCTGGTCGGCTTGACCCCTGAGGCCAGGGCGCTGCTGGCGCGATCGGGCCATCTGCACGTCATGGGGACCGCGCTCAGCATTCCCGCCATTTGGGAGGTGCTCGACTATGCCATCGATGCCGTCAAGGGGCGTGGCGGAAGCATCTCGCTCGATCCCAACCTCCGCAAGGAACTGCTCGGCCATGGCCAGACGCGCGAGCGCTTCGCACGGCTTCTCGACATTGCCGATCTGATCCTGCCGTCGGGCGAGGAACTCCACACCGCCTCGGGCAACGACAATGAAGCCGACGCGCTCGTCTCGCTGTTTGCCGGCGGCGCCGGCGAGGTCGTCGTCAAGCGCGGCGCTCTGGGCGCGTCCCTGTTCGGCGCTGACGGCAGCCGCGTCGAGTCGCCCGGCTTCCTGGTCGAGGAGATCGATCCGACCGGCGCGGGCGACTGTTTTGGCGGCGCCTACATCGCCTGCCGCAGGCTCGGCATGCCTGCCGTGACAGCGCTCGATTACGCGAATGCGGCAGGGGCGCGCAACGTCACGCGGCAAGGCCCGATGGAGGGAGCCGGCACGCGCGCCGAACTCGATCTGTTCATTGCCAACACGCCGAGGCGACGCCCGTGACTGATCCATTGCTGAAACTTGCAAATTCCCGGCGTCAGGGGGCGGCGGAAGGCATCACCTCCGTCTGCTCGTCCCATCCAGTCGTGATACGGGCCGCAGTGCGCGACGCCGCGCTGTTCTCCCGGCCGCTGCTGATCGAGGCAACCTGCAACCAGGTCAACCAGTTCGGCGGCTATACCGGCATGCAGCCCGCCGACTTCGTCGCGGCGGTGACTGCTATTGCCGGCTCCGAAGGCCTTGCGCCCGAGCGGGTCATCTTCGGCGGGGATCATCTCGGTCCCAATCCATGGCGAAAGGAAGATGCCGGCGCGGCGATGGCGAAGGCCGAGGACATGGTGTCCGCCTATGTCCGGGCCGGTTTCCGCAAAATCCATCTCGATGCCTCCATGGGATGTGCGGGCGAGCCGGCGGCGCTGGATGATGCTACGATTGCCAGGCGCGCCGCGCGCCTGGCCCGCAAGGCCGAGGACGCCGCCAGCGGGACCGACCGGCCGCTCTACGTGATCGGCACCGAGGTTCCGCCGCCGGGCGGAGCGGATCATCTCATCGGCGAAATCAGCCCCACAAGCCTGTCCGCGGTCCGGCACACATTGGCGGTGCATCGGCAGGTCTTCCACGAGAACGGCCTCGCCGACGCCTTTTCGCGGGTCATCGCCGTGGTCGTGCAGCCGGGCGTGGAGTTCGGCAACGAGAACGTGGTCTTCTACGATCGCGCCAAGGCGCAGCATCTGCGCGACTTGCTCGAACAGGAAGCGGGCCTGGTCTACGAGGCCCATTCCACCGACTATCAGACGCAAGCGGCCCTGCGCGAACTGGTCGAGGACGGCTTTGCCATCCTCAAGGTGGGGCCGCAGCTGACCTTCGTCCTGCGCGAAGCGCTCTACGGGCTGGATCTGATGGCCTCCGACCTGTTGCCCGACCATGGCGCGCGCCCGCTTTATCAGACCATGGAGGCGCTGATGACCGCCGATGCCAAGGACTGGCACAGCCACTACCACGGCTCGGCAGCGCAACAGCGCGTGCAACGGCACTATTCACTGTCGGACCGCATACGTTACTACTGGAACCATCCGGACGCGATGGACGCTGTCCAGCAATTGATGACCGCTTTGTCGGGCAAGGCCGTGCCGGCGACGCTGTTCCATCAGCATCTGCCCGCACTCGACCGCTTTGCCGGAAAGCCGCTCGATCCGGAGGCGGTCCTGGTTGCAGCGGTTCAGAGCGCGCTCGAAGGCTACCGTTTCGCCTGCGGCGGTTGAGACGGCCGACATCCGGGAGCGGGCAACGGGCTTGGCAGTCCGATCCTTTCGACGACATGTCGACTTTGCTTGCTTGAGCCGTGCCCGCGCCGGGATAATAGTCGCGAGGCAGTGCCGAGGAGGAAGAGATGACGCTGAACTTCGACCCAAGGGCGAAGGCCAGGACGCTCTACAAGGGCGAATTCCGGCCGATGTTCATCGGCGGCAAGTGGGTCGCGGCGCAGTCCGGGCGGGAGATGCAGGCGCTCAACCCGGCGACGGGCGAAGTGCTGGCGACGGTGCCGCGCGGAGGCATCGCCGACATCGATGCGGCGGTGGCCGCCGCGCGCATCGCTTTCGAAGGCCCGTGGTCCAAATTCTCACCCTATGAGCGCCAATGCGTGCTGCTCAGGATCGCCGATCTGTTCGAGAAGAACTGGGAAGAGCTCTGTGTCTCCGACACGCTCGACATGGGGCTGCCGATCACGCGCACGCTCGCCAACCGGCGCCGCGTCATCGGCATGCTGCGCTTCTATGCCGGGATGGCGACCGCGCTGCATGGCGAATTAATCGACAATTCGATCCCGGGCGAGATCGTCACCTTCACCCGGCGCGAACCGGTGGGCGTGGTCGGCGCCATCATTCCCTGGAACGCGCCGACCGCCGCCTCGATCTGGAAGATCGCGCCGGCGCTCGCTGCGGGCTGCACCATCGTGCTGAAACCTTCCGAGGATGCATCGCTGACGCCGCTTTTGATCGCGCGGCTGATGCAGGAAGCGGGCGTTCCCGAGGGCGTCGTCAACGTCGTCACCGGAACCGGAGCCGAAGCCGGCGCGCGGCTTGCCGAACATCCCGACGTCAACAAGATCGTCTTCACCGGCTCGACGCTCACCGGCCAGGTCATCGCTCGGGCGGGTGTTGCCAATCTCAAGCGCGTTTCATTGGAACTCGGCGGCAAGTCGCCGCTCATCGTGTGCCGCGACGCCGATATCGATAAGGCCGTTCCGATCGCGGCGATGGCCGTCTTCGTGCATTCGGGCCAGGTCTGCATCGCCGGTTCGCGGCTGTTCGTGGCACGCGAAATCCATGACGAGTTCGTGCGCCGGCTCGCCGATTTCGCCGGCAGGTTGCGCATCGGCCACGGCATCGAAGCCGAAACCGAAATAGGGCCGCTCATCAATGCGAGGCAGGCCGGCAAGGTCGAGGGTTACATCAAGGCCGGCAGCGAGGAGGGCGCGGAACTGGTCGCCGGCGGATCGCGGCTGACCGGCGACCTCTATGACGGCGGCAATTTCATCGCTCCGACCGTCTTCGGCGCGGTGTCCGACACGATGACCATAGCGCGTGAGGAGATTTTTGGACCGGTCATTTCCGCGATGCCGTTCGACACGCTCGACGAAGCCGTCGTCCGCGCCAATGCGACGCCCTATGGGCTGGCCGCCGGCATTTTCACCACCCATCTCGGCACGGCGCACAAGCTCGCCCGCCGGGTCAAGGCGGGTTCCGTCTGGGTCAACATGTACCGCGCCATCGACCCCGCCGTGCCGTTCGGCGGCATGAAAATGTCGGGCTACGGTCGGGAGGGCGGCGTTGAGCATCTGCACGAATATCTGGAGACCAAGTCGGTGTGGATCCAAACCGACTAAGGCTTTTGGCGGTTTTCAGGCGAGCCGGCTTGCGCCGCCGGTTCTCAGGCTGCCGCTCATGCACGCCGGCTGCAAATCAACCGGCGCCCGTTCTCAGGAACTTTTCTTTATCCGGCGATTTTTGGATATAAGATGAAATCCGGTTGGCCAGGAAGGTGTTGTCGATGACGACGAAACGCTTTGCAATCTGCGCTCTTGCCCTTGTAATGGGCTGCGGCATCGTCTCTTCGGCGTCCGCCGGGGCCAGGCACCGCCACCACCAGGGCGAACCCGAACGCTATGTTCCCGCTGACGGCGATATTATCGACATACTGTTCGGCGGCCCACGCTACTATGACCGGCAGCTTGTCACGACAGCCGCCGGCGCCTGCTCCTACCACCGGGTGGGGCCGGATGCGAATGCGTTGAACAAGATCAACGACCACCATTGCGGAAAGTAGGCGGCGGACCTTGGCGATCGTCGCATCAGGTCTTCCAAACACGCGAGCCATGCGGGCGCAAACGAGCGCCGCCTATTCGCGGCAACCGGATCATGGCGAACTCAGCAGTGAAAACTGCTCGATTTCAACAGGTTGCGGCTGGATTCGCCAGTTCGGCGCGAATCTCCGCATCGTGTTCGCCGCGTGCAGGGCTTTTCGCCGGTGTCCGCTCCGTTCTTCCGGAGAAACGCGGGGCGGCGGCCGCCTGAAGGGCGCCGTCCACCGTCAACCAGGAGCCGCGTGCGGCCATGTGCGGATGCAGCGCCGCCTCCTGCGGGCTGAGCACAGGCCCGACGCAGGCATCCGTTCCTTCGAACAATTTCATCCACTCGTCTCGGGATTTTTCGGCAAAGATCGCTTCCAGCCGGCTGCCGAGCTCAGGCCAGAGGCCGCGGTCGAACTGAGCGGCGAACTGCGGATCGCCGCCCAGGCCAAGCCTGTCGAGGAACAGCGCATAGAATTTCGGCTCGACGCAATGGACGCTGATGAAGCCGCCATCTGACGTACGGTACACGCGGCACCAATGCGGTCCGTCCAGAAGGCTCCGGCCACGCTCGGCGGCAAGCGCGCCGGATGGTGCGAGCGACATCAACAGGTTCATCATATGGGCCGAACCGTCGACGATCGCCGCGTCGACGACCGTGCCTTCACCACCTGCGCGGGCGTTCATGATGGCGGCCAGCATGCCGACCACCAGATAGAGCGCGCCGCCGCCTATGTCGCCGACCAGCGTCGGCGGCGCCATTGGCGGCTCGCCCGGCAGGGAGGCATACCAGAGTGCGCCCGACACGCCGGTATAGTTCATGT
The DNA here is from genome assembly GCF_020165515.1 of Mesorhizobium sp. BR1-1-13. Classification (NCBI taxonomy): domain Bacteria; kingdom Pseudomonadati; phylum Pseudomonadota; class Alphaproteobacteria; order Hyphomicrobiales; family Phyllobacteriaceae; genus Mesorhizobium; species Mesorhizobium sp. BR1-1-13. The sequence continues at coordinate 145,224 of NZ_JAIUIH010000008.1, forward strand.
CGTGGCCGGCGGTGCGGGCGAGCGGGCCTTCCTGCCCCCAGCCGGTCATGCGGCCATAGGCCAGGCGAGGGCAGGCGGCCAGACACACATCTGGACCAAGCCCGAGACGCTCCATCACGCCCGGCCGGAAGCCCTCGATCAGGCCGTCGGCGGAGGCGATCAGGCGCATCACCACGGCAACGTCCTCGGCATCCCTGAGGTCGAGCGCGATAGAGCGCTTGCCGCGATCGAGCAGCGAGCGCTCGGGAAGGCCCGGCACGCATGCATGCTTGCGGTGGACGACGATCACATCGGCGCCGAGATCGGCGAGCAGCATGCCGGCAAAGGGCGCCGGCCCCAGCGCCTCGATCTCGACGATGCGGATTCCCCTGAGCATCCCACCCTCCACGGCATTCAAACTTTCGGTAAGGCGCACTTTTGGTGTCACGCAGGGGCGACGGTGTGTAACCCTGCTCTTTTGGCATTGAAGCACGTGTCGCCGGTATATACGTCAGGGCCATGAAAAAAATCGGTTTCCTGTCATTCGGGCACTGGACGCCCTCGTCGCAATCACAGGTGCGCTCGGCGTCGGACGCGCTGTTGCAATCCATTGATCTCGCCGTCGCGGCCGAGCAACTCGGCGCTGACGGCGCGTATTTCCGCGTCCACCATTTTGCCCGACAGCTCGCCTCGCCATTTCCGCTTCTGGCGGCGGTCGGCGCCAAGACCAGCCGCATCGAGATCGGCACGGCGGTCATCGACATGCGCTACGAGAATCCGCTCTACATGGCCGAGGATGCGGGCGCGGCCGACATCATCGCCGGCGGACGCTTGCAGCTCGGCATCAGCCGGGGCTCGCCCGAACAGGTCATCGATGGCTGGCGCTATTTCGGCTACGCGCCGCAGGAAGGCAAAAGCGACGCCGACATGGCGCGGCATCACGCCGAGGTCTTCCTCGAGACGCTGCGCGGCGAGGGCTTCGCCCAGCCCAATCCGCGGCCGATGTTTCCCAACCCGCCCGGCTTGCTGCGCCTGGAGCCGCATTCTGAAGGCCTGCGCGAGCGCATCTGGTGGGGTGCCGCCACCAACGCCACTTCGGAGTGGGCGGCGAAGCTGGGCATGAATTTGCAGAGCTCGACCCTCAAATTCGATGAAAGCGGCAAGCCCTTCCACATCCAGCAGGCCGAGCAGATCCGGATCTATCGCGAGGCCTGGAAGGCGGCCGGCCATGAACGCGAACCGCGCGTCTCGGTCAGCCGCAGCATTTTCGCGCTGGTCGACGACCGCGACCGCGCCTATTTCGGCCGCGGCAATGAAAGCCGCGACCAGATCGGCTTCATCGAGGAGAACACGCGGGCGATCTTCGGGCGTAGCTATGCCGCCGAGCCTGACGTGCTGATCAAGGAGCTGGCGCAGGACGAGGCGATCGCCGAGGCCGACACGCTGCTGCTCACCGTGCCCAACCAACTCGGCGTCGACTACAACGCCCATGTCATCGAGGCGATCCTGACCCATGTCGCGCCGGCGCTGGGTTGGCGCTGACAGCCTAGCCGTGTAACCATCGCTGCTGCGGACAGTTCAGGAGGTTCACTGCATGGCGAAGAAGGCCTTGATTGCCTGGGGTGGGTGGGAAGGCCATACGCCCCAGCGCAGCGCCATTGTGGTGCGCGACATGCTGGAGCGCAATGGATACACGGTCACGCTCGGCGAGGGCACGGGGATGTTTGCCGATCCGGAGCTGAACTCATTCGACCTCATCGTGCCCGTCATCACCATGTCGAAGATCGAAAAGTCCGAGCTGCAGAATCTGACGCGCGCGGTTCGACAGGGAACGGGACTCGGCGGTTTCCACGGCACGATGGGCGACAGTTTCCGCAACGAGCCCGACTATCAGTTCATGACCGGCGGCCAATGGGTCGCGCATCCCGGCGATATCATCGACTATCGCGTGGTCATCACCAAACCGGACGATCCGATCACGAGAGGCATCAGCGACTTCGCCTATCGGTCGGAGCAGTATTACATGCATGTCGACCCGAGCAACGAGGTGCTGGCGACGACCACCTTCACCGACGAGCATTTCCCGGGCATTGGCGGCGTCGACATGCCGGTTGTCTGGAAGCGAAGATATGGCGCCGGCAAGGTCTTCTACAGCTCGCTCGGACACACGGCGGATGAGTTCGCGGTGCCGGAAATGGCTGTCATCGTCGAGCGTGGTTTGCTGTGGGCCGCGCGTGGCTAATGCCCACTGAAACCGCGACAGCCTACCAATCGGCGACGCGGTCGCCGCCGGTGAATTGCGCGCTCTTGCCGGTGTATTCGAACAGTTCGATCTTCACACCGTTGGGATCGCGCAGCCAGGCCTGATATGTGTCGTCGCAGGCGAGTTTTTTCGCGGTGACCTCCACACCCCTGGACGCAATATGCGCGGTCGCGGCGTCGATATCCTTCACCTCCAGGCAGAAATGGTTGATCTGGTTCGTCTCACCGAACCGCGCGCCCTCTTTGTGAAAAACCTCGATATGGCTGCGGCCGCCGCAATTAAGGTAGAAACCGAAAATCTTTCCGTCGCGCAGGAAGTTGAACTGGATGTCCATGCCGAGGACCTCCTCATAGAAGCGCCGTGTCTCGTCCAGATCGTTGGCGAAGATGCAGACATGGGCGAGTTGTTTGACTTTGATCATGGCTGGCTCCCCATAATTCGCCGGTTCACATAGCGAGCCCGGCGCGAAATTGGCCCGCGCGGGCTCATCGTCATCCAATCCCGCCGGTGACCACATAGGCGCCGGCGCTGCGTCCATCCCGCAGCCGCATCACCGCCGTGACGATCGAGCCGTAAGGGCCGCGCCAAACGCTGTGGATCCGTTGACGCTCTGCGGTCGGGACAAACGCCCGGCCGGTCAGACGCGCGCCGGCTCGCCGCATCCCGACCGCCTCGCCGTTGACGTGCACCTTGATGCTGGCGCGCTCCGTCTCGGTTGCGTCGACGGGGAGGTCGAGCGTGATGACGATCTCGTCCTGATCGCCGGTGCCGCGCGCCTCGGCCGCTAGCTTGATTGCGAGCGCAGGCGCATTGCCATTGCCGGCTTGGGCGGACCGGCTAGAAAACACATCATCGGCGAGTTCCGGCGTGCGTGGCGGGCGCGTGCGGCGCTGCGTGGAGCGTTCGAAGTCGCCGGCCATGCGCAGCAGCCTCACATCGTCATAGGCCTTGCCGGCGAAGGTCAGGCCGACCGGCATGCCGATATCGGCCATGGTGCCCATCGGCACGGTGACGGTCGGGATGCCGAAATGCCGCCACACCAGGTTGCCGTTGGCGACCCAGGTGCCGTTGCGCCAGGCGAGCGCGGCGGAGGCCTCGTTGATGTCGGCATCGGCCGGCCCGACATCGGCGACTGCGGGCAGCACGACGGCATCAAGCCTGTTGGCGTCCAGCCAGTCTTCGAAATCGAGCCGCCGCGTCGTTTCCAGCCCTTTCAGCCCGTCCTCCATCGTCGGAATGTCCCGGAACGGCGTGACGCCGGATTTCGCGCGCTCGACATACTCCGCCAGGTCGAAACCGCCTTCATAACGGTCGGGCAGCGTGCCCGGTGGCTGCGGAAAAATCTTCGGACCGTCGACCGAAGCGAGATCGGGGATGTTCGGGTCGGCGTTCGCGCGTAAGAAGTCATCCCAGCCCCAGATGCAGAGATCCCAGATTTCGCGGTCGGCGAAGTCCCGCGGCACCAGAGCCCGCTCGACCATGGTGTGCGCGCCGGGGCGATCGCGCTCATAGTTGGAGACGAGGGGAAAATCGACCTCGACCACTTCTGCTCCAAGCCGTCTGAGGTCCGCCGCCGCCTGCTCCCAGAGATCAAGCACCGAGGCGCGGGTTTCGATCGGCCGGTCGGCGCCGCTGTCGCGGCCGATATACATTCTGGGCACGCCAAGCCGCATGCCTTGCAGTGACCCCGCAAGTGTCAGATCGGTGTAGCGCGGCGGCCGGATTTCGGAACTCTTCGGCAGGGCGACCCAAGGCTGGGCGCGCCAGAAATCGCCTCGCGTCTCGGGATCGTCGGCGACGATGACGTCCAGCAGTTCGAGCATGTCGGGCACGCTGCGCGTGTGCGGCACGACCACATCCATGGTCGGCACCAGCGGCCAGTTGCCGCGCACCGAAATGACGCCGCGCGACGGTGTGTAGGCGACCAGCGCATTGTTGGTGGCGGGCGCACGGCCGGACGACCAGGTCTCCTCGCCAAGCCCGAAGGCGCAGAAGCTCGCCGCCGTCGCGGTGCCCGAGCCGTTCGAGGAGCCGGACGCGAAGGCGGCAGTCAGGTAATCGGCATTGTAAGGGCTTTCGGCGCGGCCATAGACGCCGCGCTGCATGCCGCCATTGGCCATGGGCGGCATGTTGGTGAGGCCGATCAGCACCGCCCCGCCGGCGCGCAGCCGGGCGACGGTGAAGGCGTCTTCGTTGGCGATGAGATGCTCGAAGGCCGGCGAGCCGGCGGCGACAGTCAAGCCAGATACCTTGTAGCTGTCCTTGGCGGTGTAGGGGATGCCATCGAGCGGGCCGAGCGTCTTGCCCTGGCTGCGGCGCCGGTCCGAAGCCGCGGCCTCCTCGAACATGGCTGGGTTGAGGATGGGGACGGCGTTGAGGCTGATGCCGTGCCGGTCGAAATGCGCGATGCGCCTGAGATAGGCCGCGACCAGTTCGACGCTGGTGACGAGGCCCTCCTCAAGCGCGCTCCGCAACTGTTCGATTGTCGCTTCGACGATGTGAAGCCTGGCATCGGTCATCTTCTGGCCCCTGGCGGTCGCTTTCAGGCATGGATGAGCTAGGCCGCCCGCTTCGGCAAGGGCCAATCGCGATTGACGGTGGTCCTGGCGCGGTCAGGCGTGGTGCATATCCTGACCGGCAAAAAGCGGCTGCCCGATGCAACCTAATCGAGAAGACGCGTCAGGTGCCTTCTGGAATGGTGAAGTCCGGATCCGGCAACGAGGAGTTGCGTCTCTGGTGTCGTGGCTCCACACTCAGATGCTTTTTTAAGGTGGCCCGGCAAAGCTCGAACTTGCGTCTCGGCCCGAACTGATCGTCAGGGCCGGCCTTGTCACCAACCTGACCGCGATGCGTTAGCGCGGGACTGAAGGACCCCCATCACGCATCGCGGCGCGGGACAAGCCTGATCGCGGCCTATCTCAGCCCAGCAAATTGCGCGCCGTGCGCATGAAGATCTTCGACCCGATCGGGATCAGATCGTCGGGGAAATCATAGTCGGGATTGTGCAGGGCAGGGTGGCGCTCGCCGGCGCCCAGGAAGAACATCGCCGACGTCGCACTGTGGCCGAACAGGCCGAAATCCTCCGAGGCGCGCATCGGCAGGGCTTCTTGCGTGTGCGCGACGCCCTCTTCGTCGAGGGCGCGTTGCAGATGCTCCACCGCGTCGGGCGCGTTGATGCTGGCGACGAAGATCTCGTGATAGTCCCAGCTTGCGGACAGGCGATGCTGGCCCGCGATCTTCGTGACCAGCGCTTCCGCGGCGGCGCACAAATCCGCCATGCGCTCGTCGCGCCGGGTGCGCAGCGTCGCCCAGACCTCGGCATGGGCCGGCGCGATGCCGAACACGGCCTCGCCCATCTCGGCATGGGTGACTGTGACCATGCCGAAATCGTCGTCGGCGAAAGTTCCGTGCCCGAGCGCGGGCAGGGCAGGCATCAATTGGCTGATCGCCGGCATCGGCGAAATTCCGGTCTCGGGCATGGAGGAATGTGCGGTCTTGCCCTCCAGCACGATGCGCATGCCGCGCGAGGCACAGTTGACCACGCCGGGCTTGAGCCGCACCTCGCCGAACGGCACGCCGGGCAGATTGTGCAGCGAAAAGGCGAAATCGGGCGCGATCTCACCGAAGCGGGGATCGGCGACGACACCGGCGGCGCCATTGCCGGTTTCTTCCGCCGGCTGGAACATCAGCACGACGCGACCGCTTGCAGGCCGCTCGCGCCCCAACTGGCGGCCGAGCGCCGCCAGGATCGCGGTGTGTCCGTCATGGCCGCACATATGGGACTTGCCCGGCACGCGCGAGGCATGCGGCACGCCGGACAGTTCTTCGATGGGCAAGGCGTCGAGTTCCGAACGAAACAGGACGGTTGGTCCGTTTTTGCCGCTGTCGTAGACAGCTGCGACACCATGTCCGCCCAATCCGGTCAGCACCTTGTCGGGACCCGTATCGGCGAGGAAGTCGACGACGGCTTTCGCTGTCTTTTCCTCCTCGTTCGATATTTCCGGCTGCTGGTGCAGCTTGCGCCGCCACTCGGTCAGCTCAACGATGTCCCGGTTGGTGAGAGTCATGCTTTTGGCCTCCGCTGTATCGCTCACGACGCGCCCGGTCGCCTGGGCGCGTCGGAACGATAGCTAGCGGCAAATGGCTGAAACCGCCACCGTCTTGATCTATTGATTGATCTCGGGCTCGACGAGCTTTGCCAGGTTGCGGAGCGATTCCTGCCAGCCGAGATAGCAGGCCTCGACCGGGATGACGTCGGGAATGCCGGCCTGGGTGATGTCGATCTCGGTGCCGACAGACACTTTTTTCAGGGTGACGGTCACCTGGATCTCGCCCGGCAGATTGGGATCGTCGAACCTGTCGGTGTAGCGCAGGCGCTCACCGGGAACGAGTTCGAGATACTCGCCGCCGAAGGCATGGCTGTCGCCGGTGGTGAAGTTGCGGAACGACATCTTGAACGTGCCGCCCACCTTGCCCTCGAAGTGATGAACCGTGCAGGTGAAGCCGTTCGGCGGCAGCCACTTCGCCAGCGCGTCGGCCTCGACGAAGGCGCGATAGATTTTTTCCGGGCTGGTCGTGAGAACACGGTGCAAACGTACGGTGCCGGGCATATCATATCCTTTCATAATGCCTGTTCGATGCCCCAAGGACGAGCGGGGCCCGGCCAGTCCGACACCGGCTCCTGGAATTTTTTCAGAGCCTCGGCCGCGGCCTGCGCGACTGGCTTACGCCAGTTCAGCCCGGGTTGGGACTCGATTTTGCGGCGGCTGGCCCAATCGTCGAAAATGACGAACCGGATAGCCATTATGAAGAGACTGTTTATAACGGTCGCTGAGATCGCTGTGACCAAGGGGAGACGATGCGCTACATACGTCCACTTTCAATCGAAGATGCCGTTGGCCAGTTGGCCGGATCGGCCGGAACGGCGGCCATTCTCGCCGGAGGCAGCGACCTGCTGGTGAGAATGAAGGGCGGCTTCATCGAACCCGAACTGATCGTCGACATCAAGGCGATCGCTGCCTTGAGCGAAATCAGGGAGACGGCCGACGGCTTCAGCATCGGTGCGGCGGTTCCCTGCGCGGTGCTGGGAGAGAACGCAGCCCTGAAGAAGGCCTGGCCCGGCGTGGTCGAGGCGGCCAAGCTGATCGGCTCGAAACAGGTGCAGGGGCGTTGCACCATCGTTGGCAATCTGTGCAACGCCTCGCCGGCGGCCGACAGCGTGCCGGCGCTGGTGGCGGCCGGCGCCAAAGCGGTGATCGTCGGGCCCGCGGGCCGGCGCACCATCGCCGTGGAGGCGGTGCCGACCGGACCGGGCAAGACGTCGCTCGCCAAGGGCGAGATCATCGAGGCGATCCTTCTCGACGGCCAAGCGCCGCGCTCGGGCGACGCGTATCTCAGGTTCATTCCCCGCACCGAGATGGATATCGCGGTGGTCAGCGCCGGCGTGAACCTGACGCTCGACGAGCAGGGTGTCGTCAAGGCTGCGCGCGTGGCGCTGGGCGCCGCCGCGCCCACGGTGCTTCTGGTGCAGGAGGCCGCCGAGGCCCTCATCGGCAGGAAACTGGACGAAGCAGCCCTCGAGCGGCTCGCCAAGGTCTGCTCCGGGGCCTGCCGGCCTATAGACGACAAGCGGGGCACGATCGAATTCAGACGGAAAGTCGCAGGCGTGCTGGCCAGGCGGGCCGCCACGTCAGCCTACAAGCGTGCAGGAGGCAAGTGATGGCCGGTGTAGCAGTTTCAACCACGATCAACGGCGACAGCGTCGAGTATCTCTGCCAGCCCGACGAGACGCTGCTCGACGTGCTGCGCGACCGGCTAGGGCTGACCGGAGCCAAGGAAGGCTGCGGCACGGGCGACTGCGGCGCCTGCAGCATCATCCTCGACGACCGGCTGGTGTGCTCGTGCCTGGTGCTGGGCGCGGAGGCGCAAGGGCGCCGCGTGGAGACCGTCGAGGGCATGGCGCATGGCGAACGATTGCATCCGCTCCAGCAGAAATTCCTTGAGCACGCCGCGCTGCAATGCGGCGTCTGCACGCCGGGTTTCCTGATCGCGGCGAAGGATCTTTTGGCCAAGAACCCCGACCCGACCGAGGAGGAGATCCGCTTCGGCCTGGCCGGGAATCTCTGCCGCTGCACCGGCTATGACAAGATCGTGCGCGCCGTCCAGGACGCGGCAAGCGTGATGAAGGGAGCCTGACGATGAATTTCGATCCGCGTTTTTCCAATCGCAATTTCGCTTCGGTCGGCACGCGTCCCATCCGTCCCGACGGCGTCGACAAGGTGACCGGCCGCGCCCGCTACGGCGCCGACTTCAACATGGCCGGCCAGCTGGTCGGGCGTGTGCTGCGCAGCCCGCACGCGCACGCCAAAATCAGGAAGATCGACACTTCGAAGGCGGAAAAGCTCGCCGGCGTGAAGGCGGTGATCACCGCGGCCGACCTGCCCGACCTTACCGATGGCGATGCCGCCATGTACGACATCCTCGACAATTGCATGGCGCGCACCAAGGCGCTCTATGACGGCCATGCAGTGGCCGCGGTCGCCGCGATCGACGCCCGCACCGCCAGGCAGGCGCTGAAGCTGATCGAGGTCGACTACGAGGTGCTGCCGCATGTCACAGATGTCGACGAGGCGATGCAGCACCACGCCCCGCTGATCAACGAGACCGTCTTCACCGAGGGTCTGGAGGAAAAGCCGGTCAAGCCCTCCAACGTCACCAAGCGCAGCCAGTTCGGCCATGGCGACGTCCATCAGGGCTTTGGGCAGGCCGACTTCATCGTCGAGCGCTCCTTCAAGACCGAGCAGACGCACCAGGGCTATATCGAGCCGCATGCCTGCGTGGCCAATGTCAGCTCCGACGGCACGGCGGACCTGTGGGTCTGCACGCAAGGCCATTTCGTCTACCGCCAGCATTGCGCCCAGCTGCTCGGCATGGAAGCCTCGAAGCTGCGCGTCACCTCCTCCGAGATCGGCGGCGGCTTCGGCGGCAAGACCCATGTCTGGGCCGAGCCGGTGGCGCTCGCTCTGTCGCGCAAGGCCGGCCGCCCGGTGAAGCTGGTGATGACCCGCGACGAGGTGTTCCGCGCCTCGGGCCCGACCAGCGCCACCTCGATCGACGTCAAGATCGGCGCCCGCAAGGACGGCACGATCACCGCCGCGGAAGCGACGCTGCGCTACACCAGCGGTCCCTATGCCGGCACCTGGGCCGAGATCGGCGCCATGACGGCCTTCGCCTGCTACAGGCTGGAGAACGTCAAGACCGTCGGCTACGAAGTGCTGGTCAACCGGCCGAAGACCGCCGCTTACCGCGCGCCGTCGGCGCCAATGGCGGCCTTCGCGGTGGAAAGCGCGGTCGACGAACTCGCCAAGGAGATCGGCATGGATCCGGTCGAGTTCCGCATCAGGAACGCCGCCCAGGAGGGCACGCGCTCCTCCTACGGCCCGGTCTACGGCCCGATCGGCATCGGCCCGACGCTGGAAGCGGTGAAGAACCACGCGCATATGAAGGCGCCGCTCAAGGCAAACCAGGGGCGCGGCATGGCCTGCGGCTTCTGGTTCAATTTCGGCGGCCAGACCTGCGTCGACTTGAACATCGGCATGGACGGCTCGGTGTCGCTCGCCGTCGGAACAGTCGACGTTGGTGGTTCCCGCGCCTCGCTGTCGCTGGTGGCGGCGGAGGAGCTGGGCATCGACTATGCCCAGCTCAAGGCGGTGGTCGCCGACACGTCGAGCCTCGGCTATAACGATATGACCGACGGCAGCCGCGGCACCTTCTCTTCGTCCATGGCGACCATCTCGGCCGCCCGCAACGCCATCAAGGTGCTGCGCGAGCGCGCCGCGCAGATGTGGGACATCTCGGTCGACGACGTCGTCTGGGAGCAGGGCCATGCGGTGGCCAAGGGCGAGAAGCACGGCAATCTCGGCAAGCTGTCGCTGAAGGAGATCGCGGCGCAATCCGGCAAGACCGGCGGGCCGATCGCCGGCCATAGCGAGCTCGTCGCCGACGGCGCCGGCGTCTCTTTCGCCACCCATATCTGCGACGTCGAGGTCGACCCCGACACCGGCTCGACCAGGGTGATCCGCTACACCGTGGTGCAGGATGCCGGCAAGGCGGTGCACCCGACCTATGTCGAGGGCCAGTACCAGGGGGGTGCCGCGCAAGGCATCGGCTGGGCGCTCAACGAGGAGTATATTTACGGCAAGGACGGGCGGCTGCAGAACGCCGGCTTCCTCGACTACCGCATCCCGGTCTGCTCCGACCTGCCGATGATCAACACGCAGATCCTGGAAATCCCCAACCCCAACCACCCCTATGGCGTGCGCGGCGTCGGCGAAACCTCGATCGTGCCGCCGCTGGCGGCGATCGCCAACGCGGTGTCCAACGCCGCCGGCGTGCGCATGACCCACATCCCGATGTCGCCGCCGCGCATCCTGGCGGCAATCGAGGCGGAACGGGAAGGCTGATGGTGCAAGTGACGCTCTGGGGGGCGCTTGCTGCGACCGCCGGAGGCCAGAGCAAGGTCGAGGTCGAGGCCAAGGACATAAGGGAGCTGTTCAGGAAACTGGCTGAACAGTATCCCGGGCTTGAACCACTGATGGACCGGGGGATTGCGGTGGCGATCGACGGGGTGATTTATCGGGATACGTGGGGGAAGAAACTGCCGCCGGGGGCGGAGATTTTCCTGTTGCCGCGGTTGGCTGGGGGGTGAGGGGGATTGGTATCGCTTGGCCGAAGGTGCGAACGTCTTGTTAAGGGCCGATTGCGGATTGGCAGTTTCGGGTCTCGGATCTTCAATTGCGGACCTTAAGATCGGTGCGAGTATGGTCGTGCCGTGACCCAAGGCGACTTTGTAGGCGGAGGTCTGAATGGCAGCTCGCGGGCCGTTAGAGGACATGGGAAGCTCCGGCCTCTTCACCCCCGACGCGGAGCAACCCACTTTGCAACCGGTGCGCTTCCGACCGGGGAAAGCCGGATCGGAAGGTTCTGGGGCGATATCACATTCGGCTCAAAAAAATACATTCGCCGATCGGATCAAGGGTGGCGATCAACACCAAGTTCGAGCTTCCGGGACAGATTGGCGAGCTCGACTCGTGTCGCTATGTCGAGCTTGTTGTAGATGCTGTGCAGATGAAGCTTGACGGTGCCAGGCGATATGCCAAGCGTCTGGCCGATTTCCCTGGAACGCAAACCGAGAGCCGCAAGGCGTGAAACTTCCGCCTCGCGCGGCGTCAACAAGCGCAGAACCCTATCGCGCTCGTTCTCGCGCTCACGGATCCGAAAGAAAGCGGCATTTAAGCTGCTGTCCATGAAATAGCTGTTGCCGGCAACGACCGCCCGAATACAGTCGAACAGGACGACCGGCGCCTGCTCCTTCATCACGATGCCTTTGATGCCGTGGCGCGATGCTTCCGCGAAGTCCTCGTCGCTAAGATCGGCCGTCAAAACGACGACAGTTAGCTCCGGGTGATTAGTGCGGACATGACGAACGAATTCGAGCCCGCTCATTTCGGGCATCTTGAGATCGAGAAGCACGATGTCGACCGGCTCGGCCGCTATAACCTCAAGCGCACCTCGCGCACTGGTGCAGGTGGCAACGACATGCAAATCGGGCTGCGTTTCGATCAACCGACGCAGCCCGTCCAAGACAATCAAGTGGTCGTCGACCATGACAATACGGGTGATCATGAAATGGCTCCTGCTACTGGCAAGCTGATGACGACCCGCGTCCATTCGGCGAATTTGTCGATGGACAAGTATCCACCGCAGGCCCCGGCCCGTTGGCGCAGACTGCGCGGTCCCAGCTGGTCCGTCTCCAGATCGGCATGCTCGAGCCGGCGGTCAAAACCAAACCCGGCTCCGTCGTCATCGATCATTAGTGTGATCGTCGATTCATCCAGCCGCAGGCTTGCCTTAATTGTGCGCGCTGCACCGTGTCGCACGGCATTGGCAGTTGCCTCCGAAGCCATTCGTGTGAGCTCGTAGATCATCGTCGCGGGAAGCTGCAGATCGCCAGGGGTCAGCGTGAAACGAAAATCGATCGACCATTGTTTTTGAAGTCGTTCTGCGAGGGCCGCAAACTGGACCGCGAGTTGGGAATTGCCCGACATATTGTGCTCGTGCCCCGGCTCGAGCGCACGGATGAAGGCGCGTAGCTCGCGTTGCTCCTCCATCAGCATCGATTGAATCGCAGCCAGGCGCTGGTCCATTTTTGCAGTATCTTGAAACCGCAGGGCCTGTAGCTGCAGAACTGTGCCTGCGAGTGACTGCAAGACACCGTCGTGAAGATCGCGCCCGATCTTTATCCGTTCCTCAACGGCGGCCGCGTCGCTCAACTGGCGGACCAGCATCGCCTGCACGAAGAGCGCCCTTATGCGATCGGCGACGATTTCCGCAACGGCCACATCATCGAGCGTCAGGGCTGGAGGGTCCAGCACGAAGAGGCGTGCCTCGAGATCGTCCACCTGGAATGGCACCGAAATCGCACTGGTAATGGCGTGGTCGAGGACAAGGGCGGCGCAAAGAGGCGCGCCTTCCTCCTGCCAACGCTCGAAGCGACCCTCCCCTTGATGAACCAGCACCCCACGGCCGCGCCCGGCATCGCTGATCAAAAAGCTTGCGCGGACGAGGCGCTCCGCAGTCCATGGGAAATATGCGCTCGGCGGCAATCGTTTCACGGATGACTCGCCGTTTATCCAAAACGCGGCATAGGTCCACGGCTCTTCGGCATCACTCCACAACAGCAACGCGCGCGGCACCCTCATCACATGAGCGACGTAATCCAGCGCTGCGCTTGCTGGCCAGTCGCCGCCAGCTGGTATGACGGGCGCCTTCTCGACCAGCCGCAGCAATTCGGTACGGACTGCCTCTTGGTGGGCGCCCAACCAGATCAACAGGATGGCCGTGACCAGCATGAATAAGAGTCGAGACACATCCGTAGTGCTGTCGTGGTCGAGATCAATGATTATGGTGGTGTCGGTCGCAACCAGAGCGAGCAAAACTCCAACCAAGATCAGAGAAGTCCACAGCGCACCTTGCCACCGCCAATGCAATGTGGCCGCCAGAAGCGTGAAAGGCATGAACATGAAGAATGGGCTCGAGGCACCGTCTGTCAGGGACATGAAAACGATGATCGCGACGACGTCGATTGCGTGCCGTATCATCGTCCCACTTACGCGCGCGATCTCGCTTCTCCAGATAACAATAGCAGCGAGGACGGCGTAGCAGAGATAGGCAAGGAGAAGCGCGAATATGAGCTCCGTCGAACGTGGTGGGTGGGTCGCGTCCAGCCATGCGATATAAAGACTGCCGATTGCCAGCATGACGCGGCCGGCTGCGATAACCCTATCGGAGCGAGCGCGAAAGGTGTTGATCCACGTCCTTTGGCCGACAACAACATTCTCTCTGCTTGAGAAGTTTTGCGGGAGCAACTTGCCAACATATGCCAAGGCGCTCTGAACGGTGTGTCCTACAGAATAACTCGGCCGTTCGCGCCACAACATGTCCGATGTCCCCACAGAGCTGTTCGGCCGCTTCCCTTCGATAGTTGGCTGGTAACGCCGCTGCCTCTCATCGCCAGGCGCTCGGCCGAACGGCTTTACGCCGTCACATCGCGGAATGATGCCAAGCGATGATACACTCCTTAGGCCGTGTTTGTTCTTGCCATCCGGGTTTGTACGACAGCGTACCCATAGAGAATATACACGGCAACATTGAGAACCTCCTATACATCGTTGGATATATGTACGGCGGGATTTCCAGAATGTAACCTGACCACTTGGCAATTCTCAGGTGCATTTGGGGGATCATTGTCAATCCGAAGAACATATCAGCCCTATCTATCGGCTGCCTGGTCTTCTCCGCTTTTTGCCGAAGAGAAGCGGCCGTGGGCGGCAGTAGAGATCGCGCCAACTCCAAACGGCAACCCGCCTGCCACGTTAATCTGCTCTGCCTACAGAGCCAGCCAAGCAGGCATCGTAGCACTCATTCTGAATCAGGTCGATCCGCGTGTCGTTAACAAAATACTGGATCCTGTCGTCCCTTTTTTGCCGCTAACGATACCCGGCGTGATCTATCTTCGCATGGACAACGGAGCTCGGATGCAAGAGGCCTTATTCGCGGCGGAGGTCGTTTTCGCCGCAACGAAGCCGTTCCGAGCTTCCTTGCTGTCGCTTGGCATAGATCGTCGCCGTATCTGGCCCGCGAGTTCAGCTCCGGCACTGCTCGACGACGATGTTGCGAAGTTCGGCAAGATGGTTTCAACTCGACGCTTCCATGCTGACAACGATCAACTCCGTGGGAAAGTTGTTCAGCCGTTGTTGCCGATTTAAGACACGACAAGGCTATCAGCCGCTTCATCCGCGAATACAATGCCGAGAGCCCGCAACCATTCATCTGGAAAATCAAGCCTGACGACATCATGCCGCCCGAAACCGCGGTTTCCAAACGTTGAAATTGATACAATGGGTCGACGGCTCCATCTTGTTTCAGGTCGAGACGCCGCCTCTTTTCCGACCCGACGCAGCACGAATCCGGCTGTGGTCGATGGCTTCCCCGAAAATCATGAGCTTGATCGTTCCCAGCAGAATGGTGAAGTCCAGCCTCAGCGAACGATGCTCAATGTACCAAAGGTCCAGCGCCAGCTTGTCCGTATTGCTGAGTGACGAATTTCCGCAGATCTGGGCCCACCCTGTAAGCCCCGGACGAACCGATCCACGATGCGCGCCGTCTGCGCCAAAGGCCGCGATCGTGTCTGGCAAGATTGGCCGCGGCCCGATCAGGCTCATTCGGCCGGTCAGCACATTCCACAACTCGGGCAGTTCATCGAGCCGGCTTCGGCGCAGGAAGCCACCGAATGGCGTCATGCGATCGGCGTCCGGGAGCAGAGCCCCCTCGAAATCACGGGCGTTCGTCATTGAGCGGAACTTCACTAATGTGAAGAGACTGCCGTTCCTGCCGCTGCGCAACTGCGTAAATAATATCGGTCGTCCCATGCTTGCCCAGATGGCGGCGGCTAACAGCACAAGCATCGGCGCGCAAGCGACGAGCGCAAGTAGAGAGATGACAACGTCCGCTGTCCGATACAGATGGCCCTTCATCGCGCGCATCAAATTGGCAGGGGCTGTGCGGGTTTCCGGATGATGAAGTTGCCGATGGCGAGAGCGTCCATCCCGGTCCCGTGGAATGTACGCACGGCATCAACTGCGGTGCAGACAATGGGCTCGCCCTTCACGTTAAACGATGTGTTTAGAAGGATAGGCACGCCGGTGAGTTCCTCGAAAGCATCGAGAAGCCGGTGATAGAGCGGATTCGAATCTCGATGGACAAGTTGGACCCGCGCCGTGCCGTCGACATGCACAATAGCTGGCGCCGCTTCCTTGAGCTCGGGCTTCGCGCGGAATGCGATCACCATAAATGGCGCATCGTCCCATGCCTCCAGATAACGGTCGGCGGCCTCCGCCTTCATCGAAGGGCAGAACGGACGCCAAGGCTCGCGATACTTGATCACGGCGTTCACCTTGTCACGCATCTCTACCCTTCTCGGATCGGCCAATATGCTGCGTTGTCCGAGCGCCCTCGGACCGGCCTCCATGCGACCCTGGAACCAACCGACGATCTGGCCCTGACTCAATTCGGACGCAACTGTCTTAGCAATGTCATTGGACGGGAAATAAGGGATGCCGCAGCGTTTGAGCATATCTTCAATCTGCTCGTCGCTTTCCTCATTGCCAAGTGCCAGTGTCCGGAGCTTTTCAGGTCGGCTGCCGGTCCGCTGCCAGCAAGCCACCAGGGCAGAGCCTGCCGCCGCCCCGCTGTCGCTGCACAGGGGATGTGGAAATATACGCCCGATGGTGTCGAGCTCGAATAGCTTCGTGTTCATCTTGACGTTGTGGCCGACGCCTCCGCTGATGCACAAATTTGTCGCGCCCGTCTGCCGACACCCCCAACGGACGAGCCGCTGCGTCGCTTCCTCCAGCGCTTCCTGAACGGCAAAGGCAAAATTGAAATGCCATTCCGTCAGCGGTTCGCTTTCTCCTCTAGGTCGGTGGTTCATCAGAGTAGCAAAATTGTCGGTGAAGCGGTTTGACCAACCGTGCGGACCATAGTGAATCATCGCCGGGTCGATGCAATAGCCGATACCGTCCTTGGCCTCGAAGATCATGCGCCGGACGGCAGCTTGGATTTCTGCGTCGGGACGACCATAGGCGGCTAGGCCCATGACCTTGTATTCACCATCGTAGGCTTCAAAACCGAGATATTCGGTGGCGGCGGCATAAAACCAGCCGAGCGAATGCGGCATCGCAATTTCATATATCGGAACAATTCGGTCGCCTTCGCAATGCCAGAGGACGGTGCAATGCCGATCACCCGATCCATCAACCGTTAGGCACAACCCATGATCAAATGGCGATTGCATATAAGCCTGCATCGCGTGGACATAGTGGTGCGGCAGTGGGGAGATCGATGGTAGCCTGTCGGTGCCGAAGGCGCGCCGCCATTCCATCATGTGACGATCGATTACGTTCTGCTCGGAGAAATGGCTCAGCAATCGATTTTGCCAACCGATCGTGTTCCGGTCGAGCGGCCATTCACGTCCCATCGCTTCGAAGAATTCTCGCATCGCGCCATTGGTGTAGGAGGGAATATCCCAGTTTATGGCCAAACTCCCTAAGTCGTCCGCTCCAATGCCGGCATGTTCGAGGCAGAATTTGATTGCCTGTGTCGGATAGCAGCCCTTTGCATGCTTGTTCCGCAGAAACCGCTCCTCCTCCGCGAACGCCAGCAGTTTTCCTGAACGAACAAGACCTGCGGAAGGATCGTATCCGCCCTCAAAAACACCAAGAAAATAATCAGCCATGTTGATCGCCTCCCACTGCATCGGGAACGATAGGTGAAGGCGTCTCCATTGGCCATCTATCTAACGATATATGGGACTTGCTGTCTGCTCTTCCGCTCGGCTGCGGCCGATGCGCACCCTACTTGCGCGAAACTTTAGTACTTCCGCCTGCCCAGCGTTGTCGCACCAGTCGTGCCTTGTCGCCCGAATTCGTCGAACGTCGCGGTACTGATCCGATCGCGACGTTCGATCTTTCCAAAGCAAGTGGCAGCTCATGGCGCAACCACGACCTCCCGCACAGTCGCCTGTTATGTCCGCTTTAAGGCAGTGGCAGCGCTGACTTCAATGTCCGACGTGAGGGCGCATTCCGGCCATCCAACCTTCAACTGACGAGGGCAATCACCGGCGCTAGTTCACTTAGCTTCGCAGGGCATTGCGCGATGCCGTCGGGTGCGCTTCTATCCCTGCCGCGCCATGGGGGGTCGTCCTTTGTCTGCCAGGAACCAAACGTCCACCGGTCACGAAGCGAGCGAGGCCGGTTGGCTCGACCTTCATTTCGAATCGTCGCGGCCCGAATACGAGGCGGCCTTGCTCGACGTCGGCATCCGCGCGGGCTGGCGCGTGCTCGACGCCGGATGCGGCAGCGGCGGCTTCCTGCCGCTCATCGCGAGCGCCGTCGGCCCATCCGGCTTCATCGCCGCGCTCGACCTCGCGCCCGAAAACATCGCCCGGGTCGAGGCGCTCGCGGGCACGCTGCCCGAGCCGCCGGAAATCGCCACGCATGTCGGCAGCATCCTGTCGCTGCCCTTCGCCGACGCATCGTTCGATTGCGTCTGGTCCGGCAATGTCATGCAGTATCTGACGCCGGCCGAGTTCGAGCTTGCCGTCGGCGAGGCCAGGCGCGTGCTGAAGCCGGGCGGCATCTTCGCGGTCAAGGATTTCGATTCGACCATCCTGCAGATCCTGCCCATCGACCGGGCCCTGCTGGCGCGGTTCATGGCCGCCAGGCTGCAGGGGTTTCGCGACCGGGGCGTGCTCGGCACCGATTGCGGTTCGACGCTTCCGGCGCGCCTGCGGCAGGCGGGCCTGGAGGTCGTCAGCCGCAAGGGCTGGCTGGTCGAGCGCTGGGCGCCCGCGCCTCGCTTCACGCGCGACTATGTTCGCGACCTGCTGGCCTATTTTTCCAGCGTCGCGCCGGGCTATGCCCTGCCTGACGCGGACCAGGCCTATTGGCGGGAGCTGAAGCAGCGGCCGGATCGCCTGCTCGACGATCCCGATTTCTGCTACCGCGAGTTCTTCGTCATGACGGTCTGCCGGATTTAGCGGCCGGCTGCCACGGCCGATGCCGCGGCACTGCGAGGCCCGGGCAACCCGATTCCGAGATCGAGGCCAAGCCAAACCGCATTCGCCAGCCCTCCGCTCAAATGGCCGGCTTTCGAGCGAATTTCTTCGCGAACCATTAATTCGGCCGTGCTGTTAATAAGCATCTGCTAATAAATTGGTTCGCGCGGGGGTACGCAATGACCAAGAATCTCGGCAATGCACGCTATGTGCCACCAAAAGAACAGCAAGGCTCGGTCCTCGGCAAGGTCGCGCCGGCGCTGTTCCCGCTGGCCGTGGTGGCGCTGGGCTATGTGATCGGCAGGCAGTTCTTCGGCCTTTAGACACAGCCATTAAGCGCCGGTTTCGGCCGCCGCCTCGGGCCTTGCTTCGGCGCGGATGCGGTCGCTTGCCACGAGCACGACCGGGCAGGCGACGGCGGCCAGCACCGCCATGGCGGTGTCGCCGAAGAACAGTTCCTCGCCCGGCCGCTGCGTGACGCCCATCACCACCATCGCCGCCCCCTTGGCCACTTCCCTGGCGATCGCCTTGTCGGGCGTGGCGCGGGCGCGGATCGCGGTATCGACGGCGACGCCGTAGCGGTCGGCGAGATCGACCACGTCCTTGAGCACCGCCTCCTCGCGGCGGTGCGAAACGGTGCCTTGCCGGGCGCCTTTGCGCGCCTGCGAGACATAGAGCACCTTGACCCGCGCCCGGTGCGGCCTTGCCAGCGCCAGGGCGAAATCGGCGGCGCGTCGCGACACTTCCGTGCCGTTGACCGGAACGAGGATGGTGGTGCCCGCGCGCAGCACCGGCATCTTGCCCCCGGCGCCGGCACCGTTCAGCACAAGGCAGAGCGGACCGTCGAAGCCGCTGGTCATGTCGTTGAGCGCCTCGGTGAACGATCCCTTCTCGGTCAGCATGGCCTCGAGCCCGACCAGCAGCAGGCCGTAGCCCTTGCGCGCCTCCTCGGCGATTGTCTGCGCGGTCGCCTCGCGTTCGCTGCGGGCGGTGAGATGCACCTTCTCGACCGGCGTGTCCTCGGCCTTGCTCACCGCTTTGGCGCTTCTGGCGGCGCCCTTCTTGACCTCCTTCAAGGCGCGCTCCGGGCCCTTGTCGCGGGCCGGGCCGGCAAGCCTGCCGTCCTTGAGGTGGAGAAGCGTGGTCGGCATGCCGCTGCCGCCGCCGACCAGGCCGGCGAGATAGGCGGTGAACTTGCCGACCGGGCTGTCGTCGACCAGCAGCAGCAGCCGCTCCAGCTTGGAGACGAAGCCGCGCTCGTCGAGCAGCTCGCGGTCGACGCGCTGCTTCTCGGCGTCTTCGACGGGCAGCCGGCCGAGCGCCCAGCGCAGCATGGGCGGCATGGCGAGCGTGGTGATGACTGCCATCGTGACGATCATGGTGAACAGATTGTGGGACAGGATGTTCATCGACAAGCCGATCGAGGCGACGATCACCTCGGTCGAGCCGCGCGCGTTCATGGCGCTGCCGACGGCGGTCGCCTCCTTCAGCGTCATGCCGGCGAAGCGGCCGCCGATGAAGGCGCCGCCGAACTTGCCGATGCTGGCGATGAGCACCAGCGCCAGCGTCAGCAGCGCCAGCGTCGGGTCGGCCAGCACGGTGAGGTCGGCCGAAAGCCCGGCCATGCCGAAGAAGATCGGCATGAAGAGCGCCGTGATGACGCCGCGCAACTGGCTCTCGATGTGGCTGGACAGGATCGGGGATTCGCCGACCAGTATGCCGGCGACGAAGGCGCCGAGCACGGTGTGGACGCCGATCAGGTTGGTGATCAGGGCCATAACGCCCATGATGATCAGGATGACCGATATGACGGCGTATTCGCTGCGGAAACTGTCGTTGCTCCAGCGGATCAGCGTGAACACCAGCCGGCGGCCGATGGTGAAGGAGAACACCATGAACAGCGCCACTTCGGCCACCGTTATCACCAGCGGCACGATTTGGAGGCTGCCATTGGTGGCGATGCCGAAGGTGACGGCGATGATCAGCCAGCCGATCGTGTCCTCGATGATGGCCGAGGAGATGATGACCTGGCCGAGATTGCGGCGCATGAAGTTCATCTCGCGCACCACCATGGCGACGATCTTGACCGAGGAGATGGACAGGGCCGTGCCAAGGAAAAGCCCGGCGACGACGCGCTCGCCGGGGTCGGGCAGCAGCGTGTCGGGCAGGAACTGCGCCAGCGCGAAACCGCAGGCAAAGGGCACGAGTACGCCGGTGACCGAGATCGAAAAACACGCCGCGCCCACCCTGCGCACCAGGCGCAGGTCCGTCTCCATGCCGGTGAGCAGCAGAAGCAGCAGGACGCCGAGCTGGGAGACCGCCTCGATCATGCTCTTCTGCGCGGGGTCGGTCGAGAAGATCAGCTGCTGCGCGCCCGGCCAGAGCCAGCCGAACAGCGAAGGCCCGAGCAGGATGCCGCCGATCAGCTGGCCCATGATCGCCGGCTGGCCGTAGCGCTGGAAGATTTCGCCCAGGCCACGCCCGACCAGAAGCAGAAGCACGATTTCGGCGACGAAAACGCCCTCCGCCGAGCCGCCCATGCCCGCGGCGTGGCTGGCCGGCTGCGCGGCCCAGGCCGGGCCCGGCGAGGCAAAGGCGGCGATGGTCAAGACGGCCAGGAGAAATGTCGTTTGCAGGCGCTGCCGGTCCATCCAGCCCTCAATAGATGATTTCCGGAACACCGTTCCCGTTCGGCAGGGCTGGCCTGTTCCGGCAGGATCGGATCAGGTCCGCACGCATCGCTGCTATAAACGTGCAAGGCTGCGCAAGGTTGCGGGGCGGGCAAACAACAGGGAGCAAGCCTGAGCTGCGTCGATACTCAGGTGGCGCCTGCTGGCCTCTTAGCCCGACCGCTTCGGCGCGGCTGCCGGCAAGGGCTGCGCCGGCGGGGCGGGCGGCGGCTCCGGGCCGAAGACGCTGCGGCCGCCGAGCAGGTGCGACTGGTCGAACTCGCCGGCGACGATCTCCTTCAGGCTCGGGCCGGTGACGTAGCGCTCCAGTCGCCGCGCCTGGCCGTCGAGCCGCTGCAGGGCGCCAAGCTCCTCCTCTCGGCCGAGCTTGGCCTTGGCGACCGCCGACTTCATGACGGCGATGGTCTCGTCATAGACCTTCAGCGGCACCGGAAAGGGATGCCGGTCCTTGCCGCCATGCGCCAGCGAGAAGCGCGCCGGGTCGGAAAAGCGGCACGGCGCGCCATGCACCACCTCCGCCACCATCGCCAACGCCCGCACGGTGCGGGCGCCGACGCCCGGAACCAGCAGCAATTCGGGAAAGTCCGTCGGGCCGCTCTCGATGGCGGCGGAGATGTTGCCGTGCAGCCGGCGCATGACGATGTCGCTTTCGCGCACGTCATGGTGCGCCGGCATGACCAGGTTGGGCAGCATCGGCTGTGCACTGTCGCGCTTTGCCGAAGCCGTCGCGGGCTCGAGGGCGGCGAATTCGTGCACGATCCGGTCGGGACCGAGCTGGCGCAGAAGGTCGAGCTGGCCGCTGCGCGAGGCCTCGGCACGATGGTCGGTGAGGTTGACGATCTCGCCCTGCCGTTCGCCCTCGATCGCCGCGTGGGGCTGGTCGACGAAACTCCTCAAGCCCTCCGACAGCCAATGATAGCGGCGCGCCTGTCTTCTGTCGCCGTTCATGCCTTGCTGGACGACCACCCAGCGGCTGTCGTCGGTGACGATGAAACCATGCAGATAGAGGTCGAAACCGTCCTGCACGGCGGCGCTGTCGACCTTGGCGACCAGGCGGCTGGCTGTGGCAAGGGCCGCGCCGTCGATGCCGACGCGCTCGCCGATCATTTCCAGCTCATGCGGCGTCTTGCGCGAATGGGAACCGCGGCCGCCGCAGACATGGATGCCGAGCTCGCCCGACAGCGGCGTCAGCCCGCGCTTCAGCGCGCCGATGACGCTGGTGGTGATGCCGGACGAATGCCAGTCCATGCCCATCACCGCACCGAAGGACTGGAACCAGAAGGGATGCGCCAGCCGGCGCAGAAGCTCGTCGCGGCCGTAATGGTGGATGATCGCCTCGCACAGCACGGCGCCGAGCCGCGTCATGCGGTCGTCAAGCCATTTCGGGACCCGTCCGCCATGCAGCGGCAGGTCGGCGCTGCCGCTTCGCTGCGTCACTTGTTTCGATGCTCCGTGGCCGGCCGAGGACCGGCTCTCTCTCCCTCTAGATGGCATCCATGCGGCTATTTTCCAAGCCGGCACACAGACGCTCATTCGCGGTTTGATTCAGGATGGCGTCTCACCCGGTTGTTCGCAAAGCGTTTTTGTCCATCGCGGACTAGACATGCACGTCGCCGAAGGAGAGTTCGTCGTTGTCGTCGGGCGTCAGTAGGGCGACGCCCAGCAGGCCGGCAAAGAGGATGGCGACCAGCGTGACGATGACCAGGCCGGGCACGGGACCCAGGGCGGCGGCGTTGACGGCCTCGCGCAATGTGCCGACGAAGCCGACCGGCGCGGTTTGGTCGAGCAGGCTGGGCGTCGACAGTTTGAGGATCCAGGCGAGCAGCAGGATCAGCATCATGTGGATGTAGTTGCGGCGCAGACGGCGCGCCAGCGCCACCCGCTGCGAGACCAGGAATTTCGGCGTGCGCAGGCTTTCGCCGACGATCAGCAGCCAGTCCGAGGCGAAGTCCGGCTGCGGCGAGAAGATCTGCGCGAAATAGTGGCGCTCGAACTGGCGCACGCGGGCGCGGTAGACATCGAAGAAGCGGTAGCGCCGCGCCTCGATCCACAGCAACAGCAGCACCAGCAGCATGGCGAACAACAGCACGCCGTGATGGGCGCTGGCCGTCGACAGCGATACCGACAGCATCGCGGCCACGACTGTGATCGCCCAATTGCTGGTCCTGTCGATACGGTCGCGCCATCCCGCCATGCGCGCAATCTCGGCGCGATGGAAATGCGACATCACGGTGACCATTTCGCCAGGCGAAAGCGTCCTGCCGACGGGCGTTGCCGGCGCATCGTTCATAGTTCCCTCCCAACCTAATGGAACGCCTCGAACGCGATCTCGTTCCGCCGACGGCGGATGGCGCCGACCCAGGCGGACTTTCCGCCAATTCTATCGCGACGGCGGTGCGCCGAGGCTTTTCAAACGCTTAGGCAGGTTCGCTCAGCTTCTGAGTCCGCGTCCGAATGGCTCTGGCTCTTGAGAATCCCTTTGCCTTGGGCAACATGGCGGCGAGGCTGGAGTACGAAGATGAACAGGCCGACATCCGCCGCACGTTCACAGTCCACGACGCGAAGCGCGGCGATGGCGCTGACGGAGGCGCTGGTCGCCCGCACCTTGCGCTCAATCGAGGATGCCGGGCCGACGCCGGGCATGGTCTACATGACCGATGCCGACTATGCGCGTTTCAGCGACGAAATCCTGGGCGATGCGCCGGCCGGGCCGCTGAAACTGTTCGCCTATGGCTCGCTGCTGTGGAAGCCGGCGGGCGAGGTGAGGGGCGGCGAGCGCGCGGTGGCGACCGGCTGGCACCGCTCCTTCTGCTTCACCGTGCAGCGGTTTCGCGGCACGATCGAGCAGCCCGGCCTGATGATGGCGCTCGATCGTGGTGGCCAATGCCAGGGCATGGTGTTCGAGCTCGCGGAGCCGGTTGCCGACAATCTCGAGGCGCTGCTGCGCCGCGAGATGACCATTCTGCCCGCCGTCAACGTGCCGCGCTGGCTGCGGGTCAGGACCGAGGGCGGCACGTACCGCGCGCTCGGCTTCGTCGTCGATCCCGCCAATGCGCGTTATGTCGGCAGGCTGGACAAACGGGCGATCGCGGCGACGCTGGCCCGGGCCGCTGGCCATTGGGGCTCGGGCGCGCAATATCTGTTCGAGACCATCCGCCACCTCGACGCCTGCGGCATTCGCGATCGCAATCTGTGGCAGTTGCAGGCGCTGGTGGCCGAGGAGATCAACCGCGTCCACGCCACGGTTTAGCGATCGGCGTTCCCAGCGCAACGCGACCCGGAAGTTCCGGACGCTTTCCCGGCCCTCCAAATCTTCCGCTTGACGAACATATATCCCGACGGTTATACGTCAAATCAATAGCCAACGGGTTATCGATTAAATGCCGGATGCTCATGATGCGCTCTTCAGAACGCTTGCCGACCCGACACGGCGCGCCATCTTCGAACGGCTGTGCCGCCAGGGAGAGCAGACGGTGGGAGCGCTGACGATCCAGTCCGGGGTCTCGCAGCCGGCCGTGTCGAAGCATCTTGGCGTGCTGAAGCAGGCCGGGCTGGTGCGCGACCGCCATGAAGGCCGCCAGACGCATTACAGCGCGCAACTCGGCGCACTGGCGCCGCTGATGGACTGGACGCGTGAGATGGCCGGGTTCTGGGAAAGCCGGTTCGACGATCTCGAGGATCTGCTCAAAAGGATGGACCAGTGAACGACAGTGCCGAGACCCGCACCGTCGTCGTCGAGCGGCAGATTTCGCATCCGCCGGAAAAGCTCTGGCGCGCGCTGACGCAACCGCATCTGATCGAGGAGTGGCTGATGAAGAACGATTTAAATCCGGTCGTGGGCCATCGCTTCAACATCAGCACCGACTGGGGCGGCGTGCTGGATTGCCAGGTGCTTGCCGTCGAGCCGCACAAGACGCTGTCCTACACCTGGAACCTCGCGCACCAGGACCCCGCCTTCGATCTCAGGAGCGTGGTGACCTTCACGCTCACCCCCACGCCTGCCGGAACCTATCTGCGCATGGAGCAGTCCGGTTTCCGGCCCGAGCAGAGGCGGGCCTATGGCGGCGCCAAGATGGGATGGCCGAAATTCCTGGAGAAGCTGGAAGAGCTCCTGGCACGGACGGACTGAAACCCGCCGGCCGGAGTTCATGGCGAGGCCGTTCGAGGGCGGCCCGGAGCAAACGAAACCTATGGAGGATATGCGATGAAGATCAAATTGACCCGCGTCTATGTGGACGATCAGGAGAAGGCACTTGCCTTCTACACCGACGTGTTGGGCTTCACCAAGAAGGCCGATTTCAGCAACGGTCCGTTTCGCTGGCTGACCGTGGCCTCGCCGGACGAGCCTGAGGGAACCGAGCTGCAGCTTGCGCTGAACGACAACCCCGCGGCCAAGGCCTACCAGCAGGCCTTGTTCAAGCAGGGCCAGCCGGCGCTGATGCTCTTCACCGACGACATCAAGGCCGATCACGAGCGCATCAAGGCGCGGGGCGGGGCCTTCGCCATGGCACCGACCGAAGTGACCGGTTCCACCATTGCGCAGCTCAACGACAGTTGCGGCAACCTCATCCAGATCACGCAGCTGGCGCGCTGGTAAGGCAGGCGTTCGTTTATTTCCAGAGGAGGTATCATGGATTGGAACAAATGGGTCCGGCAAACGCATCGCTGGCTGTCGATCATCTTCACGGGGACCGTCCTCGCCAACTTCGTCGCCATGGGCTTGGGACAGCCGCCTGCCTGGGTGGTCTATTCGCCGCTGCTGCCGCTGTTCCTGCTGCTGGTCAGCGGCCTCTACATGTTCGTGCTGCCATACGCTGCCAAGCGGCTTAACGGGCGGCAGAGCGCGAGCCAGTAAGGACGGGATGGATGGCGAAGACGCAGGGACAATCAGCCAAAGGCGCCGCCAGACCTGCAACCGCCGGTCCGGTCCTGCTTTCTGGCGGTAACCCGCAGATCGCCAAGGGCGAAGGCAACGCCCCCGTCCAGGCCTACATCGCGGCCATGCCGGGCTGGAAGAGTGAGGTCGGGGGCCGCCTCGACGCGCTCATCGAGCGTGCCGTGCCTGATGTGCGCAAGGCCGTCAAATGGAACTCGCCCTTCTATGGCATGGAAGGCGAGGGCTGGTTCCTAAGCTTTCATTGCTTCACGAAATACATAAAGGTGGCCTTCTTCCGCGGCATGTCGCTGCGCCCGGTGCCGCCTGGCCAGTCCAAGAGCAAGGACACGCGTTACCTTGATATTCATCAGGACGACGAGTTCGACGAGGCCCAGTTCACCGACTGGGTGAAGCAGGCGAGCCGATTGCCCGGCGAACGGATGTGAGATTTGCGTGCCGGGCCCCGGCATTTGCCGCGCGCGACAGAGCGCCTATGATCGGGCGGACGGGGCGGTGATCGCCCTCAAGCCTGAAGGAGAACGGACATGACGAAGAGCGGGTCGCCAGAAGGCAGGTCTCCTTCGCAGCTCATAGACGGCAGGATCGAGGAACTCGGCGACTGGCGGGGCGAGATGCTCGGCCGGCTGCGCGGCCTGATCCGGCAGGCCGACCCCGAAGTGGTCGAGGAGTGGAAGTGGCGAGGGGTTCCGGTGTGGGAGCACGCCGGAATGATTTGCACCGGCGAGACCTACAAGAGTGTCGTCAAACTGACTTTCGCCAAGGGTGCGGCGCTGCCCGATCCGTCGCGCCTGTTCAACTCCAGCCTGGAAGGAAACACCAGGCGCGCCATCGATCTCCAAGAAGGCGAGGAGGTCGACGAGGAGGCGTTCAAGGCGCTCATCCGCGCCGCAGTGGCCTTGAACAAGTCCAAGGCCCGACGTTGATCCGGGAGGACAGCTCTCTTGTCCGTCACGGCCCACTTTTCCTGGAATAGCTCTAGGAACTCGGAAGGCCGGCTCTCGATAGCATTTCGAGGAATCGCGAGTGGTGGCGGTCGTTCACATAGCGCGGCACGAAGCCGGGCGAGACATTGTTCAGATTGAGATGCGGAAGCTGCGACAGGCAATGGTGGATGGCCCGGGAGGCTTCCTCGCTGTTTCCGGTCGCCGCCGCCGCTGCGGCCCAGTAAAGGGCGCCGCGAACGAAACCCGGCTTGATCCTGACCACTTTTCGCGCGACTTCGAGCGCCCGTCGGTCGTTTCCGTCGGCAAACAGTGCCACAGCCAGACTGAGGTGACGCCAGAAATCGATGACGTCATGCGCCCCGAGCCGGATCGCCTCATTGGCCTCATGCAGGGCTTCGCTGACCTGCCCACGCAAGGCAAAGAGCATCGCCATGTCGCCGTGCCCCGAGGGATAGCTTGGGTTGACGCTGATCGCATGCCGACATTCGGCCATCGCATCGTCAATACGGCCCAAACTTTCGAGCGCGAATGACAGGATACACCTGGCGATTTCATCGTCGGGCACCGCCCTTACCGCGGCTTCCGCAAGCGCGAGGGCATATTCGATTTGCCCCGGTTCGCGAGGCAGGGCGCCAAAAGCCACCCCCATGGAGATTACGATGGAGAGCGTCCGCTGTGCGCGGGCATTGTCAGGACCGAGCGCAAGGGCCTTCTCGGCAAGATCTATGCCGACCAACAGCGAGTCCCGGGTCATCTCGAAATATTTCATCAGAGCTTCATTGACCAACCTGCGCACTTCAGGGGGACCGGGCGGGCTTTTGTCGCGAACCTTCCAGTTGGTCAGCTGAAGTTCGAGAATCACGGCCAGAACAACCGATTGTGCGATCCTGTCCTGGAATTCGAGGGCATTCTGGGACTGGCCGTCGAATTTCTGGGCCCACACATTGTGACCGTCCACGGCGTCGACAAGCTGGACGTTTACCCTCAATTCCTCGCCGGATCGCTGGATGCTGCCGCTCAGCGTATAACGCGGCCGAAGTGTTCCTTGCATTTTGGCTTCCTTGCCCTGGCCGCTCTTTTCCAGGGGCGCAATTCCGGAGAGCACGACGTAGTCTGCGACCTCGGAGAGCGCGGTGGTGATGTCCTGGACAAGCCCCCTGGCGAAAAAGTCGTCGCCTCGCTTGCCCGTCAGATTGACGAAGCCGGCAACGCTGATGGATGGGCGTCCGGGGCGCTGGCCGGCCGGGGCACCATCTGCCGGCTGCATATTCGGCGCCGGATTGGAGACCGATTGCAGGGATTGCAGAAGCGCTCGCGTCTCCTGGCCGACGTCGACACCGAACTCCTTCTTCACCATGCTCCTGCAGGCTTCGTATGTCCGCATCGCCCGTTCGCGTTGGCCGCACGCAACCAGCAGTTCTATCTTCAGCCGATAGGACTCCTCCCGTGTTGGTTCCATGGCCAGAATCCGGTCAGCCAGGGCGAGCCCGGTTTCTGCGTCCACGAAACGGGCGAGCTTTTCGAAGGACTCAAGCGCGCGGCTCAGCAGCCTGTCGCGTTCCGATGCGGCCCAGTCATCGAAAGCACTGCTCCCCAGGTAAAAACCATCGAGAAAAGGGCCGCTGTAAAGGGCAAGGGCCGTTTCAAGCTCGTGCGCGGAACGGACAGAGAGTCCCGATTCAAACTCCTCGACGTCGACCCGGACAGCGTCCGGCCTGAGGCCGATCAATTCCTTCCGGGAAGTGATGAGATCCACACCCGCTCGTGACAGATCCCGGCGCAGGACGCTGAGGGATTGCCGCAGACTGTTGCGCGAGTGTTCGCTGTCGCTGTCGCCCCACAGCAGGTCAGCCAGCCTCTCCCTCGTCGCCGTCATACCCGGACACCGGGTAAGGTAGGCAATGACCGCCGGACCTCTCTTTCCGGTCAGCCATAGCGGCCCGAGAGCTTCGCTTTCAATCCGGAAGCCGCCGAAGAGTGAGATTTTATTTGTGACTACCCCATTCGTATTTTTGCGCCGCTTAGCGGCCCCCCAACCTGACGGAATTCTAACTCAAAACTAACGCTGCGCAAACCGCGCGGCCGCGCATTCAAACGCTGTCGTGACGGCAGGTCAATTAGACATCGCTTAAGAAGGCGGACGAAGCGTTCCTTCCCGTGCCCCGCACTCAGGCCGTGGTCATTGATTGAGAAGGAGAGATTCCGCCGCAGGCGCATTGGGGGCGGCAATGGTTCTCAGCGCGATCCTGTCCATCGCGATGTCACGCCGGACGCCCGCGGTGGGCGCATCCAGCCGTCAGTTCATATCAAGTGGGGGAATGTGATGATCCTTGCCGGCCATAATGAGATGGAGAACGAGATGTTCGGAAGTGCAGTTGAGGGCCGTCTTCCAGGGCGGGCCGGACGATCTGCCGCGGAGCCGGCAAAGGGGGCCAGCGCATTCCTGAGATTGGCGGCGGCAGTTGCTGCTTCAGGGTTGTGGGTGCTGCCGGCGCATGCCGCCAACGTCGATGTCGCCGTCGTGTTCGCGGTCGATTTCTCAGGCTCGATCGATCCGGCCATTGCCGACCTGCAACGGCAGGGACATGCCGCGGCACTCACTTCGCCCGAGATCATCGCGACCATTACCCGCAACTATGTCGGCTGCATCGGCGTGGCCTATTTCGAATGGTCGAGTCCGGGACGCACACGTGTCGTGCTGCCATGGACAAGCATCTGCGGGCTTGAAGATGCCGAAGCGGCTGCGTTGGTGATCAGCAAAAGGGGCGATACCGGGGTTATCCGCAGGGGGCGAAGCGGAACA
The DNA here is from genome assembly GCF_020165515.1 of Mesorhizobium sp. BR1-1-13. Lineage (NCBI taxonomy): Bacteria > Pseudomonadati > Pseudomonadota > Alphaproteobacteria > Hyphomicrobiales > Phyllobacteriaceae > Mesorhizobium > Mesorhizobium sp. BR1-1-13. The sequence goes on from NZ_JAIUIH010000008.1 coordinate 174,974, forward strand.
TCCCTGTCCGCTGCCATCGACGTTGGAAGTCTGTTGCTCGACCAGTTTCCGGGGAAGGCGGCAAAGAAGGTGATCGACATCTCTGGCAATGGCGAGAACAATGACGGGCTTCCCGTTCAGCCGAGCAGGCTGAACGCCATCGGCAAGGGATATACGATCAATGCGATCGCCCTTCCGGTGCAAGACAAACTCCCCAACCGACAGTTGGCATCCTATTTTGCCGACGCCGTCATCGGCGGTCCCGAGGCCTTCGTCATGACGCCGACGGGGCCAAACGACTACACCACCGCTCTTCGACGGAAGCTGGTGACCGAGATAAGCATGAATGCCGATCCACAATCGCCGTCGCGTGGGGACGGGCGCGGTGCAAGAGAAACCCGCCCCTCGCTCCTCACCCGTCCCTGAGCCAGACCAGCATCTCGCCGGGTTCGCGGTTGTCCCAGGCGAAATAGGGGATGGCGGTCAGCCGCGTCTGCCTGGTGGCGGGCGGGTCGGAGCGGTAGAGCTGGTCCTGCCAGCCGTCATCGGCATCGGCCTGTGCCGTGGCCGAAAGCGTCACCACGCCGCCCAGCAGGTTCGGCTCGTCATGCGCCTCGATGCTTGCGGTGCGCGGCAATGCGATGCGGTGCAGGCTGCCGTCATTGTCGGTCGCCTCGACGCAGTAGATCAGCGGGCCGCGCGACAGCGCCACGCGGCCGGCGTCCTGGCGCACCTGCGGGTTGGCGTAGAGCCGTTCGATCGGCATTTCGAGATCGAGGCGGACGCTGTCGCCCTTCTTCCATGTGCGCCGGATCGCCGCGTAACCGTCGCTGGTGACGTCCTCGAGTTTCACCGTCTCGCCATCGACCTTGAGCGCCGCGCCGGCGCTCCAGGCCGGCACGCGCAGATGCAGGGTGAACGCGACCGGCGCCTGCGGCTCGATGGTGATGGCGACCGCGCCGTCCCAGGGATAGCGGCTCGCCTGCGTCAGCGTGACCGGCACGCCCGCTATGTCGAAGCGGGCGGTGGAATCGCCATAGAGATGGACGGCGAGCGCGTCGTCCGCCAGGCTGTAGAAATAGCTGCCGATGGAGGCGACCATGCGCCCGATATTGGGCGGGCAGCACGGGCAGCGGTGCCATTTCCATCTGTTGTGCCGGCCCCGGCTTTCCAGCGGGTTTTCGTAGAAGAACAGCGAGCCGTCGAGCGACAGGCCCGAGATCGAGCCGTTGTAGAGCGCCCGTTCCATGATATCGGCGTAGCGGGCGTTCGGCCCCATGCCGAGCATGCGGCTGGCCCAGAACACCAGGCCGACCGCGGCACAGGTCTCGGCGTAGGCGCTCTCATTGGGCAGGTCGAAGTCGCTGGTGAACCCCTCATTGTGCGCCGACGGACCGAGCCCGCCGGTAATGTAGAGGTTCTTGCTGGTGAGATCGTCCCACAGCCGGTCGAGCGCCACCCGCAAGCTGTCGTCGCCATATTCGGTGGCAATGTCGGCCATGCCGGAATAGAGATACATCGCCCTGACCGCATGACCGACGACCTTGTCCTGCTCGCGCACCGGAATGTGCGACTGGCTGTATTCATAGGTCTTGAAATGATAGGCCCTGGGATCGGCGCCGCGCGCGCGCGCCTCCTCGTCGAAATAATGCGGTTGCTGCCCGCGCTGGTCGATGAAGTATTTCGCCAGCTCCATGTATTTGTTCTCGCCCGTCACGCGCGCGAGCTTCACCAGAGCCAGCTCGATCTCCTCATGGCCGCAATAGCCCTTCTTCTTGCCCGGCTCGGGCCCGAGCACCGAGGCGATATGGTCGGCATAGCGGCACATCACATCGAGCAGCTTGCGCTTTCCCGTCGCCTGGTAATAGGCGACGGCGCCCTCGATCAGGTGGCCGGCGCAATAGAGCTCGTGGCAATCGCGCAGATTGGTCCAGCGCAGGCCGGGCTGGATGCGCTGGTACCAGCTCGAGAGATAGCCGTCCGGCTGCTGCAGCTTTTCGTAAAGGTCGATGACGGCGTCGATCTTCTTCTCCAGCTCCGAGTTCTTGGCGCGGTAGAGCGAATAGGCGGCCGTCTCGATCGTCTTGCCCCAGTCGGAGTCCCAGAACATCTGCGTCGTCACCGTCGAGCCGGTGAAGCCGGGAGAGGCCGCCTCGTCGGGCGATGGGGAATGGAACGGGATGACGACGCCGGGCGAGGGCCGGTCCGGATCGATCTGCTCCAGCATGCCCGCCTCCACGCAGCGGTCGTAGAGGATGTCGGCGGTGCGCGCGGCGACCGCGTCTGCACGGTCGCCCCAGAAGCCGCGCACGTCGACCTGCGGCACCGGCAGCGGCCGGAAGGCGAGTTTGGGCCTGGAGGCGCTGGCAGGGCTGGCGGATGACGATGCGGTCATGAACTTACTCCATTCGATCGATTACTTGACGGCCCCGGCCATGAGGCCGCGGATGTAGAAGCGCTGCAAAGCCAGGAACAGGATCAGGCATGGCACCATCATCACGGTGACGCCCGCCTGCACCGCGCCCCAGTCGATGGCGCCGAAGCGGCCGGACTGGAGTGCGGTCATCATCACCGGCAGCGTGAATTTGGACTGGTCGGTCATCAGCACCAGAGCGGCGAGGAACTCGTTCCAGGCGCCGAGGAAGGCGAACAGCGCGATGGTGACGACGCCCGGCCAGACCAGCGGCAGCATCACCTTCAACAGCATGGTGGCGTTTCCGGCGCCGTCCATGCGCGCGGCCTCCTCGATCTCGCGCGGCACCGCGTCGAAGGCGTTGCGCATCATGAAGATCGAGAACGGCAGTTGCAGCGTCACATAGACGCCGACCAGCCCGGTCAGCGTGTTGTGCAGGCCGAGCTTGGTCAGCACCAGGAAAATCGGTGTCAGGATCGACTGGAACGGGATCATGATCGTCGACAGGATGAGGACGAAGAACAGGTCCTTGAGCGGAAATCGGAAGCGCGAGAAACCATAGCCGGCGAGCACGGAGACGACGACCGAGACCAACACCGTCAGGACGGAGACGTAGATGCTGTTCTGCGCCGAGACCCAGAGCCCGTCGCCGAACGTGTCGAGCGTGGCGTAGTTTTCCAGCGAGAAGCCTGTCGTCGGCCAGGGCGGCAGCGGCGGCTGGCGCGCTTCCTGCGCCGGCTTGAAAGCCGACAGCGCGGCCCACACGATCGGCGCCACGAACAGCACCGAGGCGATGATGCCGGTGGAGTGCCTGACGACGCTGGCGGCGAGCTTGCCTTGGGCGGACATTGCCTGCGCCATCAGTCGACGCCCTCGGGCTTCCTCAGCAGCCAGAGCTGCACGAGGCTGAGCGCCACAAGAATCACCAGCAGCACCATGGAGAGCGCCGCGCCATAGCCGAGCTTGAACGACACGAAGGACTGGTTGAAGATCCAGTACACCGCCGTCAGCGTCTGGTTGCGCGGGCCGCCGCGCAGGATGATGTAGAACTGGTCGAAGGCGAGGACCGAGCCGGCCACCGACAGAATCAGCGCCAGCGCCAGCGTGCGGCGCATCAGCGGCAAGGTGATGGCCCGGAACCTTGCGAACGGGCCGGCGCCGTCGATGACGGCCGCTTCCTGCAAATCCTGCGGGATCGATTGCAGGCCGGTCATCAGGATGATCATGGTGAAGCCGGCGACCTTCCACACCACCATCGCGATGATCGACCAGAATGCCGGCTGAAAGGTGGCCAGAAGATTGAATTTCCTGTCGATCAAGCCGAGGTTGTAGGCGGCCGGGCTGAACAGGCCGGAATCGACGTTGAGCAGCCATGACCAGAGCAGGCTCGCCGAGGCGAAACCGACCACGGCCGGCATGAAGAAGGCGGTGCGGTAGAGATTGGTCAGCGGACGTGGCCGTTCGATGAAGATGGCCAGGGGAAACGCCACGGCGAAGATCGCGATGGTGACGACCACCGTGTAGTAGGCAGTGAATTTGAGCGCGTTCCAGAACCTGGTGTCGCGCAGGATCGCCACGTAATTGTCGAGGCCGATGAAGGAGTGCTCGCCCATCAGCGGCCAGTTGTGCAGCGACATCCACGCCGTCATGCCGAGCGGAATGACGAAGAACACCATGACCAGCGCGACAGCCGGCGCGACGTAGATGAGGCCGATCCATTGCCGGCGACCGGCGCCGACGAGTTTTCGGGCGCGGGGCGGGGCGGTGGTTGCTGTGATGGTGGTCATGCGTGGTCTCCGGGTGCGGCGTCCCCCTCCCCCTTGAGGGGAGGGGCCGGCCGAAGGCCGGGGATGGGGTCCTCTGCGAAGTGCGCCGACGCAAGAACGACGTCGAGCACTGCCGAGCCGACCCCACCCGGACTTGCGGTCCGACCTCCCCTCAAAAGGGGGAGGTGAGACAGGCGCCTATTTCTGCGGCGCCTGGTCGATGATCGACTGCATGGTCTCCTGCGCGTTGGCGATGGCGCCGTCGACGTCGTCGCCGAAGAACACCTCGTTGACCATCTGCGTCCACGGGCCGTTGGCGGAGTTGATCAGGTCGTTGAAGACCACCGAATAGGGCGTCCTGCCCTTGGCCATGGCCTCGGCGGCGACCTGGTAGCGCGGATCGAGATCCTTCAGCGCGTCCTTGGCGATGTCGCCGCGCACCGGCAGGCTGCCATATTTGGCCAGGATCGTCTGGCCTTCCAGCGAATAGGCGAAGTCGAGGAACTCCTTCACCACATCGATCTTCTTGGTGCCCTTGGTGACGACGAAATTGTCGCCGCCGGCAAAGGACGACCAGCCGCCATCCTTGCCCGGCAGGAAGGTGATGCCATAGTCGATGTCGGGATACTGGGTGTTGAGCGCGCCGATGGCGAAGGCGCCCGAAGGCGAGATGCCGATGTTTCCGCCGGCGAAGGCGGCGAAGAAATTGGCGCCGGTGTCGGTCTGGGCGCCTTCCGGCACCAGGCCCTTCTTGACCATTGAGCGGTAGAGGTTGATGGCGCCGCGCAGCTGCGGGCTGTCCAGCGTCGCCTTGGAGCCGTCCTGCGAGAGGATGTCGCCGCCCGAGGCCCAGACCAGCGGCGTGAAGGTGAAAATGTTGCAGCCACCGCAATTGCCAGAGAAGTAGAAGCCCTTGATGTTGCCGCCGAGCGCGTTGACCTTCTCAGCGTCGGCTTCGATCTCGGCCCAATTGGCCGGGCCCTTTTCGGGGTCGAGGCCGGCCTGCTTGAACAGCTTCTTGTTCCAGATCAGCACCGAGGCGTCGGCGGAGAAGGGCAGGCCGTAGATGCGGTCCTTGTACGTGCCGGTCTTCACATGAGCCGGTGACAGGCTGGCGAAATAAGGCAGGGATTTCGCCCAGTCGGTGATGTCCTCCAGCTGGCCGGCGGCGGCGAAGGAGGGCGTGTAGATCAGGTCGAGCGACAGCGCGTCGGGCGCCGTGCCGCCGGCGGCGGCAGCACCGTATTTCGGAATGATCTCGGCATTGGGGATGATGTCGAGCTTGATCTGGTTGGTGTGGCCCTTGTTGTAGGCATCGACGATGCGCGGCATGAAGTTCGAGCCGTCGGCGCGCACCCAGATATTGGCGGTCTCGGCGGCGGCAAATTGCAGTCCGCAGCCGAGTACGGCGGCCGTCAAGGCCAGTTTGGTCAGGGCCAGCCTGGCAATCAAAGTCCTCATATTCTCCTCCTCCACGTTTTGGCCGCGATGCGCGGCTTGCCGCCGATTGCGGCGTTTGGTTCTTCAGCCGTCTTTCTCAGCCATCTGGCAGGCGGCCGCAGGACTGACGCACCACCAGCCGGCACGGCAGTTTCCGGATGCCCGGCGCGGCGGGCTTGCCGCCGACCAGGGAAAGCAAGGTCAGCCCCGCTTCGCGGCCGAGCGCAGCCAGGTTCATGTCGACCGACGTCAGCGGCGGGCGCGTCGCTTCGGCCACGATCTCCCAATTGTCGAAACCGATGACGCCGACATCGCCGGGCACGTCGAGACCGCGTTCGCGCAAGGCATCGATGACGCCGCGCGCGATCTGGTCGTTGCCGCAGAAGACTGCGTCCGGCCTTTCGCGCTCGCCATCGAAAAGGACCGACACCGCTTCATGACCCCAGGCTTCAGACCAGGGGCCGAGCAGCGGATCGGACGCCGGCAAGCCGTTTTCGGCAAGCACGTCGCGATAGGCCTGGGCGCGAGCGTGCACCACGGCAAAGCTCGCCGGCCCGCTGACATGGACGATACGGCGGCGGCCTATGCGGCAGAAATGCTCCACTGCCAGCCGCGCGCCGCCGGCGTCGTCGGAGACGAAGGCGACGGCGTCGGGATCGGGTTGCGTGAAGGCATAGATCACCGGGATGCGCAGATTGGACAGGTCGACCGGCAGATGGCGGTCGATGCGCTTGCCGGTGGCGATGATGCCGTCGACGCGCTTGTCGAGCATGGCCTCGACATGGAGCTGGCCGAGACGCGGATCCTCCTCGACATTGCACAGGAACACCGAGACGCCGGCGTCGACCAGCGCGTCCGATATGCCCGACATCAGCGGCAGCGAGAAGCGGCCATAGGTATCGTTGGTGAGCAGGCCGACGGTGAAGGAGCGCCGCCGCAGCAGGCTCTGCGCCAGGCTGTTGGGCCGGAAGCCGAGGCGCTGCGCGGCCTCGCGGATGCGCTCGCGGGTCTCGGCGGTCATGCGGCCTTGGTCGTTGAGCGCCTTCGAGGCTGTGGCGACGCTGACGCCAGCCTCGGCCGCCACATCACGCAAGGTGACGGGCTTGGGAAAGGCTGGCTGATCCTCCAATGCCATCGCGGCGAAAAACCTCGGGGTTGGGAAAAGGTTTTCTCTTACAGGCTGGAATGAGACCCGACCAATGGCCGAGCCCGATCCGAAATGTTTGGAAAAACCTTTTCTCAACCCAAACTAAGCCAGATAGAGGGACTGTTCAAGGGGAAAATGGCGTGGTCCTCCAGCGGTGCCGCCGCCGGCCGGTGCATCGCGCGGGCCGCCAAAGCGGCAATCGGCGACATGTCTACAAACGACGCTTCGGTCTTAACGCTTCCGCAAATATTATCGGGTTAGTTCGCTAGTCATGGCCTCGTGGCGGAGCGGCTACGCTGGAGACGGCAAATCTCTGAAGCCTCGGTTCGATCCCGAGGCGAGGCCTCCAAAAACCCAGCTGGCATCGCGTTGAGCGGCTCTCTCTGATGGAACGTCGGAAAGATCACTCAACGAAGCGAAATCATCGCTTGATCCCGATCGCGGTCCCGCCGCTCTCTCAGCCGAAGTCGGCTGCCGTCAGCACATACATGCTCTTGTGGGTGCGGCCGTAGGCTTTGGCGGCAACGTCGTGGATGGCGTTGCTCTCGGTGTCGAACGTGGCAAGGTAGCCTGCTTCGTTGGCCACGGTCCCCGGCTGTATCTTCGACATTGCATCGGCGGCGACAGAAAAGGAAATCTGGAACATGCCGTCATGGCCAACGAACCGGATGCGCCTGCCGGCTTCGTCATAGCTGCGGCTGTGATTGGGAAAGGTCAGACCCATGGCTTTGCCTCCTAGACGCTTTGCTCGACGTAATTCCCAAGGGAATTGCTTCAGGCCTTCTTCGCAGCTCGCTTCTTTTTCGGTGCCGGGTTCAGGGCCTCGGCCTCGCGGTCGGCCTCTTCCTTGGCCAGGCGCAATTGTCTCAGCCTTGCCGTCTTGATCTCCCTGGCCCTCGCCTCCGACATGTATTCGGCGGTTGCCTTGTTGCGCTCCGCCGTCTTCTTCTGCTTGTCGATAAAGCGGGCTTCAGCTTTTTCCATGATCGTCTGGTTGCCGTCGGCCATCGAGGAAATCTCCCTTGCGTCTGAAATCGTGAAAATGAACTTGTCCAATAAATAGGCACCCAGGCGACAAAAATCAATTTTCTGAAATATTTGACCGCAGCCGGAAGCTCGAAGCCCGGCGCCGAAAACAATACTTTTCAATTATTCAATCGTCGCCGCGAACATTTTTCGAAGCCATTGGGAATGTCGCGAGCCCATCGCGCGCGGTCGCCTATATTCGGGCGGATCAGAAAGCTCTATCGGCTGCTCAACCTCAGCAGCACATCGCGCGTCAGGGGCGCGAGTTCGACGGAATTGGCCAAGCGGGGCTCCAGCCAGATGATCTCCTCGATCTCGGCGGCTATCGGCTGGCCGTCGATGGAGAGCGCGAACAATTCCGCCTCGACCGTGCTGTCCGGCTCGTTGGCGGCCTTGGCCGAGAACAGGCCGAGCCGGGAGGTGGTGGCGGGGTCGATCGCCAATCCGAGTTCCTCGCGCAATTCACGCACCAGAGCGTTGAGCGGAGCCTCGCGCGGCTCGATCTTGCCGGCGGGCTGCATGAAGGCGCTGGCGCCGCGCTTGCGCACCAGAAGCAGCCGGCCCGACGCATCCGCGATGATGCCGCGGCGACCCTGATCTTGCGGCTTTCGTGGCGGGTAGGATTCACGGTAGACTGTTCCGGTGGTCGTTTGGTGCAGAGCGCCTGCGGAAAGCGGAACCGCGATTTTCAGTTCGGAGACAAGTCATGTTTGCGGCCAAGGCCATCGACACGTCTGATAAGGTCGCGTTCTACCGCGACCTCGCCGCCCAGCTCAAAGCACTGCTCGACGGCGAGCGCGACTCGATCGCCAACGCCGCCAACACGGCGGCGCTGATCTTCCAGATGGTGCCTGACCTCAACTGGGCCGGCTTCTACTTCCTGGCCTCGGACGAGGAATTGGTGCTGGGCCCGTTCCAGGGCAAGCCGGCCTGCGTGCGCATCGCCGTCGGCAAGGGCGTGTGCGGAACCGCCGTCGAACTCGGCACCTCGATGCTGATCAAGGACGTGCACGATTTCGCCGGCCACATCGCCTGCGACGCCGATTCGCGTTCGGAACTGGTCGTGCTTCTCGAAGACGATGAAGGCGTCTTCGGCGTGCTCGATCTCGACAGCCCGCTGCCCGGCCGCTTCGACAAGGCAGACCAGGCCGGCATCGAGACACTGGCCGCGATCTATGTGGCGGCGAGTTCGTTCCAGGACTGAGCTCAGCAAACAGCCCGACGGTCGGCCATCGAGTTCCTTCGCGCGCCTCTGTCCGGCAGGACAGGGGCGCCGCAGAGCGCTACCTTGGGGCTCAGGCCAACTTCACCAGCATCAGGCTGAAGCCGCCGATGAACAGGAAGGCGGAGAAGGCGAGCGCCAGCGGGCGCAGGCCGCGCAAGCGCAACTGCGAGATGTCGGCCTGCAGGCCCATGGCGGCGAGGCCCATGGTGAGCATGATGGTGGTGGTGAGCGCCATGGCCGACTTCACTTCCGGCGGTATCGCGACCAAGCTGTTCAGCGCCACGATCACGACGAAGGCGGCGACGAACCAGGGCATGGGCGGCCGCGCCCCGGGCTGATCGCTTGCCCGGTCGCGGCTGCCGCGCCGCACCATCAGGCCGAGCGCGATGACCATCGGCGCCAGCATGGCGACGCGGGTGAGCTTGGCGACGGTGGCGATCTCGCCCGACTGGGTGCCGTTCTGGAAGCCGGCGCCGATGACTTGCGCCACCTCATGGATCGAGGCGCCCGCCCACAGGCCGAAAGCATGCTGGTCGAGGCCGAGCAGCGGCGCCAGCAGCGGGAAGCCGAGCATGGCGACGGTGCCGAACAAGGTGATCGAGGCGACCGCGTAGGTGACGTCCTCGTCGCGCGCGTCGGTGACGATGTTGGTGGCCACGATCGCCGAGGCGCCGCAGATCGAGGTGCCGGCGGCGATCAGCTGCGCCAGCTTGGCGTCGACGCCGATCAGCCGGCCGAGCGCGAGGGTGAAGAGGAAGGTGGCGCCAAGTGTGGCCGCGACAATGCCGATGCCGCCCGCGCCGATCGAGACGACTTGGCCGAGCGTCAGCTGGAAGCCGAGCAGCACGATGGCGAAGCGCAGCAGGCGCTTTTGCGAGAATGCGATGCCGGCCCTGGCGTGCGCCGGCGTGCCGAGCACGTTGGAGTAGATCATGCCGGCGACGACGGCCAGAATCATCGGGCTGAAGAGGGCGAAGCCGGAGACGTTGCGGGCTGAGAAGGCCACCGCAGTGATCATCGCGACCAATATCACACCGGGCACGGGTCCGGCCTTGGTCGAGTCGAGCGCCTTGCGGCCCTGCGCAGGTTCGGCGGAAATCAGGCTTTTTGGAATATCGTTCGCAATGTGGGATAAGGAAGACAACATCATGCTCTCAGGCGACTTCGCCCGGGGAATGCCATCTCCTAACCGATCTTTCCAATGAATTATTTTCGTTAGAATGATCGATTTTCCAGGACGGTCTCCAAGTTTGCGTGACCAAAATGCCAGGGCTGATGAGGCAGTGCGGCAAAAGAGGCTGGGGCGCCGCCAGAAGGTGGCTTGGCATTGGCTTGACGGGCCACTCATGCTGCGTCAGCTTGGCGCCATGTTCGTTTTTCCCCGCGCCAACGTTATGCGACGCCGAACCTGCATAGTGCGAGGCGGCATGCTGATTGCGCGACGACGAGAGCTGGCCCGATAATTCCGGTTCGTTCTTCCCGGCCCCGCCCGCGAAACCGCCGGCGGGCTTTTCATGTCTGGAGCCTCTCGATGAGCATCAATCCTTCCATCCAGTTCCGGCCGGCCGAGCCCGCCGACGCCGACGCCATCCGGGAGATCGTGCGCGCGGCCTATGCCAAATGGGTGCCGCTGATTGGCCGCGAACCGCTGCCCATGCGCGCCGACTACGACATAGCCGTTGCCGAGCATGAGTTCGACCTTGCGATCGAGGAGGGCGAAATCGTCGGCGTGATCGAAACCATGCCGGCCGACGATCATGTCTGGATCGAGAATGTCTGCGTGGCGCCGCATGCGCAGGGAAGGGGGATCGGCCGGCTGTTGCTGGAGCGCGCCGAACGCAAGGCGCGCGAGGCAGGCCGCCCGGAGCTTCGCCTGCTGACCAATGGCGCCTTCGCGGCCAATGTGTCGCTTTACAAGAGGCACGGCTATAGGATCGACCGGGAGGAGCCGTTCATGAACGGTACGACTGTTTATATGAGCAAGAGGCTCGCTGGATAGACCGCAATCGGAGTTCGATTATGGCTGCTGAAATCAGGCTGAAGCAACTGCCCGGGCTGTACGCGATTTCGCGGCTCGAGCCTGGAGCGGGTATTCCCGGTTGGGCGGACGGGCCAGGCTTCGTCAGCATTACCAGAACCGAGGATGAACTTTCGATCGTCTGTCTGCAGGATCGCGTTCCAGATGCCGTCAAGCGGGATGACGAGTGGGTCGCCTTCAAGCTCCAAGGGCCTTTCGCTTTCGATGAAACCGGCATCGTGTTGTCGGTCATCAGGCCACTGTCGGAAAACGAGCTGGGCGTTTTCGTGGTGTCGACTTTCGACGGCGATCACCTGCTGGTGAAAGCCGCCGATCGGGTCGCGGCGACACGGCTTCTGGGCGAAGCCGGGCATACTCTGCTGTAATTCGTTCTGCTCCAGCTATCGCCCGCCCGGCTGGTTCAACCGCTCGCGGCTCGCCTCACCAGTTCGGGGGTTGCGTTTGACAGTGCCGGTCGCGCATCGTTATTTCTAGCCAGATATCACGCCGGACGGCTGTGCGGCGCCCCTCAGGAGAAATCATGTCACATAATCTGCAGTTCTACATCGATGGCGCGTGGGTCGATCCTGTCGTGCCCAACACGCTCGATGTCATCGATCCGTCGAACGAAGATACCTTCGCGCAGATTTCGCTGGGCTCCAAGGCCGACGTCGACAAGGCGGTGGCCGCCGCGAAGCGCGCCTTCGGCACGTTCGGCTTCACCTCGGTCGAGGAACGGCTCGACATCCTCAACCGCGTCATCGAGGTCTACAAGAAGCGCAGCCCGGACCTTGCGCTCGCCGTGTCGCGCGAGATGGGCGCGCCGCGTCGGATGGCGCTCGAGAGCCAGGTCGGCATCGGGCTCGCGCATCTGGCCAAGATGGCGGAAGTGCTGAAGAGCTTCCAGTTCCGGCAGGTCAAGGGCTCCTCGCTGATCGTCAAGGAGCCGATCGGCGTCGTCGGCCTGATCACGCCATGGAACTGGCCGCTGAACCAGATCACCTGCAAAGTGGGTCCGGCACTTGCCGCCGGTTGCACCATGGTGCTGAAGCCGTCCGAGATCGCGCCGCTCGACGCCATCATCTTCGCCGAGATCCTCGACGAGGCCGGCGTGCCGAAGGGCGTGTTCAACCTCGTCAATGGCGACGGCCCCGGCGTCGGCCAGGCGCTGTCCAGCCATCCCGATATCGACATGATGTCGTTCACGGGCTCCACCCGGGCCGGCATATTGGTGGCCAAGGCCGCCGCCGATACGGTCAAGCGCGTGCACCAGGAGCTTGGTGGCAAGTCGGCCAACATCCTGTTCCCGGATGTCGACCTCGCCACCGCCGTGGCCAAGGGCGTTGCCGGCTGCTTCAGCAACAGCGGCCAGTCCTGCAACGCGCCGACGCGCATGTTCGTGCCGCGCGACCGTCATGACGAGGCGGCTTCCTACGCCAAGGCGGCGGCGGAAAAGTTCGTGGTCGGTCCGGCCGACGCTCCCGGCACCAAGCTTGGCCCTGTCGTCAGCCAGGCCCAGTTCGACAAGATCCAGGACATGATCCAGAGCGGCATCGACGAGGGCGCCACGCTGGTCGCGGGCGGCCCCGGCCGTCCGGCCGAACTCAACCGTGGCTACTATGTCAGGCCGACCGTGTTCGCCGACGTCACCCACGACATGCGCATCGCGCGCGAGGAGATTTTCGGGCCGGTGCTGGCGATCATGCCCTATGATACTGTCGAACAGGCGGTCGAGGAGGCCAACGACACCGTCTACGGCCTTGCCTCCTATATCCAGGCCAAGGATATCCAGAAGGCGCGCGACGTCGCGGCGCGCATGCGCTCCGGCAATGTCTACATCAACTACCCCGCCTGGGACGCGGGCCTGCCCTTCGGCGGCTACAAGCAATCGGGCAATGGCCGCGAATACGCCGAATACGGGCTCGAGGATTTCCTCGAGATCAAGGGCATCGCCGGGTACGAGGCGGCGGAGTAGGGCAAGACTTTCGGGCCGGCGCAAACGCCGGCCCGGTCGAAAGGGACAGGTCCCCGTCAGAGGCTCTATCTCAGCGGCAGAAACAATTCGCAGACCACATCAGGCACCGGCACGTTCGGGAACACCGAAAAGTGTCGTTGGCAATAGATCGGGAAGTCTCGTGCTTCCTCGCCGCTGGCAGGAAGCCAGTCGCGATAAAGGTAGAGCGCGGCTGGCTCCAGATTGTTGGTATTGTGGACGACGCGCAACACCGCGCAGCGTCCGCCAGGGATCACACCTGCCTTCATCTGCCCGTCATCAGCATCGATTGGCAGGTCAGTCCCGACACACAGGTCCATGCTATAATCGACTGGGTTGGCGGGAATCCGCTCGGAACGGAAGACGTTGAAGGTCGGGCTCGTCTCGGGTGACAGACCGGCGGCCTTGCGCCAGGCGATGAACCGCTGGATGGTGTCGCCAAGTGTCGCCCGGTCGCCTCGATGCTCCATGATCGCCACCGGCGTCGGGGGCACATCGCGGATCGTCACGTCGTCGTGGTCATAGGTAATGTGCATGAGCTTGCTCCTCGCATTGTCCATAGGCCCGAAGGCCGCAAGCCACGGTGCCCAGTCGGGCGATTTCCGGAACGATGAAGGCGATTGCCCAAACCGTTGCCGAAAGGCGCGGGCGAAGGCGTCCGGTGCATCGTAACCGGCATCCATCGCTATGTCGGTGACGCTTTCGGCATCCCTGTAGGCCAGCCGGTATGAAGCGCGCTTCATGCGGGCGAGCTGGACATAGCGATGCACGGACAGCCCGAAGGTCGCCGTGAACTGCCGGTGTAAATGATATTTCGAGTAGGCTGCGACGCTGCTCAGCGCGTCCAGGTCCAGATCGTCGTCCAGATGCTGGTCTATGTGATCCAGCACCCGCTGCATCCGGGCATGGTAGTTTCGAAGCGCCGCCTTCATTGTTGTGTCCTTCCGTGGCAGCACCAGCTAAACGCACGCAGGCATGACACGCTCGACCGATCTTGCGGTTTTGTCACGGGTCGCAGAACCTAGCCAAGGACCGTTTACCGGCACGCCCGATCCTGGTTGGAAAATCCAATGTCCGGAACTCAACTGTACCGGATGCAATGTTGTTTCGGACGACCAAACCGCTGTTTGTCACGGTTCTCATCAGCAGCGGGTTGTCGTGCTCGTCTTGCCAATTGGCGAATGTATGCTATATGTCTGCCAATAGCGGGAGCAAGACAATGCAGCTTCAGTCCATCGTCACCACGCCGGCCGCGGTCGGCAGCGCCATCTCGGATGAAGAGGCCGGCGCCCTGGCGCGCACCACGGTCAACCTGTTCAAGGCGTGGGGCCTGACCGACCTCGAGGCCTGCATCCTGCTCGGCGGCATGTCGGCGCGCACCTGGGCGCGCTGGAAGGAGGGCAGCATCGGCCGCATCGACCGCGACCTGCGCACCCGCATGGGGCATCTGATGGGCATCCACAAGGGCCTGCGCTATCTCTTCACCGAGCCGGCGCGCGGCTATGCCTGGATCCGCAAGCCCAATGCCACGTTCGGCGGCCAGTCGGCGCTCGACCTGATGCTGCGCGGCGAAATCTCCGACCTTGCCGCCATGCGCGAATGGCTGGACGCGGAGCGCGGTGCATGGTGAGTGGGCTCGCGGTCCGGCGCCGCGTCCACTGGTCCCAGACCTTCCGCATCATCCGCTCCATCCATCCGCCGATCGACCTCTTCGAAGACATTGCCGATCCCCGCGACTGGGAGGCGCTGGCTGCCGTCGAGGAGAAGACCAATCCGCGCATCCGGCTGGAGCTCGGCGATCTCGGCAAGGTGCCGGCCGAAAGGCGGGTGTCCGGACCCGGCGCAAGCCTCGTGATGGCGCCCTTCGTGCATTGCTCGACCTTGCGGCCCGGGCGGTTTTCCGATGGCAGCTACGGAATCTATTATGCCGGCGACCGGGAGGAGGTGGCGCTGGCCGAAACCATCCACCACCACCAGAATTTTATGCGCGCCACCAAGGAGGAGCCGGGCTGGACGGCGGATTTCCGCGTGCTGATTGGCAGCGTCGATCGCGACCTTGATGACGTCAACGCGGTGCCCGGCGCGCTTGACCCGGACGACTACACCGCCTCGCAGGCTGAAGGCCGCGCCTTGCGTGCGGCCGGCAGCGACGGGCTGGTGTGGAACAGCGTGCGCATGTCAAGCGGGCAGTGCATCGGCATCTTCTGGCCGGATGTGATCCCAGTACCGGTGCAAGGCCGCCACTACAGCTATCACTGGAACGGCGGCCGCGTGGATTTCGTGCGCCAGCACGATACGGGCAAGGTGCTGGCGGTTACTTGAAGGCGGCGGCGCCAGTCAGTGCCGCAGGATCTTGCTCAGGAAGGCGCGGCTGCGATCGGTCCTGGGGTGCGAGAAGAACTCGTCGGGCGTGCCGCTTTCGACGATGGCGCCGGCGTCCATGAACACCACGCGCTGGGCGACCTTGCGGGCAAAGCCCATCTCATGCGTCACCACCATCATGGTCATGCCTTCCTCGGCAACCGCGACCATGACGTCGAGCACTTCCGAAATCATTTCGGGGTCGAGGGCGGAGGTCGGCTCGTCGAACAGCATGATCTTGGGGCGCATGCCGAGACAGCGGGCGATCGCCACACGCTGTTGCTGGCCGCCTGAAAGCTGCGCAGGATAGGCGTTGATCTTGTCGGCAAGCCCGACCTTGGCCAGCAGTTCGCGGCCGGCCTGCTCGGCCTCGGCGCGCGGGATCTTGCGGACATGGATCGGCGCCAGCGTGACGTTTTCGAGCGCGGTCTTGTGCGGGTAGAGGTTGAAGGACTGGAAGACGAAGCCGATCTCGGTGCGCAGCTTCGTCATGTTGGTGGTGGGGTCGCCGAGCCGCTGGCCGTCGACGACGAGGTCGCCATCCTTGATCGTCTCCAGCCCGTTGATGCAGCGGATAAGCGTGCTCTTGCCCGACCCGCTCGGGCCGCAAACGACGACCACTTCGCGCGGCTCGACGCTGAGTGTGATGTCCCTCAGCACGTTGAGCGTGCCGAACCATTTGTTGACGCCGCGAAAATCGATCATGCCCGTTTTGGTCATGTGGTCGGAACCTTTGGGTTCGATGTCATATCTGCACCTCGCCATGGGCGGCACCGATGCGACGTTCGAGCCGGCGGGCGAGCATGATCAGCGGATAGCAGACGAGGAAATAGCCGACGCCGACGAGGAAGAACACCAGCAGGCCGTTCGGCACGCGCTGCACCACCAGCCAGCCGACTCGGGTGAGGTCGGTCAGGCCGATCGCCGAGACGACGGAAGAATCCTTGATCAGCAGCACATATTGCCCGACCAGCGGCGGCAGCACGATGCGCATCGCCTGCGGCAGCACCACCTGGCGCATGCGCTGCCAGCGCGACAGGCCGGACGCCAGTGCCGCCTCGACCTGGCCCGTCGGAACCGAACGGATGCCGGCGGCGACGATCTCGCAGATGAAGCAGGCGGCGAGGTTGGTCAGCGCGATGATGCCGGCGGTGAAGGCGTCGAGCTCGATGCCCAGCTCCGGCAAGATGAAGAAGATCAGGAATATCTGCACCAGGAACGGCGTGCCGCGGATGAGGTCGACCCAGGCGCCGATTACGCTGGCGATCAACCGGTTGCCGCCGGTCCGCAAGATGCCGAGGCCGAAGCCGAGCAGGGTGCCCAGCACCAGGCTGATCAGCGACAGCACCACGGTCATGCCGAGGCCGCGCAGCGCCAGCGGATAGCTGCCCGCAAGGCTTTGCAACTGTTGCCAGATCATGCGCGCGCTCCCGCCGAGCCAAGCCAGCGGCCGGAGAGAACCGCCAGCCCTTTGAGTCCGTAATAAAGCAGGAGGTAGAAGGCGGCGATGGTGAGGAATCCTTCCGCCGGCATGAAGCGGTCGGAAGCGAGCAACTGGCCGGCGCGCGTCAGCTCGGCGACCGAGATCAGCGAGAGGAGCGCCGAATCCTTGACCAGCACAATCGCTTGTCCCAGCAGCGGAGGGATCGTCACCTTGAACGCCTGTGGCAAGACCACCAGGCGCATGCGCTGGACATAGGTCATGCCCGAAGCAACACTGGCCTCAACCTGGCCACGCGGGATCGACAGGATGCCGGCGCGAATGATTTCAGCAACATAGGCGCCGCTGTTCAGTGACAACGCGAGGATACCGACGACGAGTTCGGGCAGCACGAAACCGAGGCGCGGCAGGCCGAAATAGAGAAAATAGAGCTGTGCCAGCAAGGGCGTGGCGCGTACGGCGTCGATATAGGCCTTGGCCGGCACCCGAAACAGCCAGCTGCGCTGCAGGTTCATCGCGCACAGCAGGATGCCGACCGCGAGCGCGCCGAAAAAGGACAGCGCCGACAGCCACACGGTCGTGACCAGGCCCTGCCCGAACAGGGGCAGGTATTCGACGATGGTGCGGAAGCTGAAATTCTCGAGCATGGGCGTGAATGGGGGGTAGGGAATAGTGAGTAGTGAGTAGTGAGTAGTGAGTAGGCAGGCGGATCCTATTCACTACCCACTAATTCACTACTCACTAATGCCTAATCAGTGATCTTTCTTCCAGTCTTCCGAATTGACCCAGTAGTCGAGGTTCTTCTGCAGGCGGCCGTCGATGGTGACCTGGTTGAGGAACAGGTTCATCCAGATCAGGAGGTCCGGCTCGTCATAGCGGGTGGCGAAGGCAAGCGGCTCCTTCGAGAGGAGGTCCGGCATGATTGTGAAGGTGCCGGCCGGATAGGCTGTCGACTGGCCCTTGACCGCCGAGACGTCGTTGACGCCGCAATCGGCCTGGCCGTTGTTGACGGCGTCGAGCAGCAGCGGACCGCCGCCCTTGTAGCTCTTGATGTCGGCATCGGGGAAGGCGGCCTTGGCTTCCTTCTCGCCGGTGGCGCCGAGCAGCACGGCGATCTTGGTACCCTTGGCCTTGCAGTCCTCGGTGGTCTTGAACTTCCCGTCGGCCTTGGTGAAGACAGTGCTGCCAGTATACATGTAAGGCGTGGTGAAGGCGACCTTCATGCCGCGTGCCAGCGTCGGCGTCATGTCGGCGACCAGAAGGTCGGCCTTGCCCGAAAGCAGCGCCGGGATCAGGCCGTCCCAGTCGAAGTCGAGGAAGGTGATCTTGACGCCCATTTCCTTGGCCATCAGTTCGGCCAGTTCCACCGAGCTGCCGGTGCGTTCGCCATTGGCGCCGACCAGCGAGAAGGGCGGTCCCTGCGTCTGCACCGCGACACGCAGTTCGCCGCGCTTGGTGATGTCGTCGAGCGCTCCGGCGCTGGCGGCGGCGGTGAGGCCGGCCAGTGCGAGGCCGGCGATGAAAAGCTTGGCAATCTTCATTGGTTTCATTGGGCATTCCTCCTTTTGTCGTCTTGTTGTCTACCTTACAGGGTGCTTTTTGAGCGGCGGCGCCGTTGCCGGCGGCGGCCACCGTTCGAAAATCCGTCTCTTGGTGCCGGGCCTTCGTTTCGGCGACCGTGATGCCGCGCGTGGCCAACGCGTCGACGAAAGGCGCGTCCGGCACATGCAGCAGCGAGTTGAGCAGGCCGAGCCCCCGAGAACCGCTATCCTCATGCCGGCTCCTTGCGAATGCTGTCGTCCGACCAGCAGCCTTCCGGCAGGCTGACCCATTTGTTGCAGGACGCCATGACGACGAAGGTCTCGCTGCGCACGACCTCGCCCGGCTCGCCGGCGCCCGGGATCAACTCGCTGGTGACGCGGTAGAGATCGGCGACGTCTCCGGCCACCGTCACGTCGACGATGATGTCGAAGCGCCCGGTGACGACCGAGGCCGAGTTGACGAAGGGCAGTTCTGAAATGCGCTGCGCCAGTTCGCGGGCGCGGCCGCGCCCTTGCGCGTTGATGCCGACGATGGCCGAGATCAGTTCGGGCCGCTCCGTCAGGTTCAAGAGCCCGACGATCTTGAGCAGGTTGCGGTCGAGCAGGCTGCGCAGCCGCGTGCGCACCGTCGGCACCGAGATCGCCAGAATCTCGGCGAGGCGGTTGATGCCCGGCTGCGCGTCCTGCGACAGCTGTTTGACCAGACGCCGATCGGTCAGATCGAGATGTTCCCGCAAGTCCCCCGTCTTTCATAAAACGAAAAAAGCTAGGCGATTTTTTTGCCTATGTGCAAACAAGCTATTTCATGGATTCCTTAAAGGCAAGGCATGATTCCACGCGAATTCAGCATGTGGGCGGCGGCTTCACACCAGTGCAGCGACCAGCAGCTTGGCCTGCGGCGTCAACTTGTCGAAGCGGCGGGCGCAGAGATTGAGCTGGCGGGTTCCCCAGTCGTCCGTCAGCCGCAGGCTGCGCAGGCTGGGCACCGAGCGGCGCACGATGCTTTCCGGCACGATGGCGACGCCCGCGCCCTGGGCCACCAGCCTACACACATTGTCGAGGCCGGGCACGCGGATGCGAAAATGCAGATGACCGCCAAGGCGCGCGGCCTGGCGGGAGATGTGCTCCTGCAAGGGATGCCCGGCGCTCAGGCCGACAAAGGTTTCACCGAGAATGTCGGCGAGGCCGGTCGCGCGGCCTTCGAGGCCGGGGCGGTTGCGCGCGGCGATCACCACCAGCCTATCGACGAAGAACGGTTTCTGCTCGAGATGTGAAAGGCCGGCCCAGGTCGCGGCAATGCCGAGATCGGCTGCGCCGCTCGCCACCGCCTCGGCGATCTCGTGGCTGGGGCGCTCATCGAGCTCTACGTCGATGCCGGGATGCGCGACCAGAAAGGCCGGCAGCCTGTCGCGCAGAAGCTCGCTGGTGGCGGCCGTGTTCGCGAGCAGGCGGACCCGCGCGCGCAGGCCGGCGGCATAGGCGCCGAGCTCGCCGGCCATCGCCTCGATCTGGTTCTGCACCGCGCGTGCGTGGTGCAGCAGCGCCTGGCCGGCGGCCGTCGGCACCACGCCGCGCCGGCGGCGCTCCAGAAGCGGCGCGCCGAGCCTGTCCTCCATGCCCTTGATGCGAGCGCTGGCCGAGGCCAGCGCAAGGCCCGCGAGCTCGGCGCCATGGGTGATGCTGCCGCACTCGGCGACCAGCAGGAACAGCCGGAGATCGACCAGGTCGAAGCGCATCTTTTTCCTCCCGCAAGACAGCCCGGGCGATGGCCGCCATCACGCGATCGATGGCAGCGGGCCTCCCGGCTTGCGGCGCCAGCCTTCGTCTAAGCCGAAGGCTGGCGCCGCGATTTCCACATTGTGGGTGACGGCGAATTTCGTCAAACAGTTTCGGTGGAGGTCCATGATGAGAATGAGAAAACCGGCATCGAACCGGCAAGGGCTCGGCATCGCTGAAAGCGCGGCGATGCTGCTGGCGGTTGCCGTCGCCCTTCTGGCCATGGCGCGCTCGAATTCCGGCATGCCAGGATGCGCCATGACATCCGCCCTTGTCAGCAGCACCGCCGCCGGACCGGCGGCAGCCGGGGCCGACGCCGCCGACATGCTGCTCCATGATTGAGCCGCTGAGCGCCGCCGCCGTCGCCTGGGTCTGCGCCGTCTTCCTTGCCGCCGGCTTCGTCAAGGGCGTGGTCGGGATGGGCCTGCCGACAGTGGCGATGGGCCTGCTGGCGGTGACCATGGCGCCGGCCGAGGCGGCCACGCTTCTGCTGATCCCGTCGCTGGTCACCAACCTGTGGCAATTGTCCACCGGTCCTTCGTTCGGCGGGCTTGTCAGGCGGCTATGGACGATGATGGCCGGCGTGGTGATCGGCACCGTTGCCGGCGCCGGCCTGCTCACCGGCGCGCACACGGCGGCCGCGTCCGGCGCGCTCGGCGTGGCACTGATGCTCTACGCCTTTCTCGGCCTCGCCAAGGCCGGCTTTTCGACGCCGCCACGCCACGAGGCCTTGCTATTGCCGCTGGTCGGGGTGGCGACCGGCCTGGTCACCGGCGCCACCGGCGTCTTCGTCATTCCGGCGGTGCCCTACCTGCAATCGCTGCGGCTGGGCAGGGAAGAGCTGATCCAGGCGCTCGGCCTGTCCTTCACCGTGTCGACGGCGGCGCTGGCCATCGGGCTGTTCAGGGCAGGCGCCCTGGCCTCGCCGACGGCCGGGCTGGCGGGCTCGGTCGCGGCGCTGGCGCCTGCGCTCGCCGGCATGGCTGTCGGCCAAGCGCTGCGCCAGCGCATGAGCGTCGAGACTTTTCGCAAAGTGTTCTTCGCGGGGCTCTTGGCGCTGGGATTTTATCTGGTGGCCGAAGCGGCGTTCTGAGTGGCGCTTGCAGGGCGCCGACTGGCCGCACCCGGCCTACCGCACCACCAGGACCGGGATTTCGCTGTAGGACACGACTTCCGCTGTCTGGCTTCCCAGAACCAGCCTGCCCAGTCCGCGGCGGCCGTGCGAGGCCATGACGATCAGGTCGCAGCGTTCGGTCTGCGACAGTTCCAGGATCGCCTCGGCGGGCCTTCTGTCCTCGATGTGCACGACCTTGGCCGACACGCCCAGCCCCTCGGCGGAAGCCTTGCATTTGTCGAGCACTTCCTTGCCGTATTTGCGGGCTTCTTCCTGATAGGCGGCCAGCTCATCGCCCGCGGCGTAGCCGGCCATGGCGCCGCCCCAGGCGAAGATCGGGAATTGTTCCGAGACGGTGACGAAGGTCACGGTGGCGCCGATGCCCTTTGCCAGCCCGAGGCCGTGGGCAACGCCCTTGTCGGCCAGTTCCGACCCGTCGGTGGCGATGAGCAGATGTTTGTACATGATGATCGTGACCTATCGTGCTTGGTGAACTATGAACCACACATAATTATTCCCGGCGCCCAGTCATTGTGCCAATGCGGCGGGGATCAGGGCCAGGGAATGTGGTGGGCATTGACATGGACCGCACCCAAACGGGCGCTCCACCCCGGACTTTCGCGCCAACTGGATTCCCCTTCGCCGCATCGTCCTCTAAGGTGCGGCAACTTCGAAAGGCCGTCATGAGCAGTGCGTTTCCTCAAATCCATCTGGTCAGGCATGGCGAGACGGCGTGGAGCCTTTCGGGCCAGCACACCGGCCGCACCGACATGCCGCTGACAACGGCCGGCGAGGCGGCCGCGCGGGGTGTGGCGGATCGGCTGAAAGGCCTGCCGTTTTCGGCCGTGTGGTCGAGCCCCTCGCAGCGCGCCTACAACACCAGTCTGCTTGCCGGCTTCGGGGCGCAAAGCATCAAGATGGACGACCTGCAGGAATGGGACTACGGCGCCTATGAAGGGCGAACCACCAGGGAGATCCTGGCCGAACGGCCGGGCTGGAACGTCTTTCGCGACGGCTGCCCGCAAGGCGAAACGGCGGCCGATGTGGGCGCCCGCGCCGACAGGATCATCGATCGCCTGCGCGAGGCCAATGCCGACATGCTGATCTTTTCCAGCGCGCACTTCCTGCGCGTGCTCACCGCCCGCTGGCTCGGCTTGCCGCCGCAGGACGGCGCGCTGTTCGTGCTCGATACAGCCAGCATCAGCGTGCTCGGCTACGAGCATGACCTCGGCGAGCCGGTGGTGCGCAAGTGGAACGGGAAGTAGGGCGGCCTAGCTGTCGAACTTCCGGATCGCCTCGGCGGTTACAGGCGTGAAGAAATTCACCAGATTGCGGTCGGGGTCGCGGAACAGCAGCGAGCGGTTGCCCCAGGGCATGGTGGTAGGCTCCTGGACAATTGCACCCTTGATGGTTTCCGCCAGCCTGGCGAATTCGGCATCGACGTCGCCGACTCGGAATTCGATGATGGCCGTGCGGTTGTCGGCTGGGCGGGCGATGTCGCTGCCGAACAGCATCAGGGTGCGCGTGCTGCCGATCGCCAGCGTGCAGGCCGACGTCGCCAGTTCGGCGAAATCCTCCGTGTACATCGTCACCGGCATTCCGGTGATCTCGCCATAGAAGCGCACGAGGCGCTGGACATCGGACGTGATGATGCGGACAGAGACGAAATTCATCGCATTGGCTCCTTGATCGTCGAAGCCGCGGCTGGGCTCCCGGCCTTCTATAGGCCGGGGGGTCCTGACAGCTTTCCGTCAGGAGCCGGAAGTGCCGGCCGATTTGCCGAACGGCAGTGCCGACCTTGCGCCTATTCATCCCGCCAGCAGCGCCAATTCGTCGGGCGTCAAATGCCTCGCAGTACCCTTGGCGAGGTCGCCGAGCGGCAAGCTGCCAATGGCGATCCGGATCAGGCGCTTGACCTCAATGCCGTGGGCGGCGAGCAGGCGCCGGATGTGGCGATTGCGGCCCTCGTCGAGCACGATCTCCAGCCAGGCGGTGCGGCCGCCGCTGCGCAGCAGCTCGATCGAGTTCGCAGTCAGCATTTCACCCTCGACGGTAACGCCGGCGCGCAGCGCTTCCAGCACCGCCGCGTCGGGTACCGTGCCGATCTGGACATGATAGGTCTTGGGCAGATGCGAGGCCGGGTCCATCAGCCGGTTGGCAAAGCGCGTGTCGTTGGTCATCAGCAGCAGGCCCTCGCTCGCCTTGTCGAGCCGGCCGACGGGGGAGACGAAAGGCAGGTCGAGCCCTTCCAGGCAGGCATAGACGGTGTCGCGCTCCAGCGGGTCCTCGCGGGTGGTGACCAGCCCGCGCGGCTTGTTGAGCATGAGATAGACCTTGCGCTCGGCAACGATTTTTTCGCCGTCGACGGCGATGCGGTCGCGATCCATATCGACGCGCAGGGAAGCATCGCGCGCGACCTTGCCACCGACGCGCACACGGCCCTCGGCGATCAGCCGCTCGGCCTGCGTGCGCGAGCACAGGCCGAGCTTCGACAGCGCGCGGTTGAGGCTGACGCCGGGTCGTGGTGGTCGTGGAGCCATGCTGCTTCGGATCGATCCGTTGTACCGGCCCAGATGCCATGGCCGGCGACGGCTGCGCAAGCCGCCGCCAAGGTCGGGACCTTGCCGGACAGCGGTGCCGCCCGGCAAGCGCTAGTCGCGCCGGCTCAGGCCGCTTGCTCGGTCTCGCCCGCGATCCCGTTCAGCACGGCAAGCGCGTTGGCCGGCAGCTCCAACTCCGCCGCCGCCAGATTCTGCCGCAGATGCGCGACGGACGAGGTGCCGGGGATGAGCAGAATGTTGGGCGCGCGGCGCAGCAGCCAGGCGAGCGCCACCTGCATGGGCGTCGCGCCGAGTTTTTGCGCGACATCGGCCAGCGTGCTCGATTGCAGCGGCGTGAAGCCGCCGAGCGGGAAGAACGGCACATAGGCGATGCCGTCGGCGGCAAGCTCGTCGATCAGCGCGTCGTCCTCGCGATGCGCGATGTTGTACTGGTTCTGCACGCAGACAATGTCGACGATGCCGCGCCCCTGCGCGATCTGGGTTGATGTGACATTGCTCAAGCCGATATGGCGCACCAGACCCTGACGCTGCAGTTCGGCGAGCGTATTCAGTTGGGGTTCGAGCGAGCCTTCGGCCGGGCCGTGTATGCCGTGCATGGAGCGCAGGTTGACGATCTCGATCGTGTCCAGGCCGAGATTGCGCAAATTGTCGTGCACGGCCTGTGTCAGCTCCTGCGGTGACATTGCGGGGATCCATGATGCGTCCGCGCCACGCCGGGCACTGATCTTGGTGACGATGGTGAGGTTGGCGGGGTAGGGATGCAGGGCCTCGCGGATGATCCGGTTGGTGATGTGCGGGCCGTAGAAATCGCTGGTGTCGATATGATCGATACCGCTCGCCACCGCCTCGCGCAGCACGGCGAGTGCACCGTCATGGTCTTTTGGCGGGCCGAACACGCCGGGTCCGGCCAGTTGCATGGCGCCGTAGCCCATGCGCTTCACCGTACGGTCGCCGAGCTTGAAGGTTCCGGCCTTGCTGATGTCAGTCATGGTCTCAATCTCCTGTGGATCGGCCCAGATATAGACAATGCACGCTTGCGCGATAATATGGCGCAATCGGCACAGGCTGTGCAGAAAGGCGAACAATGGCGGATCTGGGCGACCTCCAGGCATTCATGGCGGTGGCGCGCGCCGGCGGCTTTCGCGAGGCGGCCAGGGTCAGCGGCGTCAGCGCCTCCAGCCTCAGCGAAACGGTGCGGCGGCTGGAGGCGGGGCTCGGCGTGCGGCTCCTCAACCGCACCACGCGCAGCGTCGCACCGACCGAGGCCGGCGCGCGCCTGCTGGAGCGGCTGGGCCCCGCGCTCGGCGAGGTCGAGGCAGCGCTCGATGTCGTCAACGGCTTTCGCGGCCGCCCGGCCGGCACGCTGCGGCTCAACGTGCCTGTCGTGGCGGCGAAACTGGTGCTGCCGCGCCTTCTGCCGCCCTTCCTTGCCGCCTATCCCGACATAAGACTGGAGGTGACCGCCGAGGACAGTTTCGTCGACATACTGGCGAGCGGCTGCGATGCCGGCATCCGCTATGACGAGCGGCTGGAGCAGGACATGATCGCCGTACCGATCGGCCCGCGCCGGCAGCGCTTCGCCACCGCTGCCGCAACGGCCTATCTCGACCGGCGTGGTCGGCCCGACCATCCGCGCGACCTGCTCGATCACGCATGCCTGCGCGGCCGCTTCGCCAGCGGCCTGACGCCGCCCTGGGAGTTCGAGCGCGACGGCGAGATAGTGAGCGTCGAGCCGACCGGGCCGCTGCTGGTCAGCACCGGCACGGCTATGGCGCTTGCGCTCGATGTGGCGGTCGCCGGCGGCGGCATCGTCTCGCTGTTCGAGGACTGGCTGCGTCCCTATTTCGACGATGGCCGGCTCGAGCCGGTACTGGAGCCCTGGTGGCAGGAGTTTTCCGGCCCATTCCTCTATTACCCCGGCCGCCGCCTCATACCGGCGCCGCTGCGGGCATTCATCGACTTTGTCGGCGGGATGCGGTGGTGAGGCGCCGCGATGACGGTTTCATGGGACGCATGGTCGGATGCAACCCGCTGCGCATTTTTCTGAAATTGTTTCGGAAAGAGCAACGATCATCGCAGCGGGTCCGATGACACTTACGCTTTGGGGCGCTTCGCCAGGGCGCGAATGCGGTCGGCGACCGCGCTGTCGACCGGATTGTAGACGGTCAGGCTCAGATCCGGGCGGCCGTCGACCGCGAACCCCGAATATTCCAGTTCGATATCGCCGAGCACCGGGTGCTTCAGCCGCTTGGTTCCGTCGCCATGGCTGAGCACGTCGTTCTCGCGCCACAGGGCGGCGAATTCGGGGCTGGCGCTGCACAGTTCGTCGACGAGTTCGCGTACCTCGGACACCGCGCCGGCACGCGCCGCGTCGGCGCGGAAGGCGCCCACCACGAAACGGGCGAGGCTTTCCCAGTCGTGCTGCTTTTCGCGCATGGCCGGGCTGCGGAACATGAAGCGCAGGATGTTGCGCTGGTCGGCGGGCAGGGCGCTGTAATCGGTCAGCACGACCTGGGCGGCGCGGTTCCAGGCAACGACATCCCAGGTGGCGGTCCTGACCAAGGCGGGGCTCGCTTCAAGCGTGTCGAGGAGGCGCTGCAGCCGGGGGCTGATGCCTTCCGCGCCGATATAGCGGACCTCGGGCGGGCGTCCGAGCCCGAGCATGAAAAGATGCTCGCGCTCGGCCTCGGTCAGCATCAGCCCCTTGGCAATGCGGTTCAGCACATCGGCCGAAGGCGCGCCGCCACGACCCTGTTCCAGCCATGTGTACCAGGTAGGGCTGATGTTGGCGCGCTGGGCCACCTCTTCCCGGCGCAGCCCCGGCGTGCGCCGACGCCCTGAAAATCCGAACGAGGCCGGATCGAGCCGGGTGCGCCGGTCTCTCAGAAACGCCGCGAGCGAACCGGCGGAATTGGTGGGCATCCTGTTAGCCATTATACCACGATAAGATCACTACTTTAATGGAATAATAGACCGGCGATACTGCGCAGGCAATCGTGCAGGAGAATTCGCATGCGTATCTTTTTGACCGGCGCGACCGGTTTCATCGGCTCGGCGCTCGTTGCGGAGCTCATCAAGGCGGGCCATCAGGTGGTCGGCGTCACTCGCTCCGAAGCGGGGGCCGAAGCGCTGACGGCGGCGGGCGCCGAAGTGCATCGGGGAACGCTCGAGGATCCCGAGGGCCTGCGCGAGGGCGCGGCGAAGGCGGAAGCGGTGATCCACACGGCGTTCGACCATGATTTCTCGCGCTTTGCCGAGAATTGCGAGAAGGATAGCCGTGTCATCGCGGCACTCGGCCAAGCATTGGCCGGATCCGACCGGCCGCTGGTGATCACTTCCGGCGTCGGCGTGGGCAGCCCCGGACATGGCGAGCTTGCCAGCGAGGACGTCTTCAACGCCAGCCATCCCAATCCGCGCATCGCCTCGGAGCTCGCCGGCAATGCCTTGCTGGAAGCCGGCGTCAACGTCTCGGTGGTGCGGCTGCCGCAGGTTCACAACCCGGTCAAGCAAGGGCTCATCACGCCGCTCATCGAAATCGTGCGCCAGAAAGGCGTTTCGGCCTATGTCGGCGAGGGCCGCAACCGCTATGCGGCGGGCCATCTCCTGGACGCGGCGCGCCTCTACCGGCTGGCAGTGGAAAAGCAGCAGCCCGGCGCGCGCTATCACGCGGTCGGCGAGGAAGGCGTCGAAGTACGCGCTATCGCGGAGGTGATCGGGCGGGGCCTCAACGTGCCGGTGGTTTCGATCGCGCCGGAACAGGCGGCGGAGCATTTCGGCTGGATGGCGATGTTCGCCCCGATGGATCTGCCGGCCTCCAGCGCGCTGACCCAGGCGCGGCTCGGCTGGCAGCCGACCGGCCCGACTCTGATCGCCGATCTCGAGGCCATGCAGTACGACGCATGATGCGCCGATAAAGCGTCGTCAGCCGACGGCGTAGCGCAAATGGACGAGCCCGTGGGCGAGGGCTTCGCAGCTTTTGAGCGACAGTTGCATCTTGCCCGCGAGGCCGGTTTCGCCGAATTCGACGAAACCCTGGTTAGCCGCCCGCCCGTCCAGGGCGGGAGCCACGAGAAGGCTGAGCTCGTCGACAAGGCCGGCCGCGAAGAAGGAACCGTTGATGCCGGCGCCGCCCTCGAGCAGCAGCCGGCGAATGGCGAATTCGCGGTTGAGAACTTCGAGCATCCGGCCGAGATCCATGTCGGCCGTTTCCGCCACGATATAGGACACGCCGTCGGCAGCGAGCTCGGCCAGGTGGCTGTCGGCGACATCGTGCCCAAGCAGCACCACGACATGGTCGCCGCCAATGTCGGGTTTGGAAAAGTGGAGCTTGCCCGAGGGATCGAGCGCCACCGCATAGCTGCCCGTACCGGTTTGCGCGACATGATAGGGTCGGTCGACCTTGCCCGCATCGGCCGGCGGGTGCGCGCCGGCCTTGCTCATCTCGGCCATGGTGACGCGGCCGACGATCCAGCCGTCGCCCGCAAACTCATTATGGATATGCTCGTAGAGGCTCGACCATTCGGCCCGGGTGCCATCGGGACTGGCCGTGTAGCGGCTCGGGTGGAGACTGCCGTCCAGCGACGCGATCATATGGCAGATGATATATGGTTTCATGCGGGTGTCTCCAGCAAACGAGCTCAGGCGCGGTTCAAACTAGGGCCAGCGCCGGAGATTGGAAGCTGGGCACTCGGCTCATCCAAATTCCGGCCATTGCCGTCTGGCCCTGTTATATCGATGTTGCACAAATGGTTGAGCCTGGGCTAGCATCCGTTTGCTGGTGCCGACGGGAGGTAGTTTTTGCAACGGCGATCAGCTGGAGCGGCATGCGTTAGCAACGCAAGGAGGATGCTCCAACACTTTGAACCGACGCATGATCCTTCCTGAAACCGTCCCGGTTTCCGGGGCCGTGCGTTCTTGTGGAGGAGGATCCCATGAACAGACGTGAATTCCTGATGACGTCCGTGGCCGCGGGCGCCATGGTGCTTGCCGCGCCCTCGGCATTTGCGCAGGACAAGCTCACCATTCTCGGCTCGGTGCCCAGTCTCGGCTTTCCGTTCTTCGTGCACATGCTGAACGCGATCAAGGCCGAAGCGCAGGCGCAGGGCGTCAACCTGACCGAGAGCGATGGCCAGAACTCGGCCACCAAGCAGACCGCCGACATCGAGGCGGCCCTGGTGCAGAAGGTCAACGCCATCGTGATCTCGCCGCTCGACGTCAACGCGCTGGCGCCGGCCATCGAGGAAGCGGTCAAGGCGGGCGTTCCCGTGGTCACGATCGATCGCCGCGTCGACGGTGTCGAGGGCATTCTCGCCCATGTCGGCGCCGACAACGTCAAGGGTGGCGAGGCGGAAGCTCAGGCCGTGGTGGCGGCATTCCCCAACGGCGCCAAATTGTTCCATCTGCAGGGCCAGCCCGGCGCCGGGCCGGCGATCGACCGCAACAAGGGCGTGCACAATGTGCTCGATCCCTTGAAGGACAAATACCAGATCGTCTTCGAGCAGACCGCCAATTTCGCCCGAGCCGAGGCGCTGTCGGTGACGGAAGCCGGCCTTGCCGCCAACGGCAAGCCGGACGCGATCGTCTGCGCCAATGACGACATGGCGCTGGGCGCCATGGAGGCTTGTGCCGCGCGCAACTTCACCGACGTCAAGATCTACGGCTTCGACGCGCTGCCGGAAGCGCTGGTCGCGGTCCGCGACGGCAAGCTCGCCGGCACGGTCGAACAATTTCCCGGCCAGCAGTCGCGCACGGCCGTGCAGATCGCCGTCGCCTACGCCAGAGACAAGACGGAGCCGAAGGAGAAGCTGGTGCTGTTGACGCCGATCGTCATCGGCAAGGACAATCTCGACAAGGCCGAGAGGTTGAACGAGACGAAGTGAGGGCTTGGTGCATGACGGACGGAGGTCGCGTTCTGTCGCGCCCCCCTCTGTCCTGCCGGACATCTCCTCCCTCGAGGGGGGAGATTGGCTGGTTCTCTGCTTTCGCCAATCTCCGACGTTGCAGGAAGAGTGCGCCATCAATACTGCCGATCTCCCCCCTCGAGGGGGAGATGGCCGGCAGGCCAGAGGGGGGCGTTCACGCGCTGAAGAGGCCAGCATGAATCGGATCGAGGAAGCAATCATTGGCTGAAGCCGCACCCGTCCTGCTCGCCGTCGAGGGCGTCACCAAGCATTTCGCCGGCGTCACCGCGCTGAACGATGTCTCGCTCGATATCAGGCCCGGCGAAATCCTCGGCCTGCTGGGCGAAAACGGCGCCGGCAAGTCGACGCTGCTGAAAATCCTGTCGGGCGTGATACCGCCCTCCAGCGGCCACATTGTCTTCGACGGCGCCGACTACCGGCCGTCGAGCCCGCAAGATGCCAAGCGGCTCGGCATCGTCACCATCTACCAGGAACTCAGCCTGATCCCGACGCTGACGGTGGCGGAGAATATCTTCATAGGCCGCGCCCCGACCGGTCCGCTCGGCCTTGTCTCCTGGCGCAAGATGGAGCAGGACTCCCGCACGATCATCGCCCGCGTCGGCCTCACGATCGATCCGATGACGCCGGTCTCGGCGCTTTCGGTGGCCGAGCAGCAGCTCGTCGAGATTGCACGGGCGCTGTCGCTGAAGAGCCGGCTGATCATCATGGACGAGCCGACATCAGCGCTAACCGAGACAGAGGTGCAGCGGCTGCTGTCGATCATGGACAGGCTGCGCAAGGACCATGTCGCCATCATGTTCGTCACCCATCGGCTGGAGGAGGCCGCCGCCATCTGCGACCGCATGACGGTGCTCCGGGACGGCAGGTTGGCCGGCAATCTCGACCGCGAAGGCGGGCCGATCCGATTGCCGCGCATCATCGAGAAAATGGTTGGCCGCGCGGCGTCCGAACTCTATGCGCGGCCGGCGCAGCGCACGGTGGCCGGCGACGTCGTGTTGTCGGTGCGCGGATTGCGCACCGTGCGCGACCCCGAAGCGCCGCACGCCATCGTGCTCGACGGCGTCGATATCGACCTGAAGGCCGGCGAGATCCTGGGTGTCGCCGGGCTGGTCGGCTCGGGCCGCACCGAGCTGGCGCGCGCCATTTTCGGCGCCGACCGCATCGCGGCGGGCACGATCACGCTCGACGGCAGGCCGATCGCTCCGGCCTCGCCGGCGGACGCCATCAAGCTCGGCATCGGCCTGGTGCCGGAGGACCGCAAGCACCAGGCGATCTTTGCCGCATTGGGCATATTGGTGAATTTTTCGGTGGCCTCGCTCGGCCGCTTCAGCAACGGTTTTGGGTTCATGGCCGAGCGGCGCGAGCGCGATGCGCTGGCGGGGTTCCGGAAAATGCTGTCGATCCGCATGGCGTCGGCCGAGCAGGCGATCGAGGGCCTGTCGGGCGGCAACCAGCAGAAGGTGATCCTGGCGCGCTGGCTGGCGCGGGATCCCAAGGTGCTGATCGTCGACGAGCCGACGCGCGGCGTCGACGTCGGCGCCAAGGCCGAGGTGCACCAGATCCTGGTGCAATTGGCAGCGCGCGGCATAGCGGTGATGATTATTTCGTCCGAGCTGCCCGAAGTGCTGGCTGTGTCGGACCGGATCGTGACCATGCGCAAGGGACGCATCACCGGGCAGATGCCGGGCATCGAGGCAAGCGAGGAAAAACTGATGGAACTGATGGCGCTCGACCAGCCGGGAGCGGTTGAGGAGGAGGCACGATGAGCGTGGCCGAGGAGCATAGCCGGCGTGGCGGCATCAGCATTGCGCGGCTCTTGATGAATTTCGGGCCGCTGCTGTTCCTGGCGGCGCTCGTGGTCGTCTTCACCGTGCTGAAGCCGAGCTTCATCGATCCGATCAATCTGTTCAACATCACCCGCCAGATATCGATCACCGGGCTGATCGCGCTCGGCATGACCTTCGTCATCCTTACCGCCGGCATCGATCTCTCGGTCGGCTCGCTGCTGGCCTTCTGCGGCATGGTGGCGGCCGTGGTCGCCAAGGGCGGCACTGCCAACACGCTGTCGCTGTCGACGTCGGGAACGCAGGGCTATGGCTGGTTCGCGGCGCTGCTCGCTGCCGTGGTAGTGGGGGCGGTGGCCGGCGGTGTTCAGGGCTTTGCCATCACCAGGCTGAAAG
This sequence comes from Mesorhizobium sp. BR1-1-13, assembly GCF_020165515.1. Lineage (NCBI taxonomy): Bacteria > Pseudomonadati > Pseudomonadota > Alphaproteobacteria > Hyphomicrobiales > Phyllobacteriaceae > Mesorhizobium > Mesorhizobium sp. BR1-1-13. The sequence continues at coordinate 206,875 of NZ_JAIUIH010000008.1, forward strand.
TGCCGCCCTTCGTCGTCACGCTGGGCGGGCTCACCGTGTTTCGCGGCCTGACGCTGACCATCTCCAATGGCGGCCCGATCTCGGGCTTCGACGCTTCCATGCGCTGGTTCGGCACCGGGCTGATCGGCCCCGTGCCGGTGCCGGCGATCATCTTCGCGGCGGCCGCCATCCTGTGCCACATCGTGCTGCGCTACACGCGCTATGGACGCGCCGTCTACGCCGTCGGCGGCAATGCCGAGGCCGCACGGCTGTCGGGCCTGCGCGTCGACCGCATCCTGGTCTCTGTCTATGTCATCGTCGGCTTCTTCGCCGGGCTCGCCGCCTTCGTGCTGTCGGCCAGGCTGAATTCGTCCGAAGCGGTGGCCGGCATCGGCTACGAGCTGACGGTCATCTCGGCCGTCGTCATCGGCGGCACCTCGCTGTTCGGCGGCATCGGCTCGGTCGGCGGCACGGTGGTGGGCGCCGCCCTGATCGGCGTGCTGCAGAATGGGCTCCAGTTCAACAACGTCTCGTCCTACACGCAAAGCATCGTCATCGGCCTGATCCTGATCCTGGCGGTGGCGTTCGATCGCTGGCTGAAGTCGCGGGTGAGGCGCTAATTCCTTCTCCCCCTTGTTGTGGGAGAAGGGGAAATCGCCGCTCTGCCATAGGCAGGAGAGCTCGCCACCTTTCTTGCAAAACAACCCCCCTTTGCTAGAAGGATTTCCGGCGGGTGGCATTCTGAGAGAACCTCATGTTTGCCGATATCATCAGACCGATCAGCTTGAGTTTTTCGCTGCTGCGGCGGTTCTGGCCGCAGCTCGTCGTGCTGGTGCTGGCCGGTGTTCTGGCCGGCGATCTCTTGCTGCAACTGGCGGCCAAGGTGCCGCTCGCCAACCATTTCGCCGGGCTCGCCATGCTGACGCTGGTGGCGCTGGCCCAACTGGTGGTGACGGTGGCGATGTTCCATGTGCTGCGTCCCGGCTTGCCCCATGTGCTGGCCGCGCAGCGTGGCGCGGAAAACGCCGCGGTCGCCGAGGGGGAGGGAACCGCGGACCGGCGCGGTTCGCGGCTGGTGCGGATGATCACCATCGCGCTGTTGCCCTTCTTCGCCTATTATGCCGCCTGGGGATTCCTCGGCGACATCGTGCGCCAATATTCGCGCGAAACGCTCGACCAGGCCGGCTTCGGCCAGAGCGCCAATGTTCTGGACGTGCTGGATTCGCGCTGGCTGCTGGTCTCGGTGGCGGTGTCCTGGCTCGTCCGCCGGATGGCCAAGTTCATGCAGGCGAAAACGGGCGCCGGCTCGTTCTGGCAGATCGTGGTGGTGATCTGCGAGACCAACTGGATCTTCGTCGGTCTCTACGTCATCAGCCGCTGGAAGGACAGCGCGTTGCAATGGCTGATGAGCCGCAATTTCTGGTCGGTTCTGCAGGCGTCGGCCGACGGGCTGGCGAGCCCGGTGCCGGCGGCGGCGGCCGCGCCCATGGTGCCGGTCGAGATCACCTCGGTCGCGCCCTCGACAGTCGCCGTCAACCTGTTCTTCTACATGCTCTTGCCGCTGATCTGGCTGGTCATGGCGGCGCTTATCTATGGCTATGACGTGCGCGACGACGCGGCACTGATGCGCGTGCATGGCAGGCTGGAACGTGTCGGCAAGCGCTATGCCGGCCTGCCGAAATTCCTGCGCGATTTCGTCGAGCATTTCGTCGCCGGCTACCGCTCGCGCTATCTGCCGATCGCCAATGGCGTGCGGCTGACGGTAAGCTCCAGCCTCGTATTGCTGTGTACGCTGATCGTCGGCTATCGACTGCTCGACTGGGGCGCGGCCTGGCTGTGGCTCGGCGCGACGCGGCTGATCGGCCCGCACGAGCTCGACGTCTGGCAGATCCTGTCGCATGGCGTGACGCTGTTGTTCGGCAGCCCGTTCCAGGATTCCTCCACCGGCATCCTGATCGAGCCGCTGCGCATCTGCTTCCTCGCCGCCGTGCTGGAGACGGCGTTCTCGCTTTCCAAGGGGACGGTTGAGGCGGACGGTCGTTCCCGGTAGCGACGGGAACAGCGGGTCGCGTATCCTTGTCGCGCCTTGCCATGTGCGTGTGATGGGGCGAAAATGCGGTCTTTCCTGGTCTCGTAAACAGACCGCCTGTTTGCATTCGCAAGATCGAAGAGAATGCCATGACTTACTTCTTCCGCCGTCGAAGTGAGGCAATGACCTTCGGCCTGCCTGTGGTCTGCTGCGCGCTGGCGTTGATACTGCAATCGAACATAGAGCCGATCGAAGATTACCGGACGGCGATTGTGGTGGTCGTTGCCGGCATATCGATCGTTCTTACCCTGGCAACCGTCTTTGCCGTGGTGCGACATGCGGAGGCGATAGCCCGACGCGTCGGACAGCCATACGGCACCCTGGTCCTTACCTTGGCCGTAACGACGATCGAAGTGTCGATCATCGTCTCGATGATGCGACATGGCGCCAACAATCCGACCCTGGCGCGAGAATCCGTGTTCTCCACGGTCATGATCGTTTGCACCGGCATCGTAGGGCTGTGCCTGACACTTGGCGGGTGGCGGCACCGCCACCAGGACATCCGAAGGCAAGGCACAAGTTCCTTTCTTTCGGTGCTGATCGCGATCACGGTGCTGACGATGGTGCTTCCGAACTACACGCTTGCCACCAGCCCCGGGACATTTTCTCCCACGCAACTGGCCTTCGTCGCGCTGCTGTCGCTCTTGCTCTACGGCAGTTTCGTTTTCGCCCAGAGCTACAGCCAGAAAGAGGACTTCCTGGAGGTGCAGGTGCGTGAAAGCGCTCCGGAAAGCCATTCTCCGCAGGTTCACGGCGTGCCGACCCATTTCGTCTTTCTGCTTCTGGGACTGGTCGGGATCGTTCTGCTGACGGAACGGGTCGCGGCTGGCGTCGAAGATGGCCTTTCCTACCTGCAAATCCCGCAATCGGATGCGATCGTCGGCGCGATGATCGCGTTCGTCGTGCTGCTCCCGGAGGCGATCTCCGCCATCAAGGCATCGTGGGGGAATGAGCTCCAGCGCGCATTGAACGTCGCTTTGGGCTCGGCGTGCGCGACCATCGGACTGACGATCCCGGCAGTGGCGGCGGCCAGCCTCATCACCGGAAAGTCGCTCAACCTCGGTCTCGGTCCGAGCGACGTGATTTTGCTGGCTCTGGCCCTTGCGGTGAGTGTCGTAAGTTTCAGTACCGGACGCACGACGGTTCTCACCGGACTTGCTCACCTCGTCGTCTTTGTTGCCTACGTCCTGTTGATCGCCGTGCCGTGACTCCGGACTGCCGGCGCTGTCGCTACTTCGGCGGCCGCTGAAACCGCAGGTACCACGGCCGCTCGCTTCCCAGCCCAATGGCGGGACGGATGGTCTTGATGGCATCCTCGGGCACGATGAAGGTGTCGCCGATGGTGATGACGTCGCCTGTCTTGGCGCCGGAGAAGATCGCCGAGGTGCAGTTCATCACGCCGTCCGGCAGTCTGACGCCCGAAATCACGTCGGGGAGCCAGCGGCGGCCGACGGCATCGGTCAGCATCAGCTTGCAGCCCAGCCATTGCTTCTGCAAGTCGGGATCGCCGACGGTGACGGAGAAGGTGGCGATGACGGCGAAGGCCTGATCGGGCAAGCGGCCGACCTTGCCGCCGCGCAGGTCCGCCAGTTTCCAGTCGCTGCCGCCGAAGTGCGCGGACTGGCCAAACTCGACATGCCTGGCGATGAGGTCTTCGCCGCCCAGCCATTCGCGCAGGCTGTCATGGCTGGTCTCGGCCAGCGTCAGCGGCAGCAGGACGGCGAGTGCGGCCAGGCTGCGCCGGCGCCATTTTTTCTCGGCCTGCCGCCCGGCCGCCGGCTCCATGCCGGTCGAGACGGCGCTCATGGCTTGCCCTGCAATGTCGGGCCGGCAGAAGTCTGGCCCGGTGGTGCATCCAGATCGTATTGCGGCAGGATGCCGGCCGGTTGTCCATCGGCACCGGCCGGCAACCCGTCGAAGCTGATGCGGGCCTGCGCATCGAGCGCGCCGAATTGGCGTTCCGAGACCAGCAGCCTGGCGCCGCGGATCTGGTCGGGCGGCACTTCGAAGACGAACAGGCCGCGTTTTTGCAAGCCGGGATCGACGCCGTGCGGCGGCATGTCCTGGCGATAGCCCAGCCGCTCCGTCTGGCGGTAGCGCAGACCGGTCGGACCTTGCCAGGTGCCGTCCGCGACCGTGATGGAGGCGTAGGTCGCGGTGAGGCTGGTCGTCACCACCGCCCACACGCCGCTCGTCGTCAAAAGCTTTTGCTGTCCGAACTGGTTGGTCTTCAGCGCGCGGGCGAAGACGACCTCGTCCAGCCGCACGTCGAAGCTGCGCGCCCGCACCGTGTCGTGCATGGCGCCGTCGACCGGGATGGGCGCGGTGAGGTCGGCATAATGCGGCTTGGAAAGCTGCATGCCGTAGCTCAGCGCCACGGTGGCGGCGAGAATCACGAGATTGCCGAGGACCCGCATGCTCATGAGCCGGCTCCCGGCGTGTCCGTTGTCGGCATATTGGCGAGGGGCAAGGTGACTGTGCCGAGACGGTAGGGATTGTACCAGCCGGGCGTGCCATAGAGATTGTCGCGCGGCTTGAAGATTTCCGCGGTGACGCCGAAGGCGAGCGTCGGCGGCAGGGCGGCGTCGCCGGCCAGCGGCCAGACATAGGCCAGGCGCTCGGTCATGCCGGGGTGCAGTTCCGGCGCCAGGGTCGAATCGCGTATCAGGGCGATCATCGGCATCGGGTCCGGCAGAGTGATCCCCTCCGGCTTGAAGACAGCGAAATAGGCCTTGTTGGATTCGGCCGTGCGGTTGGTCATGTCGGCCTCCAGCACCAGTGCCTTCTGGCCTGGTTTCAGCGGCACGCCATGGATTTCGGCATGGCTGACATAGGCACGCACCGGCTTGATGCGCCAGCGGCCGGCATCGACGGCGGCATCGGACGGCAATTGCGGCGGAGGGTGAGCGGGCAGGGCGCCAAAGGCGCCCATGAGGCCGGCGGCCAACAGCGCGGCGATGGTTCCCGCGCCTGCCGTCATCCAGGCCTGGATTCTTGAACGGGCAGTCTTGAACATTCCCTGCTATGCACGTCGAACGATCAGCCACCCGCAGGCAATCTAGGAAGAAAACGCGCGGATGGGAACCCGTAAATGGCGGCATTGCCCAGCTCTTCTCGTGGCTGCCTTTCCCTCGTGACGCGGTGTGGTCGCCGATGGCTTGGCGGGCCCGCCTATGCCGCCTCCAAGGCCCAGACGCGGTGGCCGTAGCGGCGGAGGAAGCGCGCCAGCAGCCGTTGTTGCCTCGCCCTGGCGAGGTCCGCCAGGCGCCGTTCCTGGCGCCAGCGCGGCATGTTGCGCCAGAAGGAGATGAAGCGGGCGGCGTCCTCGATGGCTTCTTGTGCCGATAGCGCCGGGCCGATCGCTGCCAGGAAACGCGCTTCCGATTGTTTCAGCGCGTCGACGACCGCCTTGCGCCTGAAATGGCCGAGGCGCGCCTGGCGGATGCCGTGTTCGCGGATTCTCGCGAAGGCCTCGATGAGAGCGTGACTGTCGCCGCCATAGCCGCAGGCGTGAGCGAAATCGGCGGAAAGGGCGTCCATCGTCTCTCCCGGGGTTCTGCACGCGCGCCGACTCGGCTTTGCAAGCTACATAGAAGCATAACTCAATAATTGGCGAAAGAGAAACTTTTGCGGAGCCCTGAAAGATGCGACTCGACTCTCGTTTCAAAACACAGGAATATGCGAACAAACAAGGAACAAAGAGGCGAGCCGCGATGGCATTGACGGGCAAGGGATCAGTGATTGCGGATGTCGTTTCGATATCGGTCGAATGCGCCGATTGCGGCCGCAACAGGTGGTGGAAGCCCGATCAGCTGAAGCGCTTCGGCGTGACTGGCAATACGCCGCTGGCAGCGCTTTCGGGCCGGCTGGTCTGCTCGGCCTGCCGCGCCGACGGGCTGCCGGGCACGGCGATCCAGATCCGGGCGGCGTTTATCGACGAGCGCCAGCGCGTGCGCAGCGAGGCGCTGATGCTGAGCGAGCGTGAGATGCCGCTGGAGGGATCGGGGCGGGCGTGAAGGCGAGGGGGTCGACGCTGGGTTTTGCCTGCTCTCCTTGTGGGAGGAAGAATTGCCCCGTCGCCCTCAATAGCCCAGCAATTCCTTCAACGGAATGACCCGCCAGACCTGCTTGATGGCATAGCGGTTGAAGGTCAACGTCTTCGGCGGATTGTACTGTTCGACCACCAGTTCGGCGGCGGTGCGCTTGACCAGCTTCTTGATGAAGGCCTTGCCGTTGCGTTCGTTCTCTTCCGGGAAGGTTTCGATCACCACATGATCGCCCGGGACGGCATCGCGGCCGCCGCAATAGATCAGGTCTCCGGGCTCGTAACGGGGCACCATGGAATCCGAGAGCACGTGCAGCGCGAACACCTTGGCCAGGTTGCGGATGCCGGGTGGGCGCTGGACGTAGCCGGCGGGCTCGCCGTTGAAGGTGAAATCGCCGTCGTCGCCGCCAACCGCGGCGCCCAGCACCTGGATGTCCATCGGCCCGGCGGGGGGCGGCCCGGCATCGGTGACGATCTCGGCGTCGTTGACCGGTCCGGCATCGTCGAGGAAAACCACCTCGCCCTTGCCGAGCGCCACCGGGTCGACACGCAGAAAGGCGGCGGTCTTCAGGAGGTTTTCCGTCTTGGGCAGGTTGCGACCGGTTTCCCAATTGCCGACGGCGGCGACGTCGGTGTCGTTGTGCTCGGCGATGTGGCGCATGACCAGGCCGCGCTGCTTGCGCGCCTGGCGGATTGCCGCTCCGACCTTGACCGACAGTTGCGTTTTCACCATGGCACCCATGTGACCAACAAGCGTTGCTTTCGTCCATGAAAGAATGGCTTGCATAACTTTTTGAGTTATGCTTATATCCGTTCATGCAAAAGCTCAACCCCTTTCGAGTCGAAAGCGCCCTCAGGCCAGCTTCGTGCGAGCCGGCCAGCGCTCATTCCCTTTCGCCCCGGCTGTCCTCCTCCCCGGCCAGGGTGAAGCGTGAGGCTGACTGCCCCGATGCATCAGCCGCACGTCCGGTCCGCCCGTCACCGGCGGCCGGAACGGCCGGAGCCGCCGCTCCCCGCGGCTCCGGCCTCCAACTCAGCGCGGTGCGGATCCGCTCCCTGATACGCACCGAGGACGGCACCGTGATCCTGCTCGACAGGCAGACGGGCAGGGCGGTTTCCGCACCCGACCGGGTGACCGCAGAGGCGCGCCTCGCTGCGCTGGGCGGCCGGCCGGACTGAGGCTGCCAGCCCGACGGCCGACAGGCCGGATCGAACCCGACAATGCCCACCGCCTGCGGCGGGCCGACACAGACACTCGCCGGCGGCGTCGCGCGCTGCCGCGGCCGCGCAATGAACGGAGACCAGACATGGCACTTTATGGCGACAAGGACTTGCAGGCGATCGCCGGCTGGCTGACGGACGGACTTTCCGCCTCGCGCATCGCGGCTCGGTTCAGCGCGTCGAGAGGCAGCCCGGTGTCGCGCGACGCCATTATCGGCATCGTTCACCGCAACGCCATGCTGAGTTCGATCGGCTTTGCCAACAGCAAGCGCATCGCGGCAGCCGAGAGGGCGAATGACAAGGCCGCGGACCGCGCCGCCAAGGCCGGACGCAAGCGCGTGCCGAAGGGTGAAGGTGCGGAACGCCTCGCAGCGCGCGAGGCCGGCGTACTGATCGCGGACGGGCAAGCCTACCGCCTGGAGGTGCCGGTGCCGCAGCGAAGCCCGATCGGCCGCCAGCCGCATGGGGTGGCAATGCGCTTCGTCGACTGCCTGTTCGGCCGCTGCCGCGCTCCGCTCGACCTGACGCTGGAGCCAAATCCGGAAAACGATGCGCCCGGCGGCCGGCCGGGCGTCCACATGCTGTGCTGCGGCATGCGCACAAGGGCGATGAAAAGCTACTGCACCTATCACCAGGCGCGCTTCCGCCGGCGTGTCTGCGAGGCGGGGTGAGCTTCCTCCCGTTCTGGAGAGACGATGCCGGCAAGAGGCAATGCCGGTCAGGATTGGAACACAGCCGAGAGTTTGGGAGAGTGGTTCAAATGCAAGGTATCGAAGCGTTGGCGCCTCTCATTGGCCTGCTAACCATTTCTCTCCATAAGGGTGGGAGAAAGAAGCTGGCTGCAACGCTGGCTTTTCTTCTGCAATGGTGGCGATCTGGCGGGAACGGCGGCCACGCAACGCCTTTATTTTGGCAGATCGTGGCCCTGCTTTGGCATCCGCACGCTCATTGCATCAGGCATCACTGGCCGGCCGTCGTCGCCGGCCAATATGCGGGTAACCCGGGCGAAGCCGGTGAACGCTTTCATCGCGTCGGCGTGCGAAATCTGCGCCGCGATGGCCGAGCTGCACGCGTTGAGCGCACTACGGTAGACGTGACCACGCCGTTCAACCGGCCAGCGCTGCAGGAAGTCGGCTGCCTCAGCGACGTTATCGATCACCTCGACATGCCCGTCCAGGCATACTTTGAGCGGAGATCCTGTTTTCATGGTACCCACGGCGGTTACCTTGGCGTTGCGCGCGGCTCGAAGGCCAGCGGTTATCAACGTGCAAGACAGCGGCGCGGTTGCATCACGTTTTCAGCCGCCTCACGGGCCCGCAGCGGCGTCGAGCCATTCATGGGCGCGGCTACGCGGCTTCGCCACCAGCAGCCCCTGCTGTCCTGCCGCCTTGGTGAAAGCCTCGAAGGCGACGCGCTGGCGGCAGCTGCCATCGATGGCGAGCCTGACCAGCCTTGTCGCATCCAGATAGGCGGTGTCCGTCTTGTCAGGCCATTGCCGGCGAAGCGCGGTCGCCGCCTGGGCGATGGAGCCCACCAGCATGGTCTTGTTGTCGCAGAAGCGCAAGGTCACCGGCATGAAGGCGGTCATGGGCATACCTCCTGTTGGTTTGGTGCGGCACAACGCCCAGCCTCGCCGCTGGTTCCGGCGCACGCAGCCAATTTCGCCAGGGATTGCGGCCCCCGCCAGCCAGCACCTCAATCCACTCCCCCACAAGGACGCAACCATGAGCAAGAAAGCCGCCAGATCAGCTAAACCGCAGACGCCGAAGCTGCCGAAGGGCGAGGCCGAGCAGGTGCGCATCCGCCGCGAGGTTGGCCATGATTTCGCGTTGCGGGACGACGAGTTCGGCCGCAAGCGGCTCGCAACCGGCACGTCGGAGGCGCGGCGCGTCTATGAGGTGTCCAATGACGGCCATACCTCCACCGGTGGTATCGTGCGGGTGCGCAGCATCGATCCGCTGCTGGGCATCACCTCGCTGTCGCACCAGCAGCGCGAGGCTGGTCTGCGCTACCGCGAGGATTTCCGCGCCAGCCAGCAGGCTGGTATCAAGCCGATGCGCTGGAGCGAACGCGTCGACGGCGACGGGATAAGCGGCGGCATCGCCGACAGCGTGCTCAATGCCGGACGGTCGCACGCCGCCGCGACCCGCGCGCTCGGCCATTGGGAGGTGGTCGGCGTGGTGCGGAAGATCGTGTGCCTGGAGCAGTCGGTCAGAGGCGTGGCGGGAGAGATGAGCGAGGGCAGGGACGTGGCGGCAAAGCTGTTGAGAATCGGGCTCGATCTGCTGGCGATGCACTACGGGATGATGATGCGAAAATAGTAGCCGGTGCAGCGCGCACGGCAGTGGCGCCATGCATGGGCTGTGCACGACAATCCGGCCGACGCGATGCCGGCCGGATTGGTTGTAGGGTCAACGCCTGCAGACGCGGACTCTCTCGATGACCCGATGGTGATGGCGCCAGTGCTTGATCACCTCGGTGTGGCAGCGACGATGACCGTAGTAACGCGGACGGTAGCTCTCGTCATACATGCTGTAGCGGCGATAGTAGCCATCATCGTCGGAATAATCGCGATAATGGTGACGATATCTGGGAACATAATAATCGTCGTCATAGCCGTTGCCGATGCCAAGCGTGATGCTGGCGGCATTTGCCGGAGCCATCACGGCCACCGCCGAAGCGACGGCAATGATGGACGCGAGCAAGAGTTTCTTCATGACAACCTCCTCTAAGGTCCCACTAATAAACGCTGCGGGCTCGGCCGTGTTCCCGTAAACCGGTAAAGCAATGTTTCGCCCCGGCGTGTGCCGTGACGGGGAGAGCATCGGCGGCAGGGCGTCTGGCAGGCGTGTCAGTATGGTCTCGCAATCTTTGAACCCTTGGCGCAGCCGTTCATTACCCCGGCATGCAACCAGCAAGGGAGATCCGATCATGTACATCATCCTTGGAGGCACCGGCCATGTCGGTTCCGCTGCCGCGATCGCCTTGTTGCGGCGGGGCGAATCCGTGACCGTGGTGGCGCGCGACGCGGCCAAGGCCGCCTGGCTGGTCGAGCAGGGCGCCGAAGCGGCGGAGGCGGATGTGGGTGACAGCGATAGCCTGCGCGACGTGCTGCGGCGGGGCAGGCGGGCGTTCGTGCTCAACCCGCCGGCCGATCCCGCCACCGACACCGATGCCGAGGAGCGCCGGACGGTGGCGGCGATCGTCGGAGCGCTCGAAGGATCGGGGCTGGAGAAGATCGTGGCGCAATCCACCTATGGCGCTCAAACCGGCGAGCGGGTCGGCGACCTCACCGTCCTGCACGAGCTGGAAGAGAGGCTCGACCGGCAGCCCATTCCCGCCAGCATCATCCGGGCGGCCTACTATATGAGCAACTGGAATCCCTCGCTGGAGACGGCCAAGCGCGAGGGCGTGGTCAACACGTTGTTGCCGCCCGGTTTCAAGCTGCCGATGGTGGCGCCGCGGGACCTTGGCGAGGCGGCCGCCCGCCTGCTCGTTGAGCCGGCCGGCCAGACCGGCATGCACAATGTCGAAGGGCCGTCGCGCTATTCGGCGCAAGATGTCGCGGCGGCCTTCGGCGAGGCGCTGGGCAAGGAGGTGCGCGTGGCCCCGGTGCCGCGCGAGCGCTGGGTGGAGACCTTCCAAAAGATGGGATTTTCGCCGCAAGCGGCGCAATCCTACGCGCGCATGACGCAGGTTACGGTGGACACCACGTATGATCCGCCAACGAAGCCCGAGCGGGGGGCCGTGACGCTGGAGCGCTATGTCAGGGAGCTGGTGGAGGGCTAATTGGCGCTGGTCTGCCGGTGGACGGGCGGAACATTGGTCGAAGAGCAGACCGTGCCTTTCGGTCCATAAAAGCAAGGCCAATTTGGGTCGGTGACATGCGTGCCGATGAAATTGCCTTGCCACGCCACGAATGCCAACGCCAACAACACAAAAACCACCGCTATCACAATGCCGCCGACGTCCCGGCGCGGCATATAAGGCCAAACTGGAAGTCGAAGCCCCATGGCGGATGTCCCTTCATCAGGGATGTAGGTTGAACAGCGCCTTGCCGTCAATGAGAAGGGATGCGCCGCCGTCTTTGTTGCGACCGCAATAAAGACTTCAAGGTCAGCTAGGCTGTGGTGTTGCCGGTTCCGCCCTGCTTTCCTAACCTCCCCATTCGCACCGCCAGAAACTCCACGAAGAGCCGCGCCCGTACCGGCAATTGCCGGCCGAAGGCGTGCACGATGTGCACCGGCATGGTCGGCATCGGCACGTCGGGCAGGATGCGGACCAGGCGGCCGGTCTCGAGGTCGTCCTGCACGGCGACCTGCATAAGATGGGCGATGCCGGCGCCGGCCAGCGCGGCGTGGCGGATGGCCCCGCCGTCGTCGGTGTCGAGGCGGCCGTCCGGGATGATCCGCGTGCCGTCGGCAAAGGTGACGGGCAGGGGCCGGCCGCCTGAGAGATAGCGGATGAAGTCGTGGCTGCGCAAATCAGCGGTCGAGGCCGGAAAGCCTCGACGCCGGACATAGGCTGGCGCGGCAACCAGCACGATCGGCAGGGAGGCTACCCTGCGGGCGGTCAGCCCGGTGTCGACCAACGCGCCCATGCGCACCGCCACATCGTAGTTCTCGCGGATCAGGTCGGCGTGGCGGTCGGTGACGCTGAGCTCCAGCTTCACCTTGGGCTGCTCGGCGAGGAAGCTTTCGGCCCATGAGGCAATCAGGGCGCGGCCGAGCTCGACGGGGGCGGTGACGCGCAGCAGGCCGCGCGCGGTGCCGGCGCTCTGCACGATGTCCTGCGCATCGTCGAGCGCCCTCAGCAACGGCGCCACCCGCTCGTAATAGGCGATGCCTTCGCTGGTCAACCCGAGCCGCCGGGTCGAGCGCTGGATGAGCTTTGCGCCCAACCGCCGCTCGAGCCTGGCGACGCTCTTCGACACGGCCGAGGGGCTGGAGCCGATCAGCCGGCTGGCGGCCTGGAAGGAGCCCGCATCGACCGTGCGCACGAAGGCGACGAGGCCGGCGGTCTTTTCGAGGATGGTGGTCATGGGTCATTCCGGAATTTCAGGCATGAAAGAAGCGATCGAGCGGACCCTAATACGCTTTTTCGTCGCGCCTAAATACCGCTGGTCATCACAGAAGGAGAGAATTGATGAGCAGTCTGAACGGCAAGGTCGCCATCGTCACCGGCGCGTCCAAAGGCATCGGCGCCGCCATCGCCAAGGGGCTGGCCGCGGCCGGCGCCGCGGTGGTGGTCAATTTTGCCTCGTCGCGGGAAGCGGCCGAGCGTGTCGTCGCGGCGATCACGGATGCCGGCGGCCGGGCGGTGGCGGTGAAGGGCGACGTCGCTGTCGCCGCCGATGTGCGTGGCCTGTTCGAGACGGCGAAGTCGTCCTTTGGCGGGCTCGACATACTGGTCAACAATGCCGGCGTGTTCCGGTTCGAGCCGCTGGAGGCGGTGACCGAGGCCGAGTTCCACCGCCAATTCGACACCAATGTGCTGGGCATCGTGCTGGCCATCCAGGAGGCGGCGAAGCAGTTCGGGCCGCAAGGCGGCAGCATCATCAACATCTCCTCGATCGCGAGCTTCAATCCGCAGCCCAGTTCGCTGGTCTATGCCGCCACCAAGGCGGCGGTGGATTCGATCACGCTGTCGATGTCGCGAGAGCTCGGCGCCCGCCGCATCCGCGTCAATTCCATCGCGCCGGGCGGCGTCTACACCGAAGGGCTGCGGCGCACCGGCGTCGTCGGCGGCGAGGCGGAGGCGCGTATCGTCGGGCTGACGCCGCTCGGCCGCTTCGGCCAGCCCGAGGATATCGCGCGCGTGGCGGTATTCCTGGCCTCCGACGAGGCCTCGTGGCTGACCGGCGAGCGGATCGCGGCGTCGGGCGGGTGGCGGTAGAGAGCGGGTGGTGCTTTTGCCTTCTCCCCTCGTGGGAGAAGGTGGATCGGCGCGTAGCGCCGAGACGGATGAGGGGTGTTGGACGGAGTGAGACGTCGGTGTTTTCTGGAGCACCCCTCATCCGTCGCCTGCGGCGACACCTTCTCCCACAAGGGAGAAGGGGAAGCTAATGCCCTAGAACAGCGCCTTCTCCAGCGGCTTCTCCAGCGTCTCGGCGAAAGCGGTCGCCAGATGGTGGCGGTCACGGAAGGCGATCTTGCCGCCGATGAAGACATGGCAGGTGGTCTGGTTGCAGAACTGGTCGGTCATATCGACATAGCGGGCGTTCGGAATGCTGCGCACGACGTCGCGCTCCACCGCGGCCATGGCGTCGTTGGCGGCATAGGCGCGCGTCTGGTCGCAGAGCGAGGGCGTGTCGCCGCGCCACAGCGCACGCGCCACGCAGGTGTCGACCTGCTCGTCGTTGAAGGGCACGTCGCGGATGAAGGCGACCTTCAGCCCGGCCTTGCTGAACGTTTCCAGTGTCGAACGCAGGCCAGCCTTCCACTCCGCGTCCTGGTTGTCGGGCTCATCCTTGCCGGCGGCCATCTTGCGCGAACTGGTCAGGGCGATTTCCGAGATCACCACCAGGGCCGGCCTCAGCGCCAGGATCTCCTTGATCGACTGCTCGCGCCACTGGTCGCATTCGGCGTAGTCGCGCTTCAGCTTGCTCGACCATGTCGACAGCCGGGATGCCCGGCACGAGGATTTGAGCCAGGTAACCACCCGGTAATCGCGCTTTTCGGCTGCCTCGATCAGCGGCGTCGACCAGTGGTCGGCATGTGAATCGCCAAACAGCGCGATCGCGCCTTTCGCATCCTTGGCGCCAAACACGCAGGGCTTCGGGGTGACAGTCTCGTAGTCGAGCACGCAGCCGCCCCTGGCGCGCGCGGTGGATGGACGCGCCGCACTTTGGGCGATGACGCGCTGCTCCGGATCGAGTTCGTGAACGGCAAACTTGGCGTTGGCATAGGCCGCGACCACGCCAGCGCCGGTCAGCAGCGCCGCGGGCACGAGCGCGCGGGCGGCGCTCGCCATCAGCCAGCCGTTGCGGCGAACGGGGTTTTCGACGACGTGATAGGTGAAGATGGAGAGCATCAGCGTCAGTGCCAGGCAGGCAAACCTGTCCAGCCCGGAAAGCTCCGCGGTGACCATTCCCGCATAGACGATGACCGGCCAGTGCCAGAGATAGAGCGAATAGGAGAGCCTGCCGATCCATTGCATGGGCGGCAGCGACAGGACAGCCGTGGGGCCGCCGGCCAGCTTGCCACCCGCTTGGCGCTCGCCTGCCCCGCTGACCAGCAGCAGCACCGTGCCGACGACCGGCAGCAGCGCCAGCAGGCCAGGGAAGGGCAGCGCCTCGTCCAGCAGCAGATAGGCGGGCACGATCAGCGCCAGGCCGAGCCAGCCTTGCGCGGCGCGCAGCCGCGGGTGGTACCGGAGGAAATTTGCCGGCACCATCGTGGCAAGCCCGCCGGCGGCGAACTCCCAGGCCCGCAGCGGCGAGAAATAGAAAGCCCAGGGCGGCGAGACGTAGGTCAGCCAGGCGCAGACGGCGAACGACACCAGGCCGGTGACGCCGATGACCACGATAGCCGCGCGCCGTCCCGGCCGCAGCCATGCGGCGAGAACAAGCAGCGCCGGCCATGCGAGGTAGAACTGCTCCTCCACCGACAGCGACCAGAAATGGATGAACGGGTTGTTGGCGGCATCGGAGGCGAAATAGTCGAACGACCAGCGGATCAGCCACAAATTGATCATATAGGCCGAGGCAAACATCGCGCCCTTCGAATAGAGCGCCTGTTCCTCCGGCGACAGGATGAAGGCGCCGGCCAGCAGCGTGGCGAGGATGACGAACAGCGAGGCCGGCAGCAACCGCCGGGCGCGGCGGGCATAGAAGCGCCACAGGTTCAGCCGGCCGCTCTCGCCGATCTCCTGCAAAAGGTGTCTTGTGATGAGATAGCCGGAGATGACGAAGAAGATGTCGACGCCGGCAAAGCCGCCGGGCAGGGCTGTGAGGCCGAAATGATAGGCGACAACACCGGCTACCGCCAGTGCGCGCATTCCCTCGATATCGGGTCGGAACGATGCTGCCACGACAAATCCTTCGTGCAAGCCCAACCCGCGGCCATTGTCGACCGGGGTAGATCGTATCGCAATGCAACAAATTTTTCGCAATGCAACATAGCAGGAAAAAGGACGCTGGCGGGCCGAAAAGCTGACGCCGGCAAACAAAGACGCTTTCGCGCGTTCCAGGGCTGTCACGCGCTGGGACGGGCGCGTGCGAGTATCCTGGCGTTCAGATCGGCCATGACCATGGCCGACAAGATCGTGGTGCTGCATGATGGCCTGGTCGAGCAGGTCGGCGCGCCGCTCGACCTCTATGACCGGCCGGCCAATCTCTTCGTCGCCGGCTTCAT
Organism: Mesorhizobium sp. BR1-1-13; assembly: GCF_020165515.1. Taxonomy (NCBI): domain Bacteria; kingdom Pseudomonadati; phylum Pseudomonadota; class Alphaproteobacteria; order Hyphomicrobiales; family Phyllobacteriaceae; genus Mesorhizobium; species Mesorhizobium sp. BR1-1-13. Next base: position 222,563 of record NZ_JAIUIH010000008.1, read on the forward strand.
CGGCTCGCCTGCCATGAACTTCATTCGCGGCCGCATCGAGGAAGGCATCTTCCGCAGCGCAGGTGGGCTGACCCTGCCGCTGCCGGCGCCGCTTCACCCGGCGCAGGTCCCGGGCGGGGAGTTGGTCTACGGCATCCGCCCCGAACACATCCGCGCCGGCAGCCAAGGCCTGCCGAGCAGCGTCACGCTGCTGGAAGCGACCGGCTCGGAGATATTCGCCAAGGTCGACTGCGGCGGCGAGGAGATAGACTGCCTTTTCCGCGAGCGGCTCGCGCTCAAGCAGGGCCAGCCGGTGCGCATCGAGATCGACCGCGCCTGCGCGCATCTGTTCGACGCCGAAACCGGCCGGCGCATCGGCGCATGACAACAGCCCCGGGGCCGGGGCTGTTCAGGATACGGGCTATAAAAGCCTGCTCGCCGCCGGTCTATTTGCTGCCGCCATTCGCCTTGACGCTGCTGCAGAACTCCGGATGGCTGTTGGCGGCGTTGGCGTCCTTGGCCTCATCGTCACAGGCCGTCATCATCATCTTCTGGTCTTCCGGAGTGAGCGCTTTCCACGCCTTCGTGAACTCGTCGCTGCTGCGCATCTTCTTCATACTGGAGTCGGTGTAGAAGGGCTGCATCTTGGCCGGGTCGTCAAGAGCCGACGTGCCCTTGTCCGCGGCGGCGAGGGCCGAGCCCGCGAGCATCGAAAGCGTCATCGCGCCGACGCAGATCATCTTGATGTTCATGATAGGATCCTTCCCTGTTGCTCTTCGACCGTCGAAGCAACGATCTTCAAAGAAACGGAAGGTTCGGAGGAAAGTTCCGGTTCGCCATGCCCGCCGACGGTCGGTCTGAAGAAATATATTCTTCAACGCCCGCGAAACTTTCCGCTTTTTTCTTCATTTGGCTGCATCGTTAGATTTGCAGCGGTCGGATTCGCGCATCCGCTGCCGCAGCCTTCTGTCGGCCCGGTTTCAGCCGGCGTCGCCGCTCTCGATCTCCTGGAGATAGAACGCCTTGCTGGGCTGCAAATGGTCGACGCAGAGCTGCGCCAGCACCCAATTGTCCCGGCGCTTGAGCGCCTCGATCATCATTGCGTGGTGCTGGCGCGAGATGTCGAGCTTTTCCCTGTCGGCCAGCGAATTGGCCCGCACCGGCAGGCTGAGGCGCATGTAATGCTCGATCGAGGCCACCAGATAGGCATTGCCGCAGGCCGAGAACATGGTGAGATGGAAACGGTCATTGGCCTCGTGGATGCCGCGCAGATAGCCGCTCTCGACATGGCCGTTATAGATGCGGAGGATCTGCGTCAGCTCTTCGATCAGCGCGTCGCTCGCGGGAAGGCGGATCATCAGCGCCGCCTGGCGCTGCAGCATCTCGCGCACCTCGTAGATCTGCCGCACCTCGTCGGGCGACAGCCGCCGCACCATGGCGCCCTTGTTGCGCTCGCGCGTGACGACGCCTAGCCTTTCAAGCTGATAGAGCGCCTGTCGGATGGTATGGCGCGACACCGGGAAGCGGGCGAGCAGCACGTCCTCGACCAGGCGCGCGCCGGGCGCCAGCCTGCCGAAGATGATGTCTTCCTCCAGCGCGTGGACGATATCGGCTTCCTTGCCGCCATAATCGATCGTGTTGAGCATCGCGCTCCGTCGCGTTTCCGACAGCCTCATGGCAAGGGCCGCTCTTGCCGCCTTGCCATGGCGAAAAAAGAAAACCGGACCGCTTGGCCGGCCGGACCGATTGGCCCTGGGCCCGCCGGCTGCGCCGTTACCGCCGACGACCCCCTGCCGTTTGCCGAGTCTCAGCTTTCATAGGCGTTGCGCGTCGATTTCTCCCCGATGGGCCGGTCGAGGGTCGTCGCTGGCCATGCTTTTGTCAAGCGACGCGAAGGCGATGCGAAGGCCCGCCGATTTGCGCGGACCCAGCCACCCGTCAGTTCCTGTCCACCGGCTTGGAGCGCATGCGCGAGACCGTTTCGCGCTCGGCGCGCTTGGAGCGCAGCGGCGGCAGGCCGCGATCGATCAGGTCCATGTCCTCCAGCACCATGTCGCCCATGCGCTTGAAGGCGATATCGAGCGCGCCGGCGCGGTGGGCCGAGCGCAGGAAGCCGGGCAAGGCGCGCACCGGGTGGTCCCGCGCCAGCGGTTCTTCGGGGAAGACGTCGCTGGCGGCGAGGATATGGCCGCTCTTCACCGCTGCCATCAAAGCGGGGAAGTCGACCACGCCGGCGCGGCTGAGCAGGATGAAGGCCGCGCCTTTGCGCATCCTGGCGAAGGCGTCGGCGCCGAGGAAGCCCTGATTCTCGCTGGTCACCGAGGCGACGACGAAGACGAAGTCGCTGGCGGACAGCACCTCGTCCATCGAGGCCGGCTCGACGCCATTGTCGATGAGGATCGACGGCGGCAGCCAGGGATCGAAGACTTTTGTCCTGGTGCGGAAACCCGACAGCAGCCGGTTCAGCGCGCGGCCGAGATCGCCGAAGCCGATGATGCCGACATCGGCGCCGGACAAAAGCCGCGCCGTCCGGTTGCCGTCGCCGCCCCATAATTCCTTGCCCTCACGGAAGGCGAGGTCGGCATCGACGATGCCGCGGGCGAGGTTGAGCGCCATGGCAAGACCGAGCTCGGCCACCGGCTCGGCGAACACCAGGCCGGTGGTGACGACATGGATGCCGCGCGCGAACAGCGTCTCATAAGGCATGTTGTCGATGAGGTTGCTCTCGACATTGAAGACGCAGCGCAGCGCCTTCATCTTCTCCAGCGTCTCGGCCGCGATCGGCGGCTGGCCGACGATGTAGCGGGCCTCGGCCAGCACATCGGCCGGCAGGTTCGCCACGCCGTCCGGCGTCGTCTCGACGATGCGATATTTCGCCTTGAAGCGCGCCAGCTGCGGCGGCGTGAAGATGAGGTCGAGCGTGCGTGGTTCGGGCGCGCTGATGACCAGCGGCAAGGCGCTGTCGGACATGGTGAATTCCTCCCGGCGCGATCGTCTGGCGCCCTTCTGCACGCAATCTATCCCGGATTAAACGACTTACAACTGCATCCAGAGGAGGAAAATTTCGCGACAAGAAAGGCGGGATTGCGGCTGGGGCAAGGGGCCGTTCTTGCACAAGGGCCCAAAAAAAGGGAAAGGGAATGCGCTTCTGGCGCCGCAACCAACCTTCGCGCCATACGTTGATCGATGCCGGACCGATTCCGGCTTACTCCAGAGCCTCACCCCGCCGGCCTTGACTGGCGGGGGCTTTTTGCCGGGAGGGCCGTATCGACCTTGTGCGCAGGTCGTCAGCGCCTGGCGTTCCTTTGCTTCCAGCGCGGCGCGATCGCGGAACCGTCGATGAATTCAAGGCCGCCCGCCTCGTTGAGCGTGTGCAGCTTGCGCCCGCTCCATAGCGCGCCAGGCGTCAAGATGGTCTCGACAACCTGGCTCATGCCGTCCAAATCGAGGTGAACAATGCGTGCGATGCCGAGCGCCGCGCCATAGCTCCTGCGGCAGTCCTGCACGGGGCGCAGCAATTGGCCCCCGCGTTGTACCATGCGGCCCGCCGGCCGCGCCGAGGCGATGTCGATCAGCACGGGGTTCTTGGGGTGCGGCGTCCACGGCCCGCGAAAGTCCGGCGCTGACCACAGATGCAGCGCATCGGAAAACGCGCCGCCGCCGTCCCTGACGGTGGCGAACAGCCACCATCGCCCGCCATGCTCGACCAGGGTGGCGTCGCTGGCGACGATATCTGACAGCAGCGTCGCTTCCTTGACCCAGCCACCAGGGAAGGCGGTGGCACGGTAGAGGTCGACCGTGCGGTTGGCGCAGCTCTCCGGCACCATCCAGACTTCGCCGTCGCGCTCGAAGACGAACGGATAGGACAGGTGATAGGGCAGGTCGAGCACCGGTTCCGGGCGGCCGATCGGCCCCGACGGGCCGAACGGCACGGCGGAGATGATGGCCCGGCCCAGACGGTGGATATAGTCCTCGACGAACAGGGTCACCTTGCCCTGATGCAGGACCGGGAACGGGTCGGCATAGAAGCGGCTGCCGTCGTCGGGCAGCACCTGCCAGCCCGTTGCCGGGTGCGCGCGCAGGTCGAGCAGGTCCTGCCCCTGCGTTTGCCGCCAGCCGACCTTCCAGTGCGGGGCGTTGTAGCAGAGATGATAGATCTTCTGGACGACGCGCCGCGCCAGCATCTTGCCGGCCCTGACGCCAAGCTTGGCGGGGGACGGCATGGCGGGCGCGGCATTGCCGTGCGCCGGCTCCGGCAGGATGGGGAGAGCGTGCCGCGCCGCGCCGGTCATCGCCGCCAGGATCAGGCTCGCGGTGCGCGCCAGCATATCCTGGAACGAGGCAAGCGCGATGCCGCCATATTCGGTGCCCAGGCGGCCTTCGGCGATGTTCGTGCCGTTTTCCGCGATGCGGGCAATCGGCGTTCGCCCATCGAGGATCAGCGCCAGCAGGGCCGCTTCGCCCGCGGCGCCGTCATAGGTCACGCGCCAGACGCGTGTTCCTTCGCGCTGCACGTCGCCGCAGAGGTCGATCACCAGATCGGGCCCCACCGGCGGCGCCCGATAGGGCGCGAGCGCCGAAAGCGGCAGGCGTTTCGCCAGCCCGTTCGCCGATAGGCCATGGATGGCCATCTCCAGCTGAAACAGCGCCGCGGCGCTGGGTGGTATGCCGCCCTCGGCCGGCCTGAGATCGACGGAGACCTCGACATGCGCCAGCGCCGCCAAGCGCTCCAGCAGCGTCAGGTGGAAGGCACGGAGGCATTCGCTGTCCAGGCGCAGGCTCACCTGCATGTCGCATCCTCATCGTTGTGATGTTCGATATTGGGCCAGTGTTTGGACGCGGGAAACGGCCGGACGAATGAAGCGTTGCCCCATTCCATGTCGTTTCCCCGTTGCCCGCGCCGTTCCAACACCCGTGCCTCTTCTAGGCAAACTCCGTGCCAAAAATCACAAGAGCTCTCAATATAATTAACAGTGTTTTAACAGTTGGAAGCATAGCTAAGACAAAGCCGCAATTTGATCTTTGCAGGCGCATGGAGTGTTGTCGGAGCGACCCTTGCAATCATCCCTGCTCTCGTTGCCGCAACAATACGCTCCGGAGGCGATGCAATACGCGCCCGAAGCGGTGCCGTTGGCGCCGTCCTACCCGGCCTCGACCGTCGAGCTGGGCGACGTGAAGCGCATACTGGTGCGCCGCCGTTTCCTCATCTTTGCCATCACCGCGCTGCTGACCCTCGGCGCCCTGCTCTATGGGCTTTTGACGCCGGCGCTCTACAGCTCGGCGGCGGAAATCATCATCGATCCGCAAGACCTGCAGGTGGTCAGCAACGACGTCAATCCGAGCCAGGTGCCGCCCGACGGCGGCATAACCCGTGTGGAAAGCCAGGTCAGCGTCGTCCAGTCGACGGGGGTGCTGCTCAGGGCCATCAAGGCGACCAACCTGACCGAGGATCCTGAATTCAACGGGCAGGGCATGCTGGGCCGCTTACTTGGCGGATTGCTGGGCTCGGGGTCGGGCGAAGCCGACAAGACGGCCAAGACGCTCGATGCGTTGCGCGCCCGCCTGGCGGTGCGGCGAGCGGACAAGGTGCTGGTCATCGAGGTGATTGTTACGACCAAGAACGCCGAGAAGTCGGCGATGCTGGCCAATGCGATCGCGCAGGCCTATCTGGCGGATCAGGCGAGCTCACGCGCGCGGATGGCCAAGGACGCTTCGGACGCCATCGCCGCGCGACTGGATGAGCAGCGCAAGCGCGTCCAGCAGGCCGAGAATGCCGTCGAGGCCTATAGGTCCGCCAACAACATGGTGATGGCGGCGGGCAATCTGGTCAGCGACCAGGAACTGACCGAGCTCAATACGCAGCTTTCGGCGGCGCAAAGCCGCACCGCGGCGCTGAAGGCGCAGGTCGACCAGTTGCGCAGGTCGGGCGGTGCGCCGGACGCGACCTCGGAAGCGATGCGCTCCTCGGTGATTTCGAGCCTCAGGGCGCAGGAGGCGACGCTTGTCGACAAGGTATCGCAGTTCGGCACGGAACTTGGGCCACGCCATCCCTCGATGATCGCGGCGCAGCAGCAACTGCGCGACACGCGTGCGCTGATCGCGCGAGAGCTCGGCCGCATCGGGGCGGCTGCCGAGACCGACTACGAGCGGGCGCTGGCCAACCAGCAGGCGCTGGAGGCCAAGGTCGCCGGCATGAAGGCCAAGTCGCTCGATACGGACCAGGCTTCGGTCAGGCTGCGCGAGCTGCAGCGCGATCTCGAGGCCGTCCGCTCCGTCTATGCCAACTATCTGCAGCGTGTGCAGGAGACGCGCGAGCAGATCAATGTCGACAGCACCAATGCGCGGATCATCTCCAGCGCCATGCCGGCCCTGAAGAAGAGCTGGCCGCCGCTGTCGCTGCTTGTCCTGGGCGCGCTCTTCGGCGGCCTGGGGCTCGGCACCGGCCTGGCGCTGATCGCGGAATATTCCTCGCCCACGGTGCTTTCCAGCGCGCAGATGCAATCGGCCATCGACGCGCCGGTGCTTGGCGTGGTGCCGGCAAAATCGGGCAACGCGCGTCGCTGGTGGCCCTTCGGCGGCACGGCCGCCGCGGCCAGCCAGAAGACGGACGCGGTTGTGGGGCTGGCGCTGAGGCGCATGTTCTCGTCGGGCCGGCGCCCGCCGGACTGGCCGCTGGTGCCGTCCATATTGGTGACGTCGCCGCCCGAGGACGCCGCGCATCGCGGCAGGGTGGCGCGCTTGCTGGCCAATGCCGCGGCCGCCCGGGGCGGCCGTATCCTGTTCATCGATACCAATGCCGGCGGCGGCCAGAAAGATCAGCAGCCGGGCGTGCTCGACGTGCTGCGCGGCGAATACGGCATCGAGGCGTTGAGCCAGTATACGCCCGGCAGCAATGTCGCGCTTTTGGGCAGGGGCCGGTCAAAGGCCGTCTTCCAGGAAGCGCAGGGCGTCTATTTTGCCCAGCAGATGTTGGCCCAGGCGGGCCGCAACTTCGAACTCGTCGTCATCGATGGCGGCGCGCTGGCCGACAATCTCAATGCCTCGCCGCTGGTAGCGATGGCCGACGAAATCCTGCTCGTCGCCACGCTGAACTCGACGCCGATGCGCGATGTAGCGGCGGCCTCGCAGGCCATTTCCGTCATGGGGCGGTTGCCGACCGGCGCCTTGCTGGTCGACGAGGCGGCCTGACATGGCCGCCGTCCGGCCCGCCAGCCCGGCAGCCGGCTGGGCCGCGCCGGGTCAAGCCGCCGCCGCATCCCGCGCCGGCGGTTCCGTCGACTGGGTGACCCGCTTCGGCCTGGTCGTCATGGTGGCGGTGCTGTTCGCCGTTTCCGGCGGCATGCTATGGCTGGTGGGCTACAATTACGACGGCCTGCTCGGCAGTCCGGCCACCAAGATCCATCCGTCGACCTATCTCCTGGTGCTGGTGTTTGCCTGGCGTTCATGCACGTTCGGCAATCCGGTCGGCTATATGGTTGATGTCGCTGACCGGCGGCCGGCCAGTGCGCTGATGGCGGTCATCTCGATCGTGCTCCTGGTGGTGGTCGTCGTCAGGCATCGCCCGGGCATGGCGGGCATGGTCGATACGTTCGTGACGGCGGCGCTGCTGGTGCTGATGCTGGCCGAGGACGACGACCGGACCTTCGCGCGGCTGCAGACGGTCGTTCACGCGGTGATGTCGGCGAATGCGCTGCTGGCGCTGTTCGAATTCGCAAGCAAGACGCTGGTGTTTCCCTATAGGCTCGACGGTGAGGTGTTCACCGACCTGCGCTCGACCGCGCTTCAGGGCCACCCGCTGGCCAATGCCACGATCACCGCGGTCTATGTGCTGGCGCTGCTCTCCGGCTCACGGTCGCTGTCGATGCCGCTGCGGCTTGCGCTGATCGGCCTGCAAACCGCGGCGCTGGTCGCCTTCGGCGGACGCTCGGCGATGGTGACGACGCTCGTGCTCGGCGGCATCTATCTGCTTTTCAGCGGCGTTGCCTATCTGCGGCATGGACGCGTCAGCCTGCTGGGCGCGGCCCTTGCGGTCCTGCTCGCCACGCTGCTGCCGGTGGCGGTCGCCCTTCTCTTTTCCTACGGCTTCTTCGACGCCCTGCTGGAACGCTTCGTGTCCGACAGCGGCAGCGCCAATGCCCGCGTCGAAATGTTCGACCTCTTCAAGAATCTGGGGCTGGGCGACCTGATCGTGGGGCCTGATATCGATCTGATCGAAAGCATGCGCCGCATCAACGGCCTGGAACAAGGCATCGAGAACCCGATCATACGCATGGTGCTCTATCAGGGCGCCTTCTTTACCCTGCTTATGCTGTTCGGCTTCGTGCTGTTCATGCATGAGGTGGCACGCCGCTGCCATCCCGGCATCTGGCTGCCCATGCTGGGCTGGCTGATCCTGCTCAACACCTCCGAGACCCTCGCCTCCAAGACGACGCTGCTGACCAAGTTCGTGGTGCTGGCGCTGGTGCTGTACCGGCCGGCGCGGGTGGGAGGAAAGCGGCCTCGCGACATGCATGAACCCTCAACGTTGGTGGCTAGCGACAGGCCCTCGCGTCTTCGTCATCCTAGGGCGTAGCAGGAGCATGGCTCCGTCGCGGAGACCCTAGGATCCATGCCGTGACGGATATGAAGGATACCACGGTCCGGACCCTGCGTCTCGCGCGTCTCGTCCCGGTGGGCAGGGTAAAAGGAGAAGCGCTACCTCGACGCGCTATTGCTTTGCACCGCTGCGGCGCCGTGGTGTCGCGGCATGGATCCTAGGGTCTGCGCTGCGTCGCTTTGCTCCTTGCTTCGCCCTAGGATGACGAAGAAAGGAGGAAGCCACCTATCCCGGCATCGTCAGCCCGAGCGCCTCGACGATAGCGGGGTCCAGCGCGCGCGTTGTGTCGTCCATCATGCCCATGCCGTCGAAGAGGGCCCAGAAGGCCCAGGCAAAGCCGAACGACTCGGCGCTTTGCCTGACGTCGGCGATGTAGCGGGCGCGGTCGGGATTGGGCGCGGCGACATAGCGGGCATCGGTGCGCAGCGCGCCGAACTCGCCCATGACAATGCGTTCGGGCGCGATGTCATGGCTATCGGCCCAATCGCGCGCCTGGCTAAGATGTTTGTCGATGAACCAGCGGTCGGGCTGGGCGTCAAAATAGACCTTCAGCGCGCGCTCGGTTTCCGCGTAGGCGGCTTTCTTGTCCGCTTCGGACGTTTCGTTGTCCTCGGCCATGCGCGCCCGCACCGAAGCCAGCGTCGCCTCGAGCGAGCCGGCCGAGGCGGGCCACGGCACGTTGTTGAGCGAGCGGTAGACGGGTTCGTCCATCCAGGGCGCGCCCTGGTGGCTGAACAGATAGGGTTCGTAGAAATGGAAGGTGAACAGGATCGGTTCGAAGGGCGAGAGCGGCGCCGGATCGAGCGCGGTCAGCCCGCTCACCATAGAGCCGCAGCCGCCGGTCACGACCAGCGGCAGGGTAGCGGACGATGCCCTGGCTTCGGTCAGGAGCGCGAGCTGGACCTGAGACCAGACGTTGGACTCGCAGGATTGCTGCGGCTCGTTGACCGGCTCCAGCGCGACCTTGCCCGATGGAAACCGCGCCAGCCGGCCGGCGAGCTCGCCGATCAGCGTCCGATAGAGATCGAAGGCGGGCGCGGCGGTGCTGGAGACCATGCGGTCCGGATTCCAATAGTGGGTGGCGCTATTGGCCTGTACGTTGACGATGATGCCGAGGTCGGCGTCGAGGGCGGCGGTGACGGCCCGATCGAGCATCGCCAGCAAGCGGCCACGCGTGCCGGCATCGCCGGCCAGGAACGGGCCGGGATCGACCGGCAGGCGGATGAAATCGAGACCCGTCGCGCGCAGCCGGCGCAGATCGGCCGCCGTCGGGACCGGCCGCTGCTGGAATGGAGGCCAGTCGTAGTCGGTACGGGGTGCGGGGAATTCGCGGGTCAGCGAAAACCAGGGGAAGGCGTTGACGCCGCGCCGGAAGCGCCATTCGCCGGTGGCGGCCAGGCTGGACGACACGGGAGAAAGCGGCGCGAACAACGCAGCCGTGGACAGCGCCGCTCCGAGAACCCGCCGGCGCGACCACGTCGTCATGCGTGCGAGGGATGGTCGACCGGGACGGCCTCCCCGGCGACGACGCCGAGCAGCCGGAAGGCTTCATTCTCATAGGCCAGCAGCACGTCTTCCCAGCGGAAGGTTTCGCGGGCGCGCGCCCTGGCGGCCTCACCGCAACTCTCGACCAGGGCGTTGTCTTCGATGGCCCGATCGATCCGGCTGGCGCAAGTGCCGGTGTCGGTGAAATAGAGGGCGGCGGCGCCCGCGGTCCACCTGTTGTAGGGATTGTCATGGGCGATCACCATGTTGCCGGCCGCAAGCGCCTCGACCAATGACGGGTTGGTGCCGCCGACCGTGTGGCCATGCATATAGGCGCGCGCGTGGTACCGCAGCGCCTTCACTGTCGCCTGGTCATAGATGGCCCCGGGCAGAACCACCGAGCCGTTCGCGGCCTTGCGAATGGCGGCGTGATAGGGGATTTCATCCGAGAGCGTTCCAAGCACCACCAGCTTGATGTCGCGCTTTTTGCTGCAAAAGGCTTCGACGATCGGCAGGATGTTGTTGTCGGGCTCGATGCGCGCGATCGAGATCAGGTACTTTCCAGGTTCGAGCCCGAGCGCCCTGACCGGTGCCTCCGGCGCCGTCGTTACGGGATCGCCGCCATAGGGGATGGTGACGATCGCGCTGCGCGGCCGGCGTGTCGCCAAATGATCGGCGATGACAGGATGATCGGCGACGAGGCGATGCGAGGTCCAGGCGCCGATCCATTCGTTGAGCCAGAACCAGCTTCGCGCCGCCAGGCCCCATTTGGGGCGGCGCCATTCGATGCCGTCCATGTTGGTCATGATCTTGCGCCGCATCAGCCTGAGCCAAGTCAGGAAAAGCGCGCCATTGTAACCCAGGACGAGGCACACGCCGGGCCGCCGCACGGCATCGCGCACGCATTGCCAGTCGAATTCCAACGTCGCGCGCGGACCTTTCGAGGCGACCTGAATGTGGATGAGTTCGATGCCGCGCCAGGTTTCGCTGCGCACCCTGTGCTCGACCTGATCGACCTCGTCCTGGCAGTAAACGCCGACCCTCCAGCCGCGTCCGGCGAGGAAAAGCGCCAGCTTCTCGGCGAAGGTTTCAAAACCGCCATGGGCTGCGGGTATGCCGCGCGTTCCCAGGATCAGGATGGAGGGCTTTGATGTCATGGCCGACGGGACTTTCCGGAATGTTCACTGCACCAGAACCCACCCTGCAACTTCCAGCCGGGCAAGAGTGGGAGCAACTGTCGCAGAACGTCGTAAAAAATTCTTACCAAACGCCGGAGTTGTTTCATTATCGGTCAACTTTCCAGGCGTATCTGTGTCGAAACGAGGCGTTGCCGGGGTTCCTCGGCCAAACGGCCCGGGAAAGCGGACCGGGCATGATCCTTGCTCCTGGGCTTCGGCAGCCATCTGCCTCGCGCGATGCAGGATGGGGTATGAACCTGGCGGGATATTAAGATGCGGATTGCCTGCGTTCATCAGGGCTACGAACTCTATGGCTCCGACCGAAGCTTCGCGGAGAGCGTCGCAGCCCTGCGCGCCGCGTTTCCGTCCGCGGACATCGAAGTCGTGCTGCCGCGCAGCGGCCCGATCGTGCAGATCCTCGAACCGCATGCCAGCCGCATCGTCTTCGAGCCGCTCTGGGTGCTGCGGCGTCAAGCCATCCTGCGCCTCGCGACCATCGAGATGGCGCGTTTGCCGGTGGCCGTATGGCGGGCATGGCGACGCCTCAGGCACTGCGACCTGGTCTATGTCAACACCTCGATCGTGGCCGACTATGCGCTGGCCACCCGCCTGCTGCCTCACAAGGCTGTCCTGCATATCCACGAGATTCCCGAAGGTTTCATGCGCACGATCCTGGTCGCTTTGATGCGCTGGAGCCATGCCGACCTGATCTTCAATTCACGCGCGACGCGCGCGGCCTTCGGCATTGCCGGCCGTTCACGCACGCATGTGGTCTATAATGGCGTTGCCGGCCCGCCGGCGGCCGAGCCGATGAGCTATGACGGCAGCCGGCCGTTGCGGGTGCTGCTGCTCGGCCGCATCAACAGGATCAAGGGCCAGGAAGTGCTGCTCGAGGCGGTCGCCTCGATGCCGCCGGAATTGCGCTCGCGCATCGACGTGCGGCTGGTGGGCGGCGCTTTCGAAAGCACCGAGCGCGAACTGGCCTTGGCCGAGCTGGTGAACACCATGGGATTGGCCGATCGCGTCAGCGTGCTGCCGTTCATACCAGACCCCTCGCAACACTACCGCTGGGCCGACATCGTCACCGTTCCGTCGCGGCGCCCGGAATCGCTGGGCCGCGTCGCTATCGAGGCGATGGCCTATGGTCGGCCGCCACTGGTGTCGGCGATCGGCGGGCTGGTCGAGGTGGTCAGCGACGGCGAGACCGGCTGGCATGTTCCGCCTAATAACGCCGCCGCCCTTGCCGCGAAATTGCAGGCGATCATCCTGCGGCCCGAGGCCTGGCGTGGTTTTGTTGCCGCCGGCCGCGCGCGCTACGAGACCGTCTTCAGCGAAACGGTCGCAGCTGCGGCGATCGCCGCGATCGCCGCCGACAAGCTGAAAGTGACGATAGCGAGGCCGGGCAGGCCGGCAACCGCTCGCCAGGCGGAGACCCGGCCGTGAAATTCCCGGTCCATCTGGTGCGGCGCCTCGTGCTGATGGTCGGCGGCGAGGCGATGCAGAGCGGCTTTCACTTTGCCCTCAACATCGCGTTGCTGCACATACTGTCGGCGCAAGGTTACGGTCTCTTCGCCATCGGCATGGTGATGGGCGGCGTCGGCCTGTCGTACATCCGCTCGCTCACCGCCGTCCCCGCTTCGATATGGATGGGCAAGAGCACCAACAGCGCCGGTGTCGATGCCCATGACGTGGCCTTCGGGACCGCGGCGCTGGTGGTGTCGCTGCTGATGGCGGTCGGCACGGCGATCCTGATGCATCTGCTGGGCGATCCGAGCGGCATCGCCGCCGGCTGCTTCGTCGGCGCATGGTCGCTGCGCAGCCACATGCGCACGGCATTGTTCGCTCGGCGCCAGCAGGTGATCGTCTCCATCAGCGACGCCGCTTTCACGATCACCGGCATCATCCTGACCGGACTGACCATGTGGCTGGCGAAGGACGCGCTCCAAACCGTGTTCTATGCGCTTGCGGCAGCAAATCTGCTCGGCATCGTCGTCCTGGTTCGGCTGGCGCGCCGCACACCTCGCATCAGCTTCCGCATGCCGACGCGCCGCCGCTATACAAGGCTCTGGCCGCAGCTGCGCTGGTCGGCGTTCAGCGCGACCACCACAAACATCCAGGGTCAATGCCTGGCCCTGCTGGTGGCGGGCATTGCCGGACCCGCCGCTTACGCACCGCTGGCGGCGGTCCTCGTGCTGTTTGCCCCACTGCGCATCATCAGCCTTGCTCTCTTCAACATGACGCAGCCGGAGCTGGCGAAGCTGATGCGCAACAACGAAACAAGCCGTGTCTGGGCGCAAGCGAAGATCTGGTCGCTGGTCATGGGGGTCGGTGGCCTCGTCTATGGATGTGCCATCCTATTCGTCCTGCCGATGATAAAATCCCAGGCCCTCCAGGATGCCTCGGTCGGATTCATCGGACTTTTCGTGATCGCGAATTTCATCCCGGTCATGCTTTATGTCATGCCTCGCATCATCCTTGAGATCCTCGGCGATTTCCGGACCGTCGCGTTCATCACGACCGGTGGCGCAATCGTCGGGCTGGCGCTGATCGCAATCCTGCTGGCAATTGCGCCTCCGCCGTGGTCGCTGTTGGGTTCCGCGGTCTCCGAAATCTTCGTCCTTGCTGCATCATGGTATTTCGCGCGTCACCGCATATGGAACATCGAGCACCCGGACCAGCAGCGCGACAGCTGGTTGGGCGGGTGGCGGCGGTCAGTCCCGTTCGCCCCGGTAAAACGGTAGCAGAGACCATGGCAGAAGGCGCTCCACGAGGAGGCCTACCGTTTGCCGTCGGCGTGGTCTCCGCGAATGACCCAACATGGCACGACTGATCGGTGCAATTTCTGATTATCCATCAACGCACCGTTCATGCTTTGATGCTAGCGGTCGACCTGAGCGCAAGTGCCCAACGTCTCACCGGGCCTCATGGCAGGTCGACGAGCTGTGCACGCGGGCAAAGGTTAGACTATTTCGGCCGTCGGCCGGTAGGCGAAACCAACGAACATAAATGGGCGCCAAAGGTCTGGTCCTGACCGAACTTTGCCGTGGTTTACGATGCGGGGGTATCGCAAGCGCTGCCATTAGTCCGCAACCGTGGCTTTCGTGCGCTCCAACGCACGGCTGTCCGAGGCGGTCCGGAGTTGGCGGGGTTTACACTGCTTGCGTGGACGATGTTAATGGCCGGCCGGGAGGACAGGAGAAGCATGTGGCAAGCCACGGGAACGGCTCCCAAGACGGATCTATCCGACGGGTTATTGTCCCGGACTGCCGCCAGCGCCGGTACAGCCGCGCGCTTCAAAGCCCGGCTGCACACCGGCCTCGACACTGTAAGGCCGCTCTGGCTGCGGTTTCAGGCCGATGGCGTGTGCACCGCGCATCAGCATTATGCGTGGGTCGAGGGGATCGCCAAACGGCTGATGCCCAAAGGCGCGGAACTGCTTGTCGTCGAGGTCAACGACGCCGCCACGGGCGCGCCGGTCATGCTTTTGCCGCTGATGCGGCGCCGGGCGCTGGGCCACTCCGTGATCGAATGGCTGAGCTGCGGCGTCTGCGATTATTCGGCACCGCTGCTGGCGGATGACAGGGCGTGGACCAGGCAAGGCGCCGACGCCGCATGGGCGGCAGTCCGCGCCGTGCTGCCACCGGCGGATCGCATCCATATCTTGGGAATCCCGCAACAGATCCAACGAGTCGCCAATCCTCTGGCGCTGCTTTCGGCGGCGCACGATTCCCTTCAGATCACCTCCGGCCTTATCCTGCACGGCGAACCGGAAACGCTCATCAAGCGCATCTGTAGGCCCTCCTTCGCCAAGAGCTTTCACAAGCATTGCCGCCGCCTCGAAAAGCTCGGCGGCCTGAGCCTGGTCGAGGCCGACACGCCGGCGCTGACGGAAACGCTCTTCGACACGCTCCTCGAGCTGCGGCTGAAGCGGTTTCGTGAGCTCGGCCGTTTCGATCTTTTGACGCAGGAACCTGTCGTCGACTTCTACCGAGATGCCGCGCTGCATGGCCTTTCCGACGGCTCGGTGCGCATCTTCGGATTGCGCGGAGGGGAAGCCTGGCTCGCCGTCATCTATGTACTGGTCAGGAAAGGCACGCTCCATACCCTGTTGCTCGGGATCGACCAGAATGCCGTTGCCCCGCCGGGCCTGACGATGTTCGGCAAGCTGATGATGTGGGGGCGCGGGCAGGGGTTCGATTATTTCGACCTTTCGGTCGGCAGCCAGGGCTATAAGGAGCACATCGGCGCCACCAGTTCGGTCCTGGCCGAACTGTGCCAGTCGATGACACTGCGGGGATGGGGCGCCACCGCCTACATTTCGCTGCGCTGCCGGATCGAGCTTTTCATTCGCTCCAAACCGCGGCTGCTCAAGGCCGGCCAAGGCCTGGCGCGCGGCCTGCGCCGCCTGCGCTGACAGGCAACCGAGCCGATATGCGATGAACCGCGAAACGCATAGCATCGATTTGCAGGACAGATCGAAGGGACGCATCGCAAGGGCGCTGCGGTTCGTCCGGCAGCAAGGAATCCTCGAACCGTTCCGGCTCGTGCGGCGGCATGGCCTCGGTGAAAGCGGCCGCTTCGTCGCACGCAACATCCGCCATCTCGTTGCCGACCGGCTGGCGCGCCAGTGGGATCGCGACAATGGCGTGGACACGGCGGGTTCGATCCGGCTCGACGCGCTCGATGTCGTCGGGCCGCACCGGGACCAGGGCAATGAATGCGTCTGCACGTCGCCCAGATCCTTCGCCTTCATCATGGACAGGCTGACGGACGATCTCGCAGACTACACTTTCATCGATATCGGTTCGGGCAAGTCGCGCACGCTCCTGCTGGCGTCGCACTACCCGTTCGCCGCGATTGTCGGTGTGGAGTTCGCGCGGGAGCTGGTCGCCATCGCCCGGCGCAATATCGAGCGATACAAGAGCCCGGCCCAGAAATGCCGCAAGATTGCGGTCATCGAAGCGGATGCCGCGACGTATGAGTTCCCGCCGACGCCGCTGCTGGTCTATTTCTACAATCCCTTTTCCAGGGATGTGTTCGAAATCGTGCTGGGCAATCTCATGGCGTCGCTGGAACGGCACACGCGGCCCTGCCTCGTCGTTTACGGCAGTTCGAGCCACAGGGCCATCGACTGGGCGAAGCCCGCTATCCGCGATGCCGGGTCTTTCCAGCAACGCGTGACGCCGCCCATGCCGCGTTTCCTCGACGCGGTGCGGACCATCGACTACGCGATCTTCGACTACCGGCCATCATAAAGGGCGATTTTGTCAGCGCCGGCGGCCGGTCGGGTTCAGCAGCCGTTTCGTCAGCACCCGCCATGCCGTCAGCGGCAGCTCGATCAGCCCCGGCAACAGATCGTTTGAGGCGAACGCCGCCCAGGATCGAACCGTCGCGAACGAGTTGAGATAGGCCGCGATGCCGAGGCTGCCGCGCCACATCAGCGTCACGGATGAAACAGCGTCGCGGGCAAGATACATCCATGCCGTTCCCGGGCGAGCGCTAGCGGCCGCGGTGGCCCGGCCGTTCACTGTTTCCCACAGCATCGCGCCCAGGTCGACGCCAGCAGGCGCGCAAAGTCCGAACCAGGACCAGGGGCGCGGATTGACGTCGAGAAGCTTGAGCCTGCCGTCGCGACAATCGTGCTTGAATTCGACCTCGACCAGGCCGCTATGGCCGATCGACGACAGCAATGTGCGCGCGGCGGCGACGGCGCGGGGCTCGTCGACGATCTCGACGAAGGTGCTGGTATAGCCGAAGTCGACCGGATATTGCCGCGAGCGGCGCGCGGTGAACTCCGCGATCGGCTTGCCCTCGTTCCAGAGCGCGGCGTAAGAGAATTGGCTTTCTCCCCCGCCCGGCACGCACTCCTGCACGACGACGTTTTGGCCGCCGATCTGTTCGGCCGCGTCGCGATAGGCGGCAAGAAACGAGGCCCTGTCGTCGGCCTGGACGACCTTGGCCCTTGCGATGCGGGTGTTGCCGCCACCCATGTGAGGCTTGAGAACGACCGGAAAAACCATGTCCAGGGATGAGGCCTGCGCCATGGATACGATGTCATAGGTCCTTGGAATGGACAGCCGCAACTCGGTTGCCCGCCTGTAGAGCAACGGCTTGTCGCAGACCCACTGCAACACATCCCAGGAGGGCAGCGCGATCTTATAGAGCGCCGACAGGGCGGCGAGATTTTCCGAGACCAGGCGAACCTCTGGATCGGCGGCCGGGATCAGGAGGCATCCCTCCAGACGGTGTTTACGCGCCGCTTCCAGCAGAAACGGCAGCGCCCGCTCATCGGTTGGGCCGGGCCAGCGGATGGTGGCTCCGACAAATCGGGACCAGCCTGGCAGCGGCGAATCATTGGTGATGTAGGTGAGGGGCACTTTTTGGGCGCCGAGGCTGCGCGCCAGGGCAAGCGTGCCGTGCGCGCCACCAAGAAACACTGCGCCTGACGTCGCCACGCCTCCACCCTCACATGTTGTCCGGCACGGCCGGTTGCCCAGCTCTTCCGCTTTGAGAGACGAGAGCCCCGCCTGATCGCGCTGATACATGGCGCGGCCGGCGACGCTCAACGCGGCTTCGGGCCGGCGGGCAGCGAGGCTTCGCCCAGTCTCACGGTGGAGCGCCGTGCGTTCTGGCCCTTGCTTCTCGCGGCGCGTATGAAACGGGTGACGGCCCGCGCCGCATACGGGGTGGCGGCGGTGAAACGCATCAACGGGCCAAAACTCGCGACCGCGCCGGCGCCGACAAAATGCAGGCCGGGAATGTTCGATTCCAGCCCCGCGGAAAGGATCGGCGATTCGTCGCGGCAGGCAATCGCATCGAGGAGGTCGGGGGCGAAGAGCCCAAGCTTGCCGATGTCTATGCGATAGCCGGTCGCGAGCAGGACGTGATCATAAGCGGTCGAGCCGTTCTCGAACCGCAAGTCTATTCCGGAGTTGCTGGCGGAGGCGTCGACGATCACACGGCCGGCCTTGACCTTGATGCCGCCGAAGTCCGGCAGCAGCCAGCCCGACGCGCCGGCCCTGAGGCCACGCGCATTGACCCAGCGTCGTGCAGCCGCTGGCAAACTATGCACGAGACCCGGCGCCTCGATCAGCCAGGACAACGGGAAGGGACCGACGCGCGAGGGCGACGCCAGGAGTTCCTCGGCGGCGCCGAGCACATTGCGGCCCCGGCTGCTGGACGGCGCGCCCAGCCAATGGATGTCGCCCCGGCAGACGAGTTCGACGTCGGCTCCCGCCTTTCTCAGCAGGACGGCGGATTCGCAGGCGCTTTGTCCGCGCCCGACGACGGCGACATGCTTGCCGGCAAAGGCTTCGAATCCGGTGTGCGCGCTGGTGTGGCTGACCAGTTCGGAGGGCAGGCCGGTGAAGGCGGGGGGCACCAGTTCCTGGTTCTTCAGGCCCATGGCGACGACGACGCGCCCGGCGCGAACCGCATCGCCGTCGGCAAGGATCAGCCGGAATCCCGCATTGGTCCGTTCGACACGGCTCACCATGCGCGTGTCGAGATCCGGAATCGCCTGAGCCTGAACCCACATCCCATAGTCGACGAAATCTTGCCGGAGCAATGGCTCGCGCAATTGGACGCGCTGGCCGCTGGCGTAGGAATCGAGGGACAGCGGGCCGTTGGGGTTGCCGATAAAGGTTGCGCGCCAGGGCGAGCGAAGCCGCATGCCCCGAGGCATGCTCTCGCGCCAAAAGCCCATCGGGCTGCCAAAGGCAAGCACGTCTACATCGGCTGCCCTGAGCGCCGTGGCGACGCCAAGTCCGAAAGGTCCGGCGCCGACAACAGCCACTTCACAGTCATTGCTTCGTACGGAAGCGGTCATGAACCTTGTTCTCCTGGATGGCCGCACCATCCCCGCGCCGCTCTGACGCATTGGCGCCGCGTCCGGAGCCCGCCCTATTCCTAGGCGCGCCGAGGTTAACAATGCGGAAAGCAGAAGCGCCGCGCCGCCTCGGCGCATATGCCAAACAAGATGTCATATTGTTCCAGCCCGCAGGTTCGCGGACATAATCGAGCCGATGCCGTCGGCTATGCTTGCGTCTTGCAGGGAAGCCGCCGCGGCGAGGAAATTGACACCCGCGCCGCTCTCCGCCATCCTTGGGGCCAGTCGCTGGACCGCGAAGAGCGGTCGAGTTCCGTGTCAGGGCGACCGAGGGCGAAGCGCATGTCCAGTGCCGTGAACAGCCAGAACTCCAAGCGCGCCGCGGTGCGCAAGGCGCTCGACCGCCACAAGGTCTACATCACCGCGCAGAGTTTTTCAGGCGGCACCTATAGGGCGCGCGTGCTGGTCGATGGCGAGGCCTACTGGGTCGACGAATTCCGCTTGAGCCAGCTGCGGCAGGGCCTGTCGCCCGCTGAGCTCGAACTGACGCCGGCGGCCGACGATTGAGCGTGGTGACTGGTTGGCAGCGACGTTTCGGCTAGTCACCCTGATACATGCCGCATCGGACCGTTCGAGCAGGCATGGCGCTCTGTTGTTGCAATTGGCTGGCTTGCGGCGGTCGATGCCATGACGCCCTCCAAGCTCAAACCTTACCGCGCCAAGCGCGAATTCTCGAAGACGCCGGAACCGGCGGGTGGGTTGATCGCCGAGGAGGGCAACCGCTTCGTCGTCCACAAGCACCATGCCACGGCGGATCACTACGACCTGCGCCTGGAGGTTGGCGGCGTGCTGAAGAGCTGGGCGGTGCCGCGCGGGCCCTCGCTCAATCCGGCCGACAAAAGGCTGGCGGTCGAGACCGAGGACCATCCGCTCGAATATATCGACTTCGAAGGCGTCATCCCCGAGGGCGAGTATGGCGGCGGGCCGATGATCGTCTGGGACACGGGCAGCTGGGCGCCGATGGAGGATGTCGAGAAGAGCTTGCGCGCCGGCGCCTTCAAGTTCCGGCTGGCTGGCCAAAAGCTCAATGGCGGCTGGATGTTGACCAGGCTGAAGCCGAAGCCCGGCGAAGAGGAGGGCAAGAAGAACTGGCTTCTGTTCAAGGAGCGCGACCTCGCCTCCAATCCCACGCTTGATATCCTGGAAGCACGGCCGGAGAGCGTGAAGTCCGGCCGCCGTATCGAGGAGCTGGTGGCGCCGCCGCCGGCCAAGGCTGCGCCAAGGCCTGGCACGCTGAAGCCCGGCGCCTTGCCCGGCGCGGTCAAGGCCTCGCCCGCCGCCCGCATAGAGCCGCAACTGGCAACACAGGTGCCGAAACCGCCGGGCGGTGACGATCCTGGCGACCGCACCGGCGAGACCTGGCTGCACGAGATCAAGTTCGACGGCTACCGCACCATGGCGCATCTGACCGATGGCGAGGTCAGGCTGATCACCCGCGGCGGCATCGACTGGACCAAGCGCTATGGCGATCTGCCGCATGCCTTCGCCAAGCTGCCGTGCCGCGAGGCGATTATCGACGGCGAGATCGTCATGCTCGACGGCAAGGGCATTTCGCGTTTCGCGCTGCTGCAGGACGCGCTGGCCGAGGGCGCCGGCAGCAAGCTGCATTTCTACGCCTTCGATCTCCTCCATCTCGACGGCTGGGATCTGCGCAAGGCGCCGCTGGAGAGGCGCAAGGCGCTGCTGGCTGAACTGCTCGCCGGCGTCGGCGCCAATTCCGCGATCCAGTTCTCCGACCATGTCGAGGGCTCCGGGCAGGGGCTATACGACCAAGCGACGGAGCTCGGCCTGGAAGGCGTCGTCTCCAAGCGCGCCACCGCGACCTACCAGAGCGGCCGCACCAAGAGCTGGACCAAGTGCAAGGCGCTCGAGAAGGACGATTTCGTCATCGCCGGCTACACGACCTCGCAAGCGGCGGAAGGGCTGGCCGCACTGGGCATGGCCGAGTGGCAGGACGGCGAGCTGCACTATCGCGGCAAGGTCGGCACCGGTTTCGACGCCGAGACCGCGGCTGACCTGCTCGCCCGGCTGGAGCCGCTGACAGCGGGCGCCACGGCGCCGGAAGGCGTGCCGCGCGAAATCATGCGCGAGATGCACTGGGTGAAGCCGCTGTTTTCGGCGCGCATCCATTACGCCAACCGCACGGCGGACAATGCTCTGCGCCATGCGGTGTTTCGCGGCCTCAGGGATGTCGGCCTCTCGACGCCGGTTTCGGCCAAGCGCAAGCGGCTGATCGCGGAGGCCGACCTCGCCACGATCTGGGTCACCAACCCGACCAGGCGGCTGTTCGGCAAGACCGGGCCGACCAAGCTCGACATCGCCGTCTACTACGCGCTGGTCGGCGATTTCATGCTGCCGCATATTCTCGGGCGCCCGGTGTCGCTGGTGCGCTGCCCAACCGGCCTGCCGAAGGACTGCTTCTTCCAGCGCCACGCCTTCACCGGCATGCCCCCTTCGGTTGCCACCTTCGAGGCGACCAATTCCGAGGGCGAGACCAAATCCTACCTCTCGGTCGAGGGCGCGAAGGGCTATCTGGCGCTGGCGCAGTTCGGCGTCGTCGAGTTCCACACCTGGGGCACGCACCGCACCAGCCTCGACAGGCCGGACCAGATCGTCTTCGATCTCGATCCGGGCGAAGGGATCTCCTGGCGTGAAGTGGTCGAGGCTGCGGTGCACATCAAGGGCGAACTGGAAGGGCTGGGGCTGGTGCCCTTCGCCAAAACCTCGGGCGGCAAGGGCATTCATATCACCGTGCCGGTGACCGCCAGGCAGAACTGGAAGACGCTGCACCAGGCGACCAGCGCGATTTCCACGCATCTGGCGGCAAGCGCGCCGGACACCTTCACCACCACAATGGGCAAGGACAACCGCAAGAAGCGCATCTTCATCGACTATCACCGCAACGCGCGCGGCCACACCTCCGCCGCGCCCTATTCGCTGCGCGCCCGCACCAACCTGCCGGCCTCGACGCCGGTGAGCTGGGCGGATCTGGAGACGATCGACGCTCCGCAGGACCTGAACTATGCGTCGCTGCCGGGACTGCTGGAGACGTCAGGGGATCCGTGGGCGGAGATCGACGAGTTTGCTCGGGATTTGCCTACGTTCAAATAGATTGGTTCCTCTCCCCCGCTTCGCGGGGCGAGGAAACCCAAGTCCATCGACGCTTTTGACAATTTGAATTATTCTCTGCTCGTGGCCCTTCCGGCGTCCTAAAACATTTCGTCAGGATTTGCTGGTAAGGTGCGGGGTCGGTGTAGGATTTGCGCAGCCTTGTTCGTCCTTCGGACGAAAGCGCTGCGATAGTTGCAGTGCATGGCCGCGTAGGAGTTCATCATGGCGCCCAGGGCAAGTTGGAAAGGTTACCTCAAGCTCAGTCTGGTGAGCTGTCCGGTGCGGCTATACCCCGCCACCAGCGCCAGCGAGCGCATCTCGTTCAACCAGTTGCACAAGAAGACCCACAACCGCATCAACATGAAGCCGGTCGATCCGGAACTCGGACTGGTCGAGCGTTCCGACCTGGTCAAGGGCTACGAGTACGAGGACAAGCAGTACATCATCATCGACGATAGCGACCTCGACGCGGTGCGCATCGAATCCAACCACACGATGAACATCGAGGCCTTCGTCGACGAGGACGAGGTCGACGTCATCTACCAGGACGCGCCCTATTACATGGCACCGGACGGCGCGATGGCGGAGGAGACTTTCGCCGTGTTGCGCGAAGCCATGCGCAAATCCGGCAAGCTGGCGATCGCCCGACTGGTCCTGTCCAGCCGCGAGCGCGTGGTGACGATCGGCGCGCGCGAAAACGGCATGTTCGTGTGCACGTTGAGGAACCCGAACGAAGTGCGCGGCACGGCTGAATATTTCGGCAACATCCCGGCCGGCAACCCGGATCCTGAAATGCTGCAACTCGCCGAAGCGCTGATCAAGCAGAAGGAAACCACCTTCGATCCGAAGAACTACGAGGACCGCTACGAGATCGCGCTGATGGCGATGATCCGCGAGAAGCTGAAGGGCCACAAGCCCATCATCGCGGCGGCACCCGAGCGCGGCAACGTCATCAATTTGATGGATGCGCTGAAGGCGAGCCTGTCGCAGTCGCAGTCGAAGCCGCCGGCCAAGTCAAAGAGCAAGGCCGACGAGAAGCCCGCCGCCAAGGCCAAGGCGGCCGCCACTGCTGAGAATCCGCTGAAAGCCAACCTGCTGAAGGCGGTCGGCAAGAGCAAGAAGTGACGGCACCAGCCGGCGCCATATTCGGCACGATCGGTGCGCTGGCGGCGTTTCCGCTCAGGCTGGCGGCGCGCGAGGTCGCGCGCCAGCATGGCGAACTCAGGCGCGGCGTCACCCGGCGCACCACGCATGTCGTGTTCGGTCGCGGTCTGCTGGTCAAGGCCGGGCTCACGAAGACCGGCGATGCCGACATCGAACGCCGGGTCGCCGCCGAGCGCGGCGCCGGGCGCGCATTGCTCAGCGAGAACGGTTTTCTGCGCCTGCTCGGACTGATGAAGGTGCCCGAGGCCTCCTCGCTATCGCGGCAATCGCTGATCGATCAGTCGCGGCTATCCGGCGCCGACCTCGATCTCCTGTCGCTGTTCGATGCTTTCGAACATGACTCGGAACCCTATTCCTTCCGCGACCTGATCCTGGCGCGCAAATATGCCGGGCTGGTCGCCGGCGGCGCGACATGGGGCGCGATCGCGCGCTCGGTGCACCGTTCCGGCCCGGTGGCTTCGCTCACCGCCAAGTCGCTCGCGGTCGGCTCGGCATTCGGGCGGCCCGATGCGATCTATCTAGATGGCGGCGAGAGCGAGCTCGACGGGCAATTGCTGTTCGATCTCGGCGCCACCGACGACGATCCGCTGGAAGAGCTGTTCGCCGAGGCCGAAGCGGCGGAGCAGGACGGCGACCATGATGGTGCCGCCGCGCGCTACCAGCGCTGCCTTGCCATCGATCCAGGCGACGCGATCGCCGCCTTCAACCGCGCCAACTGCCTGCGCGCCGGCGGCCATCCGGCGGAAGCGGCCCATGACTATGCGCGCGCGATCAAGCTCGATCCGGCTTTCGTCGAGGCCTGGTTCAATCTCGCCGGGCTGATGAGCGAGGAGGGCAAGACGGCGTCGGCACGAAGGCACTTGCGGAAGGCGATCGCGCTGGACAGCAATTACGCCGATCCGGTGTTCAACCTCGCCCGGCTGGAATTCGACGCAGGCAATTTGCTGGAAGCGCGGCTGCTGTGGGCGCGGTATCTGGAGCTCGACGCGGAGTCGGAGTGGGCTGGGGTTGCGGCCAAGGGCGTGCAGTTCGTGGATATGCAGTTGGCGAAGTCGGCGGGGTGAGGGGATGTATGGGCGCGCTTGAGCAGGGGGACGCCAAGGAACTCGGCCTTTGTGGAAAGGCCGCCCCATGACCAGCTTCCTCTTCGACGGCCACGACACCGCCCCAACCACCATCCTGCTCGCGCATGGCGCCGGCGCATCGATGGATTCTCCATCGATGACCGCTACCGCCAAGGCTCTGGCGGCAGTGGGCTTTCAGGTCGCGCGGTTCGAGTTCCACTATATGGCTGCCCGCCGCTACGGCCACCGCAAGCCGCCGCCACGCGCCGAGACGGTGAACCCGGAATACGTCAAGGCGATCGCGGATCTCCGGGCGAAAGGCGTCACCGGAACGCTCATCATCGGCGGCAAGTCGATGGGCGGACGCGTCGCCTCGATGGTGGCGGATGAGATGTTCGCCAAGGGCGAGATTTCGGGGCTGGTTTGCCTCGGCTATCCCTTCCACCCGCCCGGCAAGCCCGAGCAGTTGCGGACCAAGCATCTGGCAGGGCTGAAGACGCCGACACTGATCTTCCAAGGCACGCGCGACGAGTTCGGCACCAGGGACGAGGTCGCGACCTACGGCCTTTCCGACGCCATTGAGGTGCATTGGCTGGAGGATGGCGATCACGACCTGAAGCCGCGAAAGGGCATTTCGGGGTTTTCGACCGCCGACCATCTGAAGACGGTTGCGGAGACGGTGAAGACTTGGGCGGCGCAACCACCGCCTTCGTCATCCTAGGGCGGAGCAAGGAGCGAAGCGACGCGCGCAGACCCCAGGATCGATGCCGTGATCTGCGAGTGTTGCGACGGTGCGGAATTCTGACGGGTCGCATTCTTCGGCTGCAGTCACGGCATGGATCCTCGGGTCAAGCCCGAGGATGACGAAGCGAAAGGTGTCTCCGGTTTTTCCAGATGAAGATCGCCTCCTTCAACATCAATAATATCAACAGCCGGCTCGAGAACCTTCTGGCGTGGCTGGCGGCGGCAAGCCCCGATGTCGTCTGCCTGCAGGAGTTGAAGGCGCGCGATATGCAGTTTCCGCGCACTGCCCTGGCCGATGCCGGCTACGGCGCGGTGTGGAAGGGGGAGCCGACCTGGAACGGCGTCGCCATACTGGCGCGGGGCGCCGAGCCTGTCCTGACGCGGGACGTGCTGCCCGGCGACGGTGCCGACAGGCAGAGCCGCTACATCGAGGCGGCGGTGAACGGTATCGTCATCGGCTGCCTGTACGCGCCGAACGGCAACCCGCAGCCGGGGCCGAAATTCCAGTACAAGCTCGCCTGGCATGACAGGTTCGCTGCGCATGCGGCACAACTGCTCGACCCCGGGCTGCCGGTGGTGCTGGCGGGCGACTACAACATCGTGCCCGAGCCGCGCGATATCTATGCCACGCGCTCCTACGACGATAACGCGCTGGTACAACCGGAAAGCCGGGCAGCCTTTGCGGCGCTCATCGAGCAAGGCTGGACGGACGCACTGCGCAAGGTCTACCCCAAGGAGACGCTCTACACCTTCTGGGATTACCGGCGGAACCGCTGGCCGCGCGATGCGGGCTTGCGGCTCGATCATATCCTCCTGTCGAAGAAGCTCGCCCGCAAGCTCAAGGCTGCCGGCATCGACCGCGACGTGCGCGGTGAGGACGGCGCCAGCGACCACGCGCCGGTGTGGGTGGAGTTGGGGTGAGGGGCGGCCGTTGACGGCGCGGGATGCCAGGTCTCTTGCATTCTCCCGCTCTGTCCTGCCCTGTAGTCGGGCTTCAGCCCGCCATTTCGACAGCGATACGGTCGGCTTCGCTGCCGACGATACGGTGCCGACAGGCGGCTACGACCGCACCCCTCGCTACTAGCCGGCGGTGATGCGCTGGCGCTGTTCCCCGGCACGCCGGAGTGAACGAGCCAGGAAGCAGGCCTGTCGTGCCGATTCAAGATGTGCGACTATCGCCTTGTTCGGGCCGGATCTTCGCGGTCCCCTTGAAACTGTTTCCACCTGTTGCGGCGGGCCAAGGCGCTCGGACTTGAAGGTTACGGAATTGCCTCGGCGCCAAGGCGGATTTCGTGACGCTGAGGGCCGAGCATGTGCCCGAGGCAGTCGTGGCGGTACCGAAGGAGCGCACGGTGTATCGCGGAGGGAGGGAAATCGCCAAGGATGGGAAGCTGGCTGGGTAGGGCAAGAGCTTCGCCGTGCGATCGAGACTGCGGCGTTTGGTCAGCAACAGCGACCATGCAGTAAACGGTGTGAAGTACAATACGGCTCCCTAGCAAGAGACAGTCATTCCGGCGGAATTGCAGATGCCGTGCATCCGCGAGAGATATTTCAGCTCGAGTTTCGATTTGGGCGAAACTCGTTGAAGAATCCGAAGCTTACCGCTAGCCTCGATCCGGGTGGTCGGAAGAGTGTACGTGGGGTGGAATGTTCGGGTCACTGGAAAAGCTCAAGCAACGGCTGTTGCGGCCGCCGCATGCCTATAGGCCGACGACAGAGTCATTCCCCGACATTGACGTCCAGCGCATTGCAACGGATATGCGGCTTGCGGAGAAAGGCGAGAAGCGGGGCAGGGAGAATCTGCCTCAAAGCGATGACCTCCCTTACGATGCCGTTGAAAACGATATCATCGAATTGGTCGGAGCCGCCCAGAAACAATCCCACGATCATCTGGAGAACCAACTTGCGGGGTTCAGGCAGCGTCTCATCGATCTCGACTTTGAATCGCGCTTTGCCAATATAAAAGCGGCATCCACGGCTGGTCTCTCCGACCTGAAAGCCGAATTGCAGATGGGGATCGATGATCTGCATGGGCTGCGGCGCGATCTGAAGGAGGCAGAGTCCTGGCATCGTGATTTCAAGGATCAGAACGGGCTTCGCCGGCCCTGCAAGAAGACCACGGCCATCGGTACCACGTTGAAATGGCTCTTTGTGGTGGCGCTGGTGATGGCAGAGCTCGTCATCAATGGCGAACTGCTTGCAAAGCGAAACGAGCTCGGGCTGGTCGGCGGCATCGTCGAGGCGCTGATCTTCGCGATCCTCAATGTCGGCGTCGCGCTGATGTTCGCCCTCTATGGCGTGCGCGAGATCGCGCATCGCTCGATTTTCCGTAAGTTTGTCGGCATTCTCGCCATCGCCGCCTATATCGGCGCAGCGATTGCCATCAATCTTGGTCTGGCGCATTACCGCGAGGTTGCCGGAACGATCGCGACCAATGGCGACGAGGTGATGCGACGCTTGCTAAGCGCGCCATTCGCACTGAACGAATTTCGCTCCTGGATACTCTTCTTCCTCGGTGTGATGTTTTCACTCTTTGTCCTGATCGATGGGCTCAGCATGCGTGACACCTATCCAGGCTACGCCACGGTTGATCACCGGCTTGACGAGGCGCGGGCAAATTATCGAAACAAGCGCCAAGGCCTGATCGGCGAGCTTTCCGACGTCCGCAGTGGCTACGAGGATGAACTCGCCGATGCGCGCGCCGACCTCAGCAAGCAGCGGACAGAACACGATGCGATCGTGGCGCATCGCTCTCGGTTGGTTGGGCTGTTCGACGCCCACCAAGCTCAGCTTGAACGTGCCGCAAACAGCCTGTTCCGAATCTACAGGGACGCCAATATCGCTGTACGCACGACACCCGCGCCGGAGCGCTTTTCGCGGCCATACCAACTCAGCCGGATCGGCATTCAATATTTCCGCGACGGGGAATGGAACAGTGACGAATTGCAAGCTTCCATCAAGGATGCGCAAGGCGATCTCGACAAGATGATGGTCGGCCTGGGTGAACAGTTCGAG
Source organism: Mesorhizobium sp. BR1-1-13 (assembly GCF_020165515.1). Taxonomy (NCBI): domain Bacteria; kingdom Pseudomonadati; phylum Pseudomonadota; class Alphaproteobacteria; order Hyphomicrobiales; family Phyllobacteriaceae; genus Mesorhizobium; species Mesorhizobium sp. BR1-1-13. The sequence continues at coordinate 250,787 of NZ_JAIUIH010000008.1, forward strand.
GCTGCGTTGAAGCAGTATCGCGAGCTGGATGTGCTGGTGCCTGAAGCCCAATGAGCGGTCGACGGTCCCGGCGCTCGCCTTCCGACCTTGTCAGCTGGGGCTGGATTATTCTATTCGCGCTCGGCCTCATTGCCGCCGCGATAGGCTTTACTTACGTCTATGTGTCGGCGCGCTCGCAACTCGTCGAACTTGACGATCGGCTTTGCCCGGTTGTCGGAGCTGCGTCGCAAACCATCATCCTGATCGATACCACGGATGCAATCGCCGACGTCACCAAACTGAACATCCAGACCCTGCTGCGCGATACCGCCTCCGGCATCCAGCGCGGTGGCTTGCTCGAGATCCGGGCCCTTACATCAGCGGCACCCTATACGAAAGAACTCTTCTCGCTGTGCAACCCCGGCAATGGCGGCGATCTCAGTGCCTTCACCGGCAATGCGGCGCTGGCGCGAGAGCGTTGGCAAGCGGGATTCGGCCAGCCGCTGCTGGTTGCGCTTGAGAAAGCGGTCGAGGCAAACAAAGCCGACAGCTCACCGATCATGGCCGGCATTCAGTCGATAGCCGTCAGCCATCTGGTCGCCCAGAAAGCGCGTGCGATCCCCTCGCGGCTGATTGTCGTTTCGGACATGTTCGAGAATACCGAATTCTTCTCTCACTACCGCGGCGTCACAGATTTCGATGCCTTCAAAAAGTCGCCCGCGGCAAACCGCTTCGCTACGGATCTCGCCGGCAGCGATGTGTCGATCTGGCTCATACGCCGGGCGAAGTCGCCCGTCGACAGCGTCGCGTTGATGGCATTCTGGCAGCAGTGGATTGACTACAATCACGGCGTTTTCAGCTCTGCCAAGTCGTTGCAGGGAGTTGAAGGGTGAGACGGCCGCGCGTGGCCAGCCGGCAGTTGGACGCTGCGGCGCCAATAGTCTTTATCGTTTTTACCGGCCTGGGCGCCGCCTACATCGTCGTGGCCAAATCGCTTTCCGTGTCGGCATTTGTCGTTACCTTCGTGCCGATCGCGCTGATGACGGGCTACGCGGCGATGATCATGATCGCGCGCGGGCTCCGGCTGCGCGACGACCAAACCGGCGACAACTTCTACTATATGGGCTTCATCTTCACGCTCACCAGCCTTGCCGTTTCGCTATACCAGTATGGAGGCGGTGGCGCGGTCGACGAGATCGTGCGCAATTTCGGCATCGCAGTTGCCTCCACCATCGCCGGCATTGCATTTCGCATCGTCTTCAATCAGCTCCGGCGCGACCCCATGGAAGTGGAACGCGTGTCACGTCTCGAGCTTGCAGAAGCGTCCCGCAAGGTGCGCCGGGAACTCGATGGCATCCTGAGCGAGATGAACCATTTCCAGCGCTCCAACCAGCAGATGCTGCAAGAGGGCTATCACGAGATACGAACGCAAGTGGAAACCTCGGCGAAATCCCTGGTCCAGTCGCTGGACTTGCTCGCCAAAGAGGCTTCCGAGCACATCAGGGTATCCTCGCTGGCGATCCAGAACGGAATAGACACCAAGGAGCTGCGGGGCGGCATCGACCAGACAGCCAAGGCAGTTCACGACATCAACGCCATCCTGACCAGCGCCAGTACGCAGATTGCGACCGCGACGCAGTCGGTGGCCGACAAGCTCGCTGGCATGTCGACACCCGACAAGGTCATCGAGGTTCGGCTGGAGCCGGTCGTGGCCGGTTTGCAGCGGGCGATCGAAACCGCCATGAGCGATTTCTCTTCCCGTCTTGGCGATGTGGCGGAGCTTCGGCGTGGGCTCGAACAGTCCACGGCGGAAGCGCTTCGGGCCAGCGATGTGCTCGACAAACTTGCGGCGACATTTGAGGCTTATGATCGGGCGCCGGCGCGGCAGGGTCTATTCAGACGGCTCTGGCGTGGCGGCTAAAGCGCGTCGCATGGTCAGTGTGGGACGATATCAATGAAGATGCCTTCCTCGCTTATCGCCGAAGGGGAACGCGGCCATCGCCGAGGCGTGGTGCTTGGGCTCACAATGGCCGAGCTTCTCCTCCTTCTGCTTTTCTGTCTCCTGCTGGTATCGGCCAGCATCGCACAGCGAAAAGATGAGAGGATCGCCGAGCTGCAAGCCTCCGCGAACCTGGACATCACGGTGGGCCAGCTTGCTGACATGCGTGCCGAACTGGCGCGCCTGCAGGCGCTGTTTCCAAAAGCGGCGCTTCCTTTGCCGCCAGCCAACTGGACCGAGCTTGTTGCGGCCAAAGCGGTGATCGACGGGCTTGCGGAAAAGGGCATCGACGCCGCGCCGACGTCAGACCCGACGCTGCGGAAATTGCTACTCGAAATCAGCGAAGCCAAAGCCGCCGACCCCCGTCTGCTGGACCGACTTGAAAAGACGCTCTCGGCCTCCAACGACAGGAGCGCGGAGGCTGAATCGTCGATGCAGTGGCCGCCGATGATAACGTTGAGCGACGACGGCTATACATTTGAACGTGGCAGCGCCGCGCTCACCGACGCGTTCCGGGCGCGTTTACAGACCAAGGTCACGGACGACGTGCTGTCTTTGCTGACACGCTACAAAGTCGATGTCGTCGAGATCGTCGGCCATACGGATGAGCAGAAAATCAATCCGGCCAAGCAGTCCAACCTCGATGCGGCTGCGATCTCGGCGATGAACGGCGCCAGCGCTATCAGCGATTTGACGCCGGCCGACAATGCGGGGCTGGGGCTCTCACGTGCTATCGCGGTAGCGAACGCATTGATCCGGACGGGACGGCTGGGCGGTGTCAAGATCATTCCGTTGTCTGCGGCACAGCTCGTAATGCCGGGGGACATCATCTCTGATGGCAGCCACGGTGGCGATATCCGGGAACGCCGGCGTATTGAAATTCGGGTACGGCGTTCTTCGGACGGTGGCGCCAGTTGATGCGGTTGACCGCGTGATCCCGCCTTCTTCAAGTCATGGGCCTCGACGCCCCTGTTTTGGAGTGCCGCCCTTCTTGGCACGGCGCGGAAGCGTCCGCCCCAACTACCCCAGCCACCACCACAGCGCCGCGATTACCGCCACAACCGCCGCCAGACTCAACCCCAGCATGATGTAGGAGCCCTTGATGATGTCGGCGATGATCTTCTTGATGGTCTCGCGGTCGTTGAGGTTGGGGAAGGGCTCGTTCGGTTGCGCTACGTCGAGGAAATGGCAGAGCGGAGCCCAGCCTTCGCTGACCTTGAACACCAGCAGCTTTTCCGGCGGCACCGCCGCCTTCACCTCCTCGACATAGGCGTTGTAGCGCGCCACGGCCTTGTCGCGGTCTCCCATGACCCCGGCAAGTGTACGGCCCCAGATCAGCTTCCGCGACATGTCGCCGAATTTCCGGCCGAATGGCGTCAGCCATTCCAGGATCTTGAACTGCCAGACATTCTCGGTGAAATAGATCGTATCGATGGTGCTCTCGTACCAGGCTTCCGCGCCGCGCGGGTGCAAGGTGAGCAGCACCTTGGCGTCGGGATAGGCGGCCATCAGTTCGCGCCACACGCAGCAGCCGGGATTGTCGACCGTCGCCTTGTAATTGCCGAACACCCGGCCCCAGTCCTGCTGCGTCCCGGGCGGGCTGTTGGCCACCTTGCGCCAGAAGTCGAGATGGCCTTTGTTGGCCTTGTTCATGATCACTTCCTGCATGTGGTAGCAGGGCAGGCCGAGCTTGTTCAGCGCGGCAAAGGTCGACCATGTGCCGGTGCGGCCGAAAACGGCCCCGATGAGCGTGAGCGTCATTTTGTTCCCCCGACCAAGGCAGCGTGCGCCCCGAAAGGACGTCTGGCGCTGCGATAACCCCAAGCAATACCCTTGCCCGGCAAAGACGCCGGGTCGCAGATCGTTTTTCTCGTTCATGCCAATCTGCTGGCAGGAGGTTGCGCCAGGGTTGGCATTCGCGCAACAGATTTCTACATGACCTGTCGGAGGCACCCGTCATCGAAGTTGGGCGACCGTTTCGAAGGCGCCCGAGCGGATCGGGATCCGGGCTGTTCGAACTTGGCGGGGCGGCCCACGTCTCACCCTCAAGTGAGACATTGCCGTCATTGATGCTTTCGCAAAAATCGGACGCCACGAGGGAGGCGGGCAGCGCCGCTGCCCGCCCTCGCAGCTCACTCAGCCGCGAGCTTGTCCTGCGTGTTCGTGTCGAAGTCGCTGGCGTCGTGGCGTTCGTGCAGCTGCATCGCGGGTTCGCCGAAGGCGCGGTTGACCATGCGTCCACGCTTGACCGCGGGGCGCTCGTCGATCGCCTTCGCCCAGCGCTGCACGTTCTTATAGTCCTGCACCGAAAGGAACTCGCCGGAATCATTATACATGCGGCCGAGCGCCAGTCCGCCATACCAGGGCCAGACCGCCATGTCGGCGATCGAGTAGCCGGCGCCGGAAAGATATTCGGTCTCGGCCAGGCGGCGGTCGAGCACGTCGAGCTGGCGCTTGGTTTCCATGGCAAAGCGGTCGATGGCATATTCGATCTTGGTCGGCGCGTAGGCATAGAAATGGCCGAAGCCGCCGCCGAGATAAGGGGCCGAGCCCATCTGCCAGAACAGCCAGGACAGTGTCTCGGCGCGCGCCGGCTGGTCGGTCGGCAGGAACTCGCCGAACTTTTCGGCGAGATAGGTGAGGATCGAACCGGACTCGAAGACGCGGATGGGCGTGGCGCCGCTGCGGTCCATCAGTGCGGGGATCTTGGAGTTCGGATTGACCTCGACGAAGCCGCTGCCGAACTGGTCGCCATCGTTGATCCTGATCAGCCAGGCGTCGTATTCGGCGCCCTTGTGGCCAAGCGCCAGCAATTCCTCCAGCATGATCGTCACCTTGACGCCGTTCGGCGTCGCCAGCGAATAGAGCTGCAACGGGTGCTTGCCCACCGGCAGCACCTTGTCATGCGTCGGGCCGGCGATCGGGCGGTTGATGCTGGCGAAGGCGCCGCCGCTCGGCTTATTCCAGGTCCATACTTTCGGCGGAGTGTATTCGGTCATCGCAGGGCCTCGTATTGTGGGGGAGAGACAGGTTAGAAACGGGACTGGCAGTTGCACCTACAGCTAGGGCTGCAAACGGGAAAGTTCAACTTGCGTTGAACTATTGTCAATGACCATGCCGCTCATCTTCCCTTCGGGTTTCGAAAGGATAGAGGGGATGCCCCCCAACCCCTTGCGCCTTGGTTCGCCTGCCATACCTATAGGAACGTGATCCCCAAGCCCGTCCAGGACAAGAGCATGCCCATCAATCCCAACAGACGCTCCGTCGTGGCGGTGCGCGCCACCATTCCAGACGATGCCTTCACTGCCGGGGCATTGGGCACGCTGCGCGAAGGCAGCGGCGTCGTTATCCGCGACAATGGGCTGGTGCTGACCATCGGCTATCTCATCACCGAGGCGGAAGAGGTGTGGCTTACCACCCATGACGGCCGCGTCGTGCCGGCGCATGCGCTGGCCTACGACCAGGAATCGGGCTTTGGCCTGGTTCAGGCGCTGGCGCCGCTTGGCCTGCCGGCGGTGGCGCTGGGCGACGCCGGCAGGGCCAGGATCGGGGACAGCGTGGTGCTCGCCGACGGCATCGGCCAGTCGGTTCAGGCCAGGATCGTCACCAAGCAGGAATTCGCCGGCTATTGGGAATATCTGCTCGAGGAAGCGATCTTCATCGCGCCGGCGCATCCTTCCTGGGGCGGCGCCGCGCTGTTCGATGCAAAGGGCGCGCTGCTCGGCGTCGGGTCGCTGCGCCTGCAGATGAGCCGCAACGGCGAGGTCGCCGATATCAACATGGTGGTGCCGATCGACCTGTTGCCGCCGATCCTCGACGATCTCCTGACGCGCGGCCAGGTGGCGCGGCCGCCACGGCCATGGCTCGGCGCCCTCTCGGCCGAAAGCGACGGCCGGGTGGTGGTGATGAGCGTGACCGAAGGCGGCCCAGCCGCCAAGGCGGGCCTGCGCGAGGGCGACGTCATCTCCGATATACGCGACGGCGCGGTCGATGGGCTGGCCGATTTCTATCGCAAGCTGTGGGACAGCGGTTCGGCCGGCGCCGAGATACCGATGCGGGTCCTGCGCGACGGCCGCGAAACCTGGCTGCGCGTCAAATCCGCCGATCGCGGCAGTTTCCTGAAGAAGCCGCAGTTGCAGTGATATCAGCCGCCTGATGCATCCCAGATTGCTCAAGACATTCCTGGCGGTGGCGCGTAGCCGCAATATCACGCGTGCCGCACGAGAAGTCCATCTGGCGCAGTCGAGCGTCAGCGACCAGATGCAGACGCTCGAGGCCGACCTCGGGACCGCGCTGTTCGTGCGCTCGCGCACTGGTCTGGATCTCACGCCAGCGGGCCGAACCTTGCAGCCTTACGCGGAAGAGTTGCTGATGCTGGCTGACGAGGCGCGCGCCGCCGTTCAGGCAGGTGCTGGGCAGGTAAGCGGCTCGCTGACGATCGGCGCTCCGGAGACGATCGCTTCGACCAGGCTTGCACACTGGCTCGCGCGGTTTCAGGCCACCCACCCCGACATTGCCTTTCGCTTGACGGTCGCCGGCAGCGGTGAGCTGTTGCGCAAGCTCGGCGACGGCGAAATCGATGTGGCCTTCTGCTTTGACCGCGGCGATGCCTTCAAGCGCGATGAACGGCTGGCGAGGCGAACCGTATCGGCTGAACCCCTGGTGCTGGTCGGCCCTCCAGGGCAGGAGGAAGTGCGGGAGGAACTCGCCGGGCTTGCCGCGATGAATTTTGTCGCCACCGAGCCCGGATGCGTCTACCGGCACCTGTTCGATACCGCCTTCACCGAGGCAGGCCTCGCGGCGCCGAAGCCGGCGTGCGAAGTCGGCAGCATCGGCACCATCGCCGGCCTGGTGGCGGCGGGTGCCGGTTTTGCGCTGGTGCCGCATATGGCCGTGGCCGAGGCGCTGGAGCGGGGCGAACTCATTGAAATGCCGTGGCCAGGCGCGGCCCGCACGGTTGCGCTCGCCATGATCTGACGGCGCAGGCGCGTGCAACCGCCAGCCCTGAAGTTGCTGCTGACGGCCGCAGGCGGGAGCTTCGCGCCGGTCAAACCAGCCGATGCCCGCCCTCGACATGCAACGTCGTCCCTGTCGTAAAACCATTGCGCATCAGGAAGCCGATGGCCGAGGCGATGTCGTCGGGCCGACCGACCCGGCCGGCGGGCAGCCGCTCTGCCATGGCATTGAGCATCTCGTCTTTCCGATCGCCGGCAACATAAGCCCAGATCGAGGTGTCGACCCAGCCCGGCGACACAGCGTTGACACGGATCGGCGCGAGTTCGACCGCCAGCGCCCGCACCAACCCTTCCAGGGCCGCGTTGACGGCGGCTACGACCGAGCCGCGCGCCGCCGGCCTGTAGGCGGCAATGCCCGAGGTGAAGGTGATGGAGCCCGTCGATGACAGCCGGGGCGCACCATGCTTTGCGAGCAGCAGCGGTCCGTAGAGCTTGCTTTCAACTACCCTTTGCGCAGCCTTGAGGTCCAGCGCGGGCAACAGTTGATAGGCACCCTCGATGTCGGCGGCGGTGCTGACGATATGGTCGAGCTGGCCGATCCGCTCGAACAGGGCGGCGACCTCGTCCTCGCGGGTGATGTCGGCCACAATGGTGTCCAGCGTGGCGGGGTTGCCCAGCGTCTCGCGGGCATGGTGCAGCTTGTCCGCGCTGCGCCCCGCGATGATCACGCCGGCGCCGGCATCAAGGCAATGCCGCGCCAGTGCCAGGCCCATGCCGGAGCCGCCGCCGACGATGAGGGTTTTTGTGTTGGAAATGTCCATGTCCGCAGCCCTTGTCTTGATGATCGATGGCAGGGAATTGACTGACAGGTGCAGGCGATGGAAACGGAAGAAGCCGATAGCGTCATCGGAATATCCGATGGATAGGCCATAACGGAAAGCCGCGATGGCGCTGCCGCCTAAGAAAAGCTGCCATGCTTTTTTCGCGTGGCGGCCTTTTTGCGGGAGGACGTCAGGAAGAGAAGCGATCAAAGAGAATCAAGATGCCGCTCCATCTCCTTGTTCGGGCTTGAGAAGATCAAGCCGCAGCCTTGGGCTTCCTGACGGCGTGCTTTCTAGCGATGTGCTTGCGGGTGTGCTTGCGGTGCTTCTTGAGATGATTGACGTGCTTGTGCGCGGCCGCCTCGACCTGGTTCTTCGCCGCGTGGCCGCCGTCCAGGTAATGCTTATGGCAGCGCCGCTTCTCTCTTCTCCGCTGTGGGAAAGGGGCGCTGCGTCCGCTGCGGCGCTTCCGCCTCTTTCCCCGCCGCTGTCATTCGCGTATGGGCCGGGACAATTCCCTTACATCATCATCCCGGACCACTCATGATCAGACTGGAAAGCATCAGCAAGCAGAACGGCCGTCAGCTTGTCTTCATCGAGGCCTCGGCCGCCTTGCAGAAGGGCGAGAAGGTCGGCCTCGTCGGCCCCAACGGCGCCGGCAAGACGACCTTGTTTCGCATGATCACGGGGCAGGAGCAGCCCGACGAGGGCCAGGTGCAGGTCGATCGCGGCGTCACCATCGGCTATTTCAGCCAGGATGTCGGCGACATGGACGGCCGCAGCGCGGTGGCCGAAGTGATGAACGGCGCCGGGCCGGTGAGCGAAGTGGCGGCCGAGATGGCGGCGCTGGAAGCGGCGATGGCCGATCCCGAGCAGGCGGACCGGATGGACGAGATCATCGAGCGTTATGGCGAGGCGCAGCACCGCTTCGAGGAGCTCGACGGCTATGCGCTCGACGGCCGTGCGAGGGAAGTGCTCGACGGTCTTGGCTTTTCGCAGGAGATGATGGATGGCGACGTCGGAAAACTCTCCGGCGGCTGGAAGATGCGCGTGGCGCTGGCGCGCATTCTGCTGATGCGGCCCGACGCCATGCTGCTCGACGAACCGTCGAACCATCTGGACCTGGAAAGCCTGATCTGGCTGGAGCAGTTCCTGAAGAATTATGACGGCGCGCTCCTGATGACCTCGCACGACCGCGAGTTCATGAACCGCATCGTCAACAAGGTGGTGGAGATCGACGGCGGGTCGCTTACCGCCTATTCCGGCAATTACGAATTCTTCCAGCAGCAGCGCGCGATCGCGGACAAGCAGCAGCAGGCGCAGTTCGAGCGCCAGCAGGCGATGCTGGCCAAGGAGATCGCCTTTATCGAACGGTTCAAGGCGCGCGCTTCCCATGCCGCGCAGGTGCAGAGCCGGGTGAAGAAGCTCGACAAGATCGACCGTGTCGAGCCGCCCAAGCGCCGGCAGACGGTGAATTTCGAGTTCCAGCCGGCGCCGCGCTGCGGCGAGGACGTGGTGACGCTAAAGAACGTGCACAAGGCCTATGGCAGGCGCTCGATCTATGAGGGGCTGGACTTCCAGGTGCGCCGCCGCGAGCGCTGGTGCATCATGGGCGTCAATGGCGCCGGCAAGTCGACGCTGTTGAAATTGGTGGCCGGCGCGTCCGATCCCGACCAGGGCTCGGTGGCGCGCGGTCCGAGCGTCAAGATGGGCTATTTCGCCCAGCATGCCATGGAACTGCTCGACGGCGAGCGCACCGTGTTCCAGACGCTGGAGGACAATTTTCCGCAGGCCGGCCAGGCGCCGCTTCGGGCACTCGCCGGCTGCTTCGGTTTTTCCGGTGACGAGATCGAGAAGAAGTGCCGGGTGCTTTCGGGCGGCGAAAAGGCGCGGCTGGTGATGGCGCTGATGCTGTTCGATCCGCCCAACCTCCTGGTGCTGGATGAGCCGACCAACCATCTCGACATCGCCACCAAGCAGATGCTGATCGAGGCGCTGTCGCAGTATGAGGGCACCATGCTGTTCGTCTCGCACGACCGCCATTTCCTGGCGGCGCTGTCCAACCGCGTGCTGGAACTAACGCCGGAAGGCATCCATACCTATGGTGGCGGCTACACCGAATATGTCGAGCGCACCGGGCAGGAGGCACCGGGACTAAGGAGCTAGCGCAGAGGCTACTCTCCGGAAACGGCCGTGGCACGCTGCGCCGTCATTTCCGAAAAGAGCCAATCGCGAAAAGCCTTCACCTTGCGCCGGCGGACCGCGTCCGGAGGGTAGACTAGGTAGAAGCTGGAAACCGATTTCAGCGCGTGGCCGAAAGGGCGGACAAGCCTTCCGGTGGCGAGGTCGGCCGCAACGAGCATGGTCCGGCCAAGCACCACGCCTTCGCCTTGCACGGCCGACTCGACCGCGAAAGTGGCGGAATCGAAGGTAATCCCGCTCCGCGGATCCACGCCTTCCACTCCCGCGCTGGACAGCCAGGCCGCCCAGCCGATCGGGAAACCATCATGGATCAGCGTGTGGTGCCTGAGATCGTCGGGCTTCTCCAGGGGCCAGGCGCCCTGCATGAGCCTCGGGCTGCACACCGGAAACACCTCCTCGCCAGTGAGGAATTCCGATGTGAGCCCCGGATAGTTTCCCGCGCCATAGCGGATGGCGACGTCGATGCCGTCGCCAAGGAAATTGGTCAACCTGCCGGTCGTCGAAATCCTGACGTCGATGTCGCCGTGCGCGCGATGAAAGCGATAGAGCCGCGGCACCAGCCATTTTCCCGCGAAGCCGTCGGAGGTGGAGACGTTCAATGTCGAGCCCGAATGGGCGGCGGTCGCCGATTGGGTGGCGGCCGCGAGCTGGTCGAGCATCTCGTGGACCGCCCTCGCATAGGGTTCGCCGACGGCGGTGAGGCGCACCGAGCGCGTCGCGCGTTCAAACAAAAGCACGCCGAGCTGTTCCTCAAGGTGCTTGATCGCCCGGCTGACGGCGCCGTGCGTGACGTTGAGCTCGTCGGCTGCCCTGGAGAAATTCAAATGCCGAGCGGCGGCCTCGAAGGCCGGCAGCGCGTTGAGTGGGGGAAGTCTGCGGATCATGGCCAATCTGTGAGGTTTGATCACAAATCCTTGCCAAAGTTTGGATTGTCTGTCCAGCGCATGCTGGACAGAATGCTCGCAGGATTTGTGATCAAACCTCACGAGAGCAGCATGGCTACCGTTCACCCCTTCCTCTGGTTCAATCTCAACGCCGAAGAGGCGCGCGACTTCTATCTGTCTGTGTTCAAGAATGGTCGAGCGCTTGAAGCGATCGAGTTCACCGACTTCGTCGGCGGCACGAACAAAACGGTGCCGCACGCGATCTTCGACTTCGAGCTCGAGGGCCAGCGCTTCACCGCGCTCAATGCCGGCTCGATGCCGCCCTTCAATGAGCGGATCTCGCTCTACATCGAGACCAAGGACCAGGCCGAGACAGATTATTACTGGAACGCGCTGACGGCGGGCGGCGGCGCTGAAAAGCCTTGCGGCTGGCTGAGGGACAAATTCGGCGTCTACTGGCAGGTGATCCCGCAAGCGGCACTGGGCCTGATGAACGACCCGGACCGCGACAAGGCCGGGCGGGCGCGGCAGGCGATGTACAAGATGAGCAAGATCATTGTCGCCGACATCGAGGCGGCCCACGCCGGCAAGGCGCAATCCAGCAGTCCATCCTGAAGACGGAGGTTCCCATGGCATCGCTCAAGGGCAAGAGAATTATTGTCGTCGGAGGCAGTTCCGGCATAGGGCTCGGCGTAGCGGCAGCCGCGCTGGAGCGCGGCGCGGAGCTGGTGATCGTCGGCCGCTCGGGCGAAAAGCTCAAGGCCGCGGAACGGACGCTCGGCGCGGGCGGTCGCGTGCGAAGCCTTTCCGCTGATATGACTGATGAGGCGGACATTGCCCGGATATTCCAGGAAACCGGTGCCTTCGACCACTTCGTCTCGACGGCCGGCACGCCGCCGCCCAACGACCCGATCGGCCAGACCGATATGGACTTCGTGCGGCGCTTCGTCGACAACAAGCTGATCGGCGCCGTGATGCTCGCCAAACATGGCGTGCGCACGCTGAAAGCCGGAGGGTCCATGACCTTCACCTCAGGCATCAACAAGGACCGCCCGCCGGTCCCCGGAGGCTCGGTCGTTTCCGCGATCGCCGGTTCATTCAGCTATTTCGCCCGGGCTCTGGCGTTGGAGCTGGCCCCGACGCGCGTCAACATCGTGTCGCCGGGATGGGTCGACACGCCGATGTGGGACGAACTCGTCGGTGAGGCCAAATCCGGTTTTTTCGCCGGTATGGCCGCCCGCCTGCCCGCGAGGAAGGTCGCTACGCCCGCCGACGTCGCCCCTGCCTATCTCTACCTCATGGAAAGCGAATTCACGACTGGCGAGACGATCCGCATCGATGGCGGACAGAACCTGATCTAGTTGGCATCGCAGGTCGTCAAAGGTCACGCATCGATGCGGCGCCACCTGGGTTTGAACGATACCGCCCGCAGTCCGGCGTCGTGCACGCGATTGACGAATGTGTCGTTGACGAACACCGGGGACGCGCGCATCGGCAGCTTGAAAATTTCGGCGGTGCCGATCTTGTCCGCGTCGAATTCGTATCGCTCGATCGCGAGAATGGCGCCGTCATCGAAATAGACGATTCCCGACCGCTCCTCGTCCAGCGCATCGATTACGGTGGTCGCGTTGAAGAGCCAGACCTCTTCCCCGCGCAACGGGATCAGCTGGCCATAGGGCAGCAGATATGCCTCCAGTGCATCGACGGCAGGCTTGCGCAAAAGCGGTGCATGCTCGCCAAGCCAGGGGAAGTCCGAATACAGGGGGTCGCCTTCCGACACGCGCCGCATGACCGGTGGGTCCCAGTTCTCGAGGGGTGTTCCGTCAAGGGCGGAGAAGACCTCGTAGTAGGCCTCGTCGACCGGAAGCACCCATTCCTGGCCCTCGACAACCGCGAATTCGTAAATGGTCGTCATGGTCGGCGTTCCCAAGTTCTGTCCCGCTTCCGCTTCTGCGATTCCATCGGAGTCTTCTCCGCGGCATTTTCGAGAGCACAGACCCTCCTTGCTACACGGGGAAGGCCGGCGCAAGGCGGTTGACCCGGCAGGCCATCCGGCCGATAGGTCCGCTAAAAATCCCGAGAACGCCATGACCACACAGCTCCACGATGCGACGACGGCCGAAGCTGAGCCCGTTTCCGATGCCGACACCGCCTGGCAGGACGACATCCGCGCCGGCGTGCGCCATGTGCGCGATCTGGCCGTGCTGCCGCTGTCGCCGGGCGAACGCGCGGCGGCCCAGGAAGCAGCCTCCCGCCACAAGGTGCGCATCCCCAAATCCTATCTCGACCTGATCGACTGGGAAGACCCCGCCGATCCTATCCGGGCGCAGGTCATCCCGTCTCCCGACGAGCTGGTGACCGGCGAAGGCGAGCTCGACGACCCGATCGGCGACCACGCCTTCAGCCCGGTTCCTAGGCTGACGCATCGCCATGCCGACCGGGTGCTGCTGTTTCCCACCTATCAATGCGCGGTCTATTGCCGCTTCTGCTTCCGCAAGGAGTCCCTGACCTCGATCGGACGCGGCTATACGCGCGAAGCCCTGGGGCCGGCGCTCGCCTATATCGCTTCCCACCCCGAAATCCGCGAGGTGATCCTGACTGGCGGCGATCCGCTCTCGCTGCCCGACAAGGCGCTCAGCGAAATCCGCGCCCGCATCGAGGCGATCGCGCATGTGCGGCTGATGCGCATCCACACCCGCGTGCCGGTCGTGCTGCCTTCACGCATCACGCCAGGGCTGATCGCTGCCTTGCAGGGCCGGCTGATGATCACGGTCGTCACCCATTTCAACCATCCGCGCGAGATCACCGATGCGACCGAGGCGGCCTGCCGCGGCTTGCGGCAGGCGGGTTTCGTGCTGCTCAACCAGAGCGTCCTCCTCAAGGGCGTCAACGACACTGTCGAGGTGCAGGAAGAACTCTGCCGCGAGCTGATGTACCGCCTGGGGGTAAAGCCCTACTACCTCCACCATGGCGACCTCGCGCGCGGCATGGCGCACCGCCGCACCACGATCGCCGAAGGCCAGGCGCTGGTGGGCGCGCTGCGCGCGCGCCTGTCCGGCATCTGCAATCCGGTCTACGTGCTTGACCTGCCCGACGGTGGCGGCAAGGTGCCGATCGGGCCGGATTATGTGGAAGACCGCGACGGCGGCAACTGGCGCATTCGTGGGCAGGATGGAGAGGTGAGGGAATACATCGAAGTGGTGAGCCAGCTCTGAGCCGACATTCCCGGCGGGCGACCGTGCAATCAGGCGTTGTCGCGCCCCGGGATAAATGCATATTGTGAGCGATTCGCGGATTGCGGGGCATGGCGGGTGGCAGCAGCAGACAGCAGTCAAAGCGTTGTGCCGCAAAGGCAATTCGTCGACGCCGGGGTTCGGCGCTGCGTGCTGGACACGGTGGGCCTCGCGCCCCGGCAAGCCGTTGCGTTGTGGCAGGAGAATATCGGCCTGCTCTACGACGTTCGCCTGCGCAACGCGGGCGATGAGCGGTTTCATTTCCACGCCGATGCCTTTCACTTCGGCGAGATCGTCCTCACCTCGTATGGATGCATCGCGCAAAGCTTCGATCGCTCTCGCGCCCGGATCGGCCGCGACGGCCTCGATCACATCACTGTGCAGGTCTGCCTGCGCGGAAGCCATGGACGGCGCGATGGCGCATCGAATGAAAAGGCCTCATCCGGGGACCTGATCGTGGCCGACCTGGCACAGGCCCAGTCGACGGGCACCTCCGATTTCGACAGCCTCAACCTGACCATGCCGCGCCGCCTGCTGGCGCCATTCCTGAAGGCGCCGGACGAGCACAATATGCGCGTCATTTCCGGCAACGCGCCGTTGGCGGCGCTGTTGCGCGGGCATCTTGTGGGCCTCTATGGCGCCGCGCCCGCAATGAGCCATCAGGACGCCGAGGCGGTGATCGGGCCGACGCTGGAACTCGCCGCCGCGGCCGTGAATTCGGCTGTGGCGGAGGAGAACGCCGCTTCGGTCCACCTGGCGCTTACTGGCGAGATCCGTCGCCACATCGACGCGCATATCCGCAGCCGGCACCTCACCGCCGAGGCCATCGCCGCCATGTTCGGCATCTCCATGCGCAAGCTCTATTACCTCTTCGAGCCTCATGGCGGTCTTTCCAGATATATCCAGGAGGAGAGGCTGCGCCGCTGCCGCGCCGAGCTCGCCGATCCCGGCCGCCGGCACGAAAGCATTGCCGAGATCGCCGGTCGCTATGGTTTCGGTCACCGCAAGAGCTTCGTGCGCGCCTTCCGCCGCTCCTTCGACATGACCCCGCGGGAGATGCGGGCACACGCCGCCCAAGGGCGCAGCCAGTCCCTCGGCCATGGCGAGAACCGCACCATGTGGCACTGGATCCGCGAACTGCGATAGAGGCGGCGTGCCGGCCGAAAGGCAAATGAATCAATGGACAAGCGGTGTCCGATCAGCAGGCATGTGAAGAGCCTTCCCGTGCTTTCCGAGGCGATTTCCCCGATCGGTTGCACCAGCGGCCACATTCCTTGCGCCTCATGCCACATTTGCGCGGAGCCCTCACATAAGTCTTGAAATTCTGCCGCCGCCCGAGCGAAAAGCGGCCGAAGGCTCGCACCGCGTCGAGGGCACTGGAGGGGTTCATGGCTTTCGACACGGTCCAGGGCGGGGAGGCAGCAAACGGCGCCCGCCATCGGCGGCACCCCCTGAGGTTCTGAGCGGGGATCAAACGCAGGTGGCCGACCAGGACACCATCATAGTTCTGTCCACGGACGCGATCGCGGCCCGAGAGCGCGAAGCTGCCGTGCGCGAGTTCTATGGCCGCATCTGCATGCGGCTGGACCTTGCGCCCCTCGAACGCGGCGAGTTGCGGCTGAGCGCCTCCACCATCATCCTGCCAGGGGTGAGCGTGGCCCACGGGCAGGTCGCGCCCATGGCCTGGGAACGCACGGCCGCGCTCCAGCAGGACGCCAATGACGACGTGGTGGTGTCCTGGATCGCGGGCGGGTGGCGTTTCGATACCGCACGGCACGAGGCGGTTGAGACCTCGCCCGGCGCGCCCTGCATCATGCCGATGGACCGGAGCTGGCGAGCGAGGGCGCAGAACGGCGATTGGACGATCTGCGCCCGATTTGCCCGGTCGACGCTCACTCCTCTCCTTCGTCATGTCGGCGGTCTCAGGCCGGATGCCATCAATCCCGGCACGCCTGAAGCGCGGCTTCTGCTGGCCTATATCGAGGCGGTGGCGCGTGGGGCGATCAGCCCCGGTCTGGCGCCGCTGGCCGCCCAGCACATTGCCGATCTCTTCGCCGCGGCGGTCGGCGCCAACCGCGAGGTCGACAAGGTGGTCGCCGGTCGCGGCGTTCGCGCCGCCCGCATGCATGCCATCAAGCGTTATATCGAAGAGAACCTGCATCGAGCGCGCCTCTCCGCCGAGACGGCGGGCCGGGGGCTGGGGCTCAGCCCGCGCTACATCAGGCGCCTTTTCGCCGAAGAGGGGCAGGGCTTTTCCGACTATGTCATGCAAAGACGGCTGGAGCGGGTCCACCGGCAGCTCGCCAGCCCGCTTTTTTCGGCAAGGCCGATCGCCGACCTGGCTTTCGAGGCGGGGCTGGTCGAACCATCGACCTTCTACCGGCAATTCCGGTCCCGCTATCGCATGACCCCATCGGAGGTGCGCGCCGGCCGCGCGCCATGAGACGCATGCGGCCGCTCACGCATGGCAAGTCGGTCCCCTGTTCCGTCAGTGCCACTTGCCTGTGCCGCCAGTGCGATACGCCTTTGTCCCGGCGCGGGCATGGTCGCGCCGGCGGACGCGGGTGCAACGGCATGCGCGGGAGCGGGGGCGAGCGGCCAGGCCTTCGTGACATCGGAAAGCTGGCCCTGGAGGTAAAAATGCGTGCGGCGAAAAGTTTGATACTGGGCATTACGGTTTTCTGCGCAATTCTTCCGACCGAGGTCTTCGCGGCCTACAAATGCATGAATCCGGCAATCTGCAGGGCGGTCTGCGGCAGCGAAACATGCGGCAAGATCGCCGCGCGCGATCCCGACATGAAGGCGCTGGACTTGTCCAAGGGCGCGTCCGGGCAGATCGCCGCCTCAAGCAGCGGGTCTTCGTCCGGGACCAGCTCCAGAAAAACCTACACCTGTTCGAACCCGGCGATCTGCATCGCGGTCTGCGGCAAGAAGACCTGTCCGTAACCAGAACGGACTCGGCGTATCATCAGAGGCGCCGGCGCGCTGCGCCTGCGCCTTTCGTGCGTGCACGCGGTCGGCGTGCCGGAAGGCTGCGGCATTCCCAGCCTGGTTCCTCTCGCTAATATTCGTGGGCGAGGACTTCAGTCCTGTCGCCGCCGAGCCCCTGATTTCTCTCCCTCAAAAGAATCTCATCGCGCCCGGGAATAAAGCGCGGGGCAGCAGGGTCTTCACTATAGCGGGGCTAATCTGACGGCCCGCGCCGAGGAAACGAAACAAGGACCTACAGAAATGACCAAGCTCGCTCTCAGCGTGGCTGCCATGATGCTTGCCTCGAGCGCTGCCTTCGCCGGCAGCGATCATGGCGCCAACAACGCCAACCAGCTGGTCGCTCCGGTCGACACCAATGCCACCGGCTCGATCGCCTACACCGCACGCCCCAATGGCGTCGACACCAAGATAAAGACGGGGCCGAGCCAGGGGTCGGTGCAGGACATCATCACCAGGCACAACAACGACAGCCTCTGGGGTCGCTGAATTCATGGAGCCGGGCCGGCCCTCCGACGGGCACCGGCCTCTCTTCGTCATTCCTTCCAGGACTTTGGCCATTCGCGACTTTAGCCGCCACCTCGAACAGGAGATCACCATGTTCACCATGACACGCCGCACAGTGCTTGGCACCGCCGTTGCCGCCGCCTTCGGCCTTGCCGGCAAGCTTGAATTCATCCGTCCGGCCTTCGCGCAAGCTCCGGTGGAGCCCGCCGTCGGCTTCTACAGATACAACGTCGGCGATATCGAGATCACCGCCATCTATGACGGCATCTGGCGCAAGCCGCACGACCCGGCCTTCATCAAGGATGTCTCGGTCGAGGACACCAAGGCAGCACTCGCCAAAGCGGGGCTGACCACCGACTTCATGCCCATCCCGCTCACTGTCGTTGTGCTCAAGATGGGCGGCAAGCTGATCATGATGGATGCCGGCTCGGGCGTCGGCCAGTGGCAGGCCAATGCCACGCATCTGCCGGCCAACATGGCCGCGGCCGGCATCGACTACAAGGCGATCGACACCGTCATGATCTCGCATTTCCACCCCGACCATGTCTGGGGCCTGATGGAAAAGGGCACCAGCGCGCCGGTGTTCCCCAATGCCGAGCTCATCGTCAACGCCACCGAATATAAGTGGTGGACCGACCCAAGCCGGCTGGCCAAGCTGCCCGAGGGCCGCAAGCCGGCGGGCAAGCGCATCGCTGAGAACTTTCCGAAATGGAAGAACTGGAAGCTGGTCGAGGACGGCGCCGAGGTCACGCCGGGCATCCAGATCATCGCCGCGCCCGGCCACACACCAGGCCATTCTGTCTACCTGGCCAACTCCGGCGACGAGCAGATCATGATCTCGGCCGACACCATGTATGTGCCGGCGCTGCTGGCGCCGCATCCAGAGTGGCAGGGCGCTTACGACCAGGACGGACCGACGGCAATCGCCACGCGCCACAAGATCATCGACCGGGTGATATCGGACAATATCCGCATTTCCGGGTCGCACTTCCCGTTCCCGGGCACCGGCACCTTCGTCAGGGACGGCAAGGCATACGGATTTACTCCGGTCCAGATCTGAGCACGAGCTTCCAACGCAAGCGAGAAAGACAATGAAACGATCCCTTTTGAGCAGAAATGCCCAGTCGGGCAGACATGCCCTGTTCGGCCTGCTCGGCGCCATTGCCGTGCTGACGGTGCTTCCGGTCGCGACAATCATGCCGGCCTATGCGGTCGACGACATAGAAGGCGCCGACGCGCCGGATCTCACTGCCGTCAAGGCCAAGATCGATGCCAAGGACTATTCCGGCGCATTGGCTGAGCTGCGCGATCTGGCGCAGGACACGCAGCAGGCGGACGTCTACAACCTGCTCGGCTTCACCCTGCGCAAGACCGGCGACTACAAGACCGCGCTCACCTACTACACCAAGGCGCTGGAGCTGAAGCCCGACCACAGGGCCGCCCGCGAATATCTGGGCGAGCTCTATGTCGAGACCGGCGATATGAACAAGGCCAAGGAGCAGCTGGCCTCGCTGCGGAAGTTGTGCCCGGCCGGGTGCGACGAGCTTTCCGACCTCCGGCAGGCCATCGACACAAAGGTGACGAAGTAGGCCCTTTCCTCTCTCGGAATGGGAGAGCTGGCTCGGAGAAGCCGAAACGGAGTGGGGCATTGGCACCGAGCTCGCCCCTTCGTCCACCACCATTGGGCGCTCGTGGCTGGTGCGCTTTGCCGGAGCCGGCATCCTCTCCCTCGCGCCGGCTCCGGCCTTTTCAACATCAGGCGCTTTGGCGCCTGCCCGTGCCAAAAAGATCGGAGGCTGACCATGACATTGATCGAACGCTCCGCGAAGCTGCAGGATCTTGCCGCTAAATACCATGTCGGGGACGTGGGCCTGCTTGCCGGACGCCTGCTTCTGTCTCTCATCTTTTTGCATGAGGGCGCCACGCTGGCCACCCATTTCGACGCCGCCGCCAGAGCGATGGCAGCGCTTGGTGTCAACCTGCCGCTGTTTGTCGCTACCGTCGCGTTGCAACTGGGGGCAGGGCTCTCCATCGCGTCAGGCCTGCTGACGCGGCTTGGCGCCATCGCGCTCAGCCTGTTCTGCTTGGCAACGGCCATGCTGTTCCACACCAATTTCGCCAGCCAGAACGAACTGCTGCATTTCGAAAAGGACCTGGCGATATCGGGCGGCATGTTCGTGCTGGCCGTTGCCGGCGCCGGCAGGGTCTCGCTGGACAGGCTGTTGACGCTCTATCTGCGGCAGCGCCGGAGCGGCGAGGACATGCCGGCCGCGCCGCCCACAGTGGAGAACCAATTGCCAGTGGACGTGAAGCCGCTGGTTTGAACGGCGCCGCCCTCGCACTCGCCCGGCTGGCCGCGCCTATTTCCCGCGCTTCGCTGGAACCAGCCTTGACCCCCCGCATTGCTTTAGCAGGGGCTCAAGGAGCGTGGCGTGAAAGCATTGTTGGGATTGGCCTGCGGTTTCGTTTTGACCCTTGCGGTGTTCGGTAGCGGTCTGGCCTTCGCCGTCTGGCTGATCACCGCGAACCCGCCGCGCCAGGCACCGGCCACCGTCAGCATCGCGGAGCTTTGGACCAAAACGGCGCGGCCGGTGGACAAAGCGGCGCAGAATCTCGAGCGCCTGCCGGCCGAGCAGCCCGCGCCCGCTAGTATCGAGCCCAAGCGCCAGGCCGGGGAGACCGACCCCGCTGCCACCGGCGCCATCACGCTCGCCACGGCCGAACTGCCGCAGCCGCATGTCGCCTGGTGCGCGAGCCGCTACCGCTCCTACCGGCCGCAGGACAACAGCTACATGTCCTATAGCGGGCAGCAGCGCCCCTGCATCTCGCCCTATCTCGACGCCGACCGTGCCGCGCCGCCCGCCGCCGAGGCCAGTTACGTCGAGGAAAACGGCGCCGACGCGGGCGCCTATGCGGCCGCCGGGGATGACGACCATGTCGCCTCCTGCTTCAGCCGCTACCGCTCCTACCGCCCGGAAGACAACAGCTACCAGCCCTATTCCGGCGGGCCGAGGCGGCAATGCCAATAGCGGGCGTCGCGCTTTCCGGCCGCATTCCACGCAAAATTCCACTCTTGCAGCGGTTTTTACCACGCCGCCTACCACGCCCGCACAAACACCACGCCCTTATCAAGCCGCCAACAGCGCAACGACGAACCGAGACGGTCGTGCGCTGAACGACCTGTCACTGCAAGATCCAGGGGGATCACGGTTGGCCGGTTTCGCCTGAAACAACAAACACGGTCCCATGAACGCGGGCGGGCGACGCGTTGGGGCCAAATGTCAACTTCAAAAGATGGAAAACCGAAATGAAGAAGATCGTATTGACCGTTGCCTCGTTATTGTTCGCCTCCGGCATGGCTTTTGCCGGCAGCGACCACTTTGGCTCCGACTTCATCCCTGCCGCAAGCAGCTATCCAACCACCCATGCGATGATGTCGGGCGGTGCCAAGGCGGCTGTCCCGAGCGTCACAAACAGCATCGCTGACAGCGCAATGGGGGCAAACTCGAACTCCGACATGCCTGCACAGGACTATGGTCAGGGCATCTGGGGACGCTGACAACAAAGCCGGCGCCACGGCCGGCAGCCAGGCGGCGGGCGGGCCCGCCGCCTGGATTATTTTGCACAGCGTCGGGCTCTGCCTTGCATCGTCCTATCCTCCAGCGACCCAGCTCGGCGATAGCGCAAATTCTTTGGATCATTCGGACGCGGGCGGCGTTCAGATGCTACCCAACGGAGGATTTGAGAAATGGGCGACGACCAACGGCATGGGAAAATCCAGGAGCGCGCCTATCGGATCTGGGAGCGCGAAGGCGGGGGCGACCCCGAGCAGCACTGGCATCGGGCCGAGGCCGAGATCGACAGGGAGCTGTCGATGGCGGCAGGCAATGCGCCGCCGCGCGAGATCGCCAGCACCGACGTGCTTACGGTCGAGGAGCTGGCCATGCGCACCGGCATATCAGGCAAGCAGGCACAGGACCTGATCGACAGGCTGGGCAACGACCGCGCCGCGATCGAGCAGGCAGCACTCGGGCTGAAGGGCAAGCGGCGGCGAAATCCCGGTCAGGGAGAGGCCAAATGATCCGCAAACTCAAGGACGGAAAATATCGGCTTTATTCGCGCAAGAAGGATGAGAAGACGGGCAAGCGACGGAACCTGGGGACTTTCGATACGCGTGAAGCGGCGGAGAAGCACGAGCGGGAGGTGCAGTATTTCAAACGGCATTGAGGGCTTGGATCAGCTGAACCGGCGCGCGGTTATCTCGTTGTGTGAGCCGCAGTCCGAAGGGCATTTCAACAGCAACTGCAAAGTCACTCGGAACAGTTTGCCCTTAAACCAGAACGGATGAAATATCAGCGGGAACACCGACGTCAGATCGTCAGCTCCACCTCGGCCATGCGCCGGAACAATAGGTGGGGCACTTAGAGGGTGGTAGTGCTTAGTGACTTCGGCCAACCGGGAGTCTAGGCTGGCATGCGTTTCTGTCAGCACGAAGACCGTCACATGCCCCGCTTTCTTGCCGTCTACACCATGAAGCCCGAAGACCTTGCCCGCTTTCGCAGCCTGCCCAAGCCCGAGCAAGATGCGATTGATAGCGTCGGTCTACAGCAGTGGACGGACTGGGAGGAGAGAAATGCCGCATCTTTCCCCGATCGGGGCGGCATGGTCGGCAGGACGACGCGCGTTACCAAGGATGGGATCGCAGACGCCGTGAACCCTTTCTGCGGCTACATTGTCGTCGAGGCCGATACAATCGATGCCGCCGCCCGCCTGTTCGAAAGCCATCCGCATTTCACCGTCTTCCCGGGAGACGGCGTGGACATCATGCCTTTCGTCACCGACCCATAATGACTTGAAACTCCGGCTGCCGTCTTCTGATGTCGAAGCCGTCTGTCAGCTCTCGGGGAACATTTCCCCCGCAGAACCGATCCTGGCGGTTGGCGTCAGGTTCAGGCTGAAAGCACGCTGACTTCCTAAAGTCCCCCAAGCGTTCCCGGCCCTTTTGAGTTCTCGGGGAGGGATCGTTGGGGCGGCGCTGATCAAGCCGGTCGCGCCTCTTCGACGTTGCGCGCACTCCAATGGCGCAAGATGACGGGAATGGTCAGCACCAGGCCGAGTAGGGACGAATAGAGTTCGGGTGCCACCAGAAGCAGGGCGGCCAACACCAGCAACACGTTTTCCCATGGCCGGGTGCGCACGAGCAGGTAGCGCGACAGGGCGGCGCCAAGGCAAGTGATGCCGAGCACGCAGCCGAAGAAGGCCAGAAAGAAGTTCGGCCAGGTGAAATCTTTAGTCACCAGCAGAAGCGACGGCGAGAAGACAAAGACAAAGGGCACCAGCGCCTTGCCGAGCCCGAGCCGAAAGGCAGTGTTGCCGGTCTTGAATGGATCAGCTCCCGCCATGCCGGCGGCAGCGTAGGCAGCCAGCGCAACCGGCGGCGTGATGTCAGCCAGCAGGCCATAATAGAAGACGAAGAAGTGGGCGACGATCGGCTCGGTGCCGAGCATCACCAGTGCCGGTGCGGCAATCGTTACCATGATGATGTAGTTCGCGGTCGTCGGGATGCCGCAACCCATCAGGATGCAGACCACGCCGGTCATGATCAGCGTGAACAAAAGGGTCAGCGCGTGCGTCGAGAAGATCGCCTCGGGGATAAAGGTGCCGAACAGCAGCGACAGATGGCCTGCCGTCGACGTGACGATGTAGGACAGCTTGAAGCCGACGCCGGTCAGGGTGACGACGCCGACGACGATGCCGACCGTGGCGGCGGCAGCGCCGACGGCGAGCGCATACTTGGCGCCGTCGCGCAGGCACACCACGATGTCGGCGACAGACATGCGCCGGCGCGGGTTAAACAGGCCGACCAGGATGCACAGGGTAATGCCCCAGAAGGCAGCCATATAGGGCGTATAACCCGCAAGAAGCACGCCGATCAGGACGACGAGCGGGATGATGGTCGGCCAGTCCCGTTTCAATGCCTCGACCACGTCGGGCATCTCGTCCGGCCGCAGGCCGCGCAAGCCGGTGCGCTTGGCCTCGAAATGCACCTGCATGAACACGCCGAAGAAGTGCATGAAGGCCGGCACTATCGCTGCCAGGATGATGGTCGTGTAGGGCAGTTCGAGGAACTCGATCATCAGGAAGGCGGCGGCTCCCATGATCGGCGGCGTCACCTGCCCGCCGGTGGAGGAGGCCGCCTCCACCGCGGCGGCGAAATGCTTCTTGTAGCCAAGCCGGATCATCGCCGGGATGGTCAGCGAGCCGACGGTGACGGTGTTGGCGACCGACGAGCCAGAGATCATGCCGAACAGGGCCGAGCCGAAGATCGATACCTTGGCCGGACCACCGGCGTAGCGGCCGGCGACCCATGCCGCGCAGTCGAGAAAGAGCTGGCCGAGACCGATGCGGGTGGCGAAGACGCCAAACAGCACGAAGTGGAAAACGTAGGTGGCGACGACGCCGAGCGCGATGCCGTAGATGCCTTGCGTCGTCAGGTATAGGTGGTCGACGAGCTGGGAGACGGACGCGCCGGGATGCACCAGGATGCTCGGCATATAGGGGCCGAACAGCGCATAAGCCATGAAGAGGATGGCGATGATGGGCAGCGGTATGCCGACGGACCGGCGCGTCGCCTCCAGCAGGAGCAGAATGAGAATCAGGCCGAGCACGATGTCCGTCGTCGTGGGGTTGCCGACGCGGAAGGCAAGATCGTCGAGCGGGATCATCGGCACGTGCAGGACCGCAACCACCGCGGCAAGCGCCAGCAGCCAGTCGAAAACCGGTATGCCGAGCGGCCGCAGAAGGCTGGATTGGGCGGGCTGGTCGTAGCCCTTCTTCACCAGAGGGAAGACGAGGAAGATCAGCGACAGCACCATCGACAGGTGGATACCCCGGTGCAGCATCTCCTGCAGCAAGCCGAATCCGGCCGTGTAATAGTGAAACAGCGACAAGGCCACCAGAAGGAAGCCGACCAGCCAGCCGGCGGCCCGGGTCAGCGGCCGGAACCGTATCTCGGAGTCGAATTTCTCCTCCAGTTCGCGAGCCTTTTCCTCGTCGAACTCCATGCCGGAAAGCCTGATCTTGTCGTCGTCGCTCATAGCCTGTTCCGTATCCTGAATCCCCAGACAAACGAGGCGGAAAGCACGCCTTCCGCCTCGTTGTCGCCAGTCTGTCGGGTGGCCGCTATTTCAGGGCGCCAACTTCCTTGTAGAATTTCTCCGCGCCCGGATGGAACGGAATGCCGGCGCTGGTGACCGCGTTCTGGAGCGTGATCAGCTTGCCCTTGGCATGACCAGCCTGCAGCGCCTTCTGGGTCTCGTCGCTGTAGAGCGACTTGGCGATCCTGTAGATGAGGTCATCACTCTGCTTGGCGCTGGTCACCCATTGCGCGGCGACCGAAATGGTCTTGGTCTCGCCGACATTCTTGTAGGTGCCCGCGGGCACGATGTCGGTCGAGAAGAACTTCTGTTCGGACAGGAGCTTGTCGGCCTCGGGGCCGGTGATCGGCACCAGCGTGATGTTGTTGGTGCTGGCAAGCTCGACGATGGCACCGGTCGGATAGCCGCCGACGAAGAAATAGGCGTCCATGGCGCCGTCCTGCAGGCGCTCGCCGGCGGGGCCGGGCTTGAGATATTCGGGCTTTACGTCCTTCTCCGTTAGACCGTAGGCGCCGAGCACCAGGCGCGCATCAACGATGGTGCCGGAACCCGGCTCGTCGAGGGAGACGCGCTTGCCCTTCAGATCCGCCACCGTCTTGATGCCGGCGTCGGCACGCGCGACCAAATGGATGGTTTCGGGATAGAGCGTCGCAATGAGGCGCAGATCCTCCACCTTGGGCTTGCCGTCGTAGAGGCCGGTGCCCGAATGCGCCCAGTAGGCGACGTCGGATTGCGTGAAGCCCGATTCGGAAGCGCCCGACTGGATGGCGCTGATGTTGGCCACCGAACCGTTGGAGGACGTGGCGCTGGCAACCAGGCCCTCGACGCCGGCCGGCCCCGTCGCCGAGATCGCGTTGGCGATCAGCCCGCCCACCGGATAGTAGGTTCCGGAGGTGCCGCCGGTGCCGATACGGAAAAAAGCCTGCTGCGCGCGCGCCGGCGAAAACCCTGCCGCAGCCAGCGCCAACGTACCCGCGCAGACGGAAAAGACGCGACGGTTGATCGAAACAGTCATACTACCTCCCGGTCAAAGATCGGCAGGATGTTGCATCAACCCAAGGATTGTCAACCTGCGCGCGCCTTTCGGGAGAGGATCGGTCGTCGCTGGCGGTGGCCCCCGCTGTGGCCGTCATGGCGCATTTTGAGATCTAGCTTGTCGATTGAACGGCGGTGATCCGCTTGCTGACGCTAAAGGCGGGCCGGGAGCCTTCGGCGCTACCAACACATTCCGCGTGTTGTCAGCCGGCATCCGCAACTGGCGGTTAGCCGACCCTCCAATTTCTGGCGGCTTCCAAGGTGCCAGCCGTCTTTATTAACCATTTGTTAACCATTCCCCCGGCACCCTTTAACCATTGAGTAAGGATTCGCTGGCCGTGACCTTTGCCGCCCCTGTTGAGACCAAATCCATTCGCTTTCGCGCCCGTTCCTTCGTCGCTTTCACGCTCACTCCGGAGGCGCCGATTGATGGGTGGCTGGAGGGCCTTGATCACTGGATCGGCAATTCGCCGGGGTATTTTTCCGGACGGCCGGTGGTGCTCGATCTCAACACGCTGAAGCCCGGGGCTGAATACATCGCGGCGCTGGTCGGCTCGCTCGGCGCGCGCGGCATCCGGGTCTATGCCATCGAGCTCGAAGGCGCATCGCTCGGTCCCGAGCTGCCGCCGCTGCTTACCGGCGCCAAGGAGGCCACTTCAGACGGCCTGCTGGCGCAGCCCGGCCGCAACGGCAAGGCAGGCGTGGCGGAAGAGGCCGGCAAGATGGAAGCGGTGTCTTCGGAACGCGGCATGGAAACGGGCAAGCCCGACGAGGGCAAGGCCGAGGTTGGAAAGGTCAAGGCGGCCAAGGCGGTCAAGGCAGAACAGGAAGCCGGCGCGGCGGACGCGGCGGTGCCGGCCGGCACGCTGATGGTCAAGTCGCCGCTTCGCTCGGGCCAGTCGATCTTTCATCCGCATGGCGATGTCATCGTGCTTGGATCGGTCGCTTCCGGTTCCGAGATCATCGCGGCGGGCTCGATCCATGTCTACGGCACGCTGCGCGGCCGCGCCATTGCGGGCTCGGAAGGCAATATTTCGGCGCGCATTTTCTGCCGCAGGAACGAGGCCGAACTGCTCGCCATCGACGGCTGGTACACCACGGCGGAGGACATGGAAGGCGCCTCGCGCGGCAAGCCGGTGCAAGCCTTCCTCGAAGACGGCGTGCTGCGCGTCGTGCCGCTGAACTAGGGCGCCGGGATGAAAACGCCGGAACAGTTCTCGTCTTGTACGACCGCGGGCGGGACGCTCAGGCCCGCAAGGTTGGGACCGGTTTCGCGTGGGATGATGGCAGGTTCCAACAACAGCCGTGCGACGCACGGAGCAATAACAAACGACAACATCAGGCGACGGAGGCTTTTTTCATGGGCAAGGTAGTGGTGGTCACCTCAGGCAAGGGAGGTGTCGGCAAGACGACCTCGACGGCCGCATTGGGGGCCGCGGTCGCCAGGACCGGCAAGAAAGTGGCGCTGGTCGATTTCGACGTCGGCCTGCGCAACCTCGACCTGATCATGGGCGCCGAGCGGCGCGTGGTGTTCGACCTCGTCAATGTCATCCAGGGCACGGCCAAGCTCTCGCAGGCGCTGATCCGCGACAAGCGCGTCGACACGCTGTTCCTGCTGCCGGCCTCGCAGACGCGCGACAAGGACGCGCTGACCGAAGAAGGCGTCGGCGAGGTGATCGAGAAGCTGCGCTCGGTGTTCGACTATGTGTTCTGCGACAGTCCGGCCGGCATCGAACGCGGCGCGCAGCTCGCCATGCGCTTCGCCGACGAGGCGGTCATCGTCACCAATCCGGAAGTGTCGTCGGTGCGCGATTCCGACCGCATTATCGGTCTGCTCGACGCCCGCACCATGCGCGCCGAGCAGGGCGAGCAAATCGCCAAGCACGTGCTGGTGACGCGTTACGATGCCGGACGCGCGGCTCGCGGCGAGATGCTGTCAATCGACGACGTGCTGGAAATCCTGTCGGTGCCGCTGCTCGGCATCATCCCGGAGAGCCAGGATGTGCTCAGGGCCTCCAATCTCGGTTCGCCGGTGACGCTGAGCGATCCGCTGAACGCCGCCGCCAAGGCCTATATCGAAGCGGCGCGGCGGCTGGAAGGCGAAGACCTGCCTGTCGTGGTCCCCTTCGAGCGCAAGGGCTTCCTCGACAGGCTGCTCGGAAGGAGGGCGGCATGAACATTCTCGACCTCTTCAAGCGGCGCTCCAGCGCGCCCGTGGCGCGTGAGCGGCTGCAGGTGCTGCTCGCCTACGAACGCCGCAGCCGTGGCCAGCCCGATCTCGTCTCCGTGCTGCGCGAGGAGATCATGGCCGTCATCGCCAAGCACGTGCAGATCGACCAGGACTATCTGCAAATCTCGATGGACCGCGGCGAGACCATGTCGACGCTGGAAATCGACATCCAGATCCCCAACAAGAGTGCCATGCCGCTGGCCATGGCGGGCTGACTTTTACCCTCCCCTCGAGGGGAGGGTCGCTGCAAGCAGCGGGCGGAGTTGGCGCGCGGCGCTCCAGGACGAGCATCCTCCAGCGCCAGCGCCCTCGGTCCTACCTTCCACGAGGGAAGTAGGAGCCAGGATTTTCCGCATTCAGATTTCACCCAGAGATTGGGTGCGTCAATTCTGCAGAAAGACGGCCGCGGCACTGGTCGCCCGCCGCATCCCAACCCCAAATGTTCAACTTTACGCTCCCCCTAATGGGGGGCTTCCCCTGCGCAATCAGTGGATGTAAGCATACATATTAGCCAATTATTAAATACTGAATGGGGTATGCGTAAAGGGCATTCGTTATGAATTTCAAGGGTCTGATCAAGCGTGCCGAAGACGTAGATGATGCACTCCAGGAGCTGCAGGCCGATCTGGCGGATGCTCTGGATGCCAGCCTCGATACCGAATATGACGCGCCGCCAAACAGCGGCTATATCCCGGATTCCGCGCCAGGAGCCGAGGCCTCGGCACCCGAGGCCAATGCGGCAGATGCGGATGGTGCGGATAATCCGGACGGTGCGGGCAACGCCGACGCCACCGAAACCGCGCCACGACTGACGCCCCATACCCAGACCCGGATGGCGGCATTGAGTGCCTTCGAAGGGATGTTCCATGACGCCAGGGATTATCTGGATGAGATCAACGGCAAACTGTCGGAGATCGCGACCTCGCACCATTTGACGCGCGAATTCCTCAACATCCTCCACACCGACATTCTTCGCGCCAACGAACTGGAACTCGCAAACGGCGACCTGATCGCGGAACAAAGAACGCTGTCGGAAAAGCTGCACGACACGGCAAGAAAGCTGCGCGAGCGTGAAAGCGCCTGCGAATTGCTGCAACAGCGCGAGACAAGCCTGGTCCAGGACAGGGAGGCGCTTCGCGCAGCGCTCGCAGCGGCCAGGCTGGAACTTGCCGAGACGGCCAATGCGAGCGCAAAACGCGACGCGGAGTTCGGCGACATCGCCAAGCGGCTGACGGCCAGGGCGGTCGAGGCCAACAGGCGCCTGCGCGAGAGCAAGATGCTGCGGGAAAAACATGTCAGCCTGTCGATCGAGCTCGACAAGGCGCTGAAGCGGGAAACCCAGACGCGCCACAGGCTCGACGAGCTCTCGACGATCCATGCCAGCGAAGCAGCGCGGCTTGCCGAACTGCTGGCCGCGCTCGGCAAGAGCGAGAAGGAGGAGATGCGGCTCCAGAAGTCACTCGAGACTGCCCAGGCAAAGCTATCGGAAATGACCGAAGCGGCCAGCATGATGGAAAGCGACAGACAAGCTGAACTCGCGCGCAGCCAGACGGAGATGCGCGGA
Organism: Mesorhizobium sp. BR1-1-13; assembly: GCF_020165515.1. Lineage (NCBI taxonomy): Bacteria > Pseudomonadati > Pseudomonadota > Alphaproteobacteria > Hyphomicrobiales > Phyllobacteriaceae > Mesorhizobium > Mesorhizobium sp. BR1-1-13. Next base: position 280,341 of record NZ_JAIUIH010000008.1, read on the forward strand.
TTGCGTTCCGAGATCCAGGACCTGCAATCACGGCTGGAGCGGGCCTCGCACGAGAACAGCGAGGCCGCAGCCGAGATCGCCAGGCTCAAGACCGACTTGAACGACACCCTGGCCGAGAAGAAAATCGCCGATCAAAAGTTGTCCTCGCTCACCGACGAGAACGAAAACGACAAGACGAGCCTTTCGAAAGCGAACGCCAATCTTTCGCAGCTCGCGCTGCAACAAGCATCGGAACAGATACAGCTGGATGTCCAGAGGCAGGAATGCGAGGACCTCAAAGCTGAAATCGTGTCGCTCAATGCGCGGATCAAGGAATTGCTGCCTTACGAGCGGCTCCACAAGGCCACCAACGGCAGATCGCGCGAGGCCGACGTGGTCGACATCGCGGCCGTGGTGGCGGAGAAAGCCCGTGGAACGGGCAGGCGGCGCATCCGCAGGAATCTCCGCGCCACGCCGTAGCTCATTTCGCCCGACATGGCCTCAGGTCCCGCTGTTGGCAGCGTTCCGCGCTCGCTGCCTTGCAGCGGAGGAACTCGAGCAACGCCACCCCGCGCCGCGCTGCCGCGCAAATCGCTGAACTGAAAGAACGGAAAGCCGTCTTGGCAGTCAAGACGGCGCCAAGCGATCTGCTTGGCTGCGAAACGCTAGATCAGTTCACCGTTTCACGGAAACGGCGAACCGCTCTAACTCTTTGATTTGACGCAATTCCCAAGGGAAAGCGCTACGCGCTTTTCCTGGGAAAACCATACACATTTTCCTGTAATTGCTTAGCCGCAGCAAGGTTGCGGTCCGGCCGAAGATCCGCAACAGGCCTTGGCTTTCCTCTCTTCCTCCAACCAGCGGTCACGCGGCTTGCAGCTTGCCGGCCGTGGTGAAAGCTCGACATGCACCGCATCACCGGCGAGCCGGGGGGGCGCGGCGCGGTAGAGCTGCATCGGGCGCACGCCGTCGCTGACTTCGAAAGTGAGCTTGGCGGAATGGTCGAGGCCGACATGCTCCGTCACCTTGCGGATGATCGCCGAGAATTTCCCAGCCGGCATATGCGTGCGGTCCTCCTCGACGTCCCAGAGCTGCACGAAGATCTCGGCCCAGGATTCCGGGTTTGCACCGCAGTCCAGCGCAGCGAACTGGCCGGCCTTCACTTCGGTGACGTGGTAGCCACGCCGCACCGGCCGGCCGTCGTAGAAGAACACCAGCGGCCGGTCCTCGTAGCCCGCCAGAAACTCCAGCAAGCCAGCGATGGTGATGTCGTCGGGATCAACGACGTCGGCGGGTTCAAATTCGCGATTGTCAGAAACGAGCATGTGCGGTAATTCTTGTTTCAACATTTTTAGGATTATTGAAAGATGAATGAACGTCAAGCCCTTTCCGCCTTTGCGGCCCTTTCGCAAGAAACGCGCCTGCGCATCCTGCGGCATCTGGTGATTGCCGGTCCGGACGGCATTGCCGCCGGCGCCATCGCCGAAAAAGTCGAGGTCTCGGCCTCGAATGTGAGCTTCCACCTGAAGGAGCTTGAGCGGGCAGGGCTGATCAGCGTGCGGCGCGATTCGCGCTCCATGGTCTACAGCGCCGAATATGACGCGTTGAGCGGCCTCATCCGTTTCCTGATGGAGGATTGCTGCTCCGGCCGGCTGGAGATCCGCGCTTCGGCGTTGGCCGCTGGCTGCTGCCCCGCCGATGTGAAGGGACCGGTTCAGTGATCGTCGCGCCGACAGCCTCGGCGATCATCCCGGCGCCGAAGGGGCGATCCGAAATCCAACTTCTTGCCGTCGAGACCAAGCCATGACCGTCACGATCTACCACAATCCCGACTGCGGCACCTCGCGCAACACGCTAGCCATGATCCAGGCGAGCGGCGAGAAGCCTGCCATCATCGAGTATCTGAAACATCCGCCCGGCCGGGACCGCTTGCGCCAGCTGATCGCCGCCATGGGAATTCCCGCGCGCGCCCTGCTGCGCGAAAAGGGTACGCCCTATGCCGAACTCGGCCTGGGTGACGCCAAATGGACCGATGAACAGCTGATCGACGCCATGCTGAGGCATCCGATCCTGATCAACCGGCCGATCGTCGAGACGCCCAAGGGCACGCGGCTGTGCCGTCCGTCCGAGCTCGTGCTCGATCTGCTCGACCATCCGGTGGCCCGCTTCACCAAGGAAGACGGCGAGGTGGTGATCAATGACCGTGGCATCAAGTGATCGAAGCCTTTCCGATCTCGACGTCCCGGAGCGCTCGCCGCTGGCCGCCATTGCCGCCCTCGGCGTAACCCAGATCGTCGGCTACGGCACGCTGTACTACAGTTTCAGCATTCTCGCCGCCGATATGGCCAGGGATCTGGACTGGCCGACCGAATGGATTTTCGGCGCGCTCTCGGCGGCTCTGCTGGTTGGCGGCCTGACGGCACCCTGGCTCGGAAACTGGATCGACCGCTTCGGCGCCGGCAAGATCATGACCGCCGGCTCGATCCTTGCCGCGGCTGCGCTCGCCGCCTGTGCCTACGCGCCGGCGGCCGGGGCCTTCGTGGCGGCGCTGATCGTGCTGGAAGTGGCATCGAACCTGGTCCAGTACGGCGCCGCTTTCGCGCTGCTTGTGCAGATAAGGCCGCGCGCGGCGCAACGCAGCATCACTTATCTCACCCTCATTGCCGGCTTCGCATCGACCGTGTTCTGGCCGATCACCTCGGCCCTGCACGCACAGATGTCATGGCGGAGCGTCTATCTCGTCTTCGCGGGGCTGAACCTGCTCGTCTGCCTGCCGCTGCACGCCTGGCTCTCGCATGGGCTGGCCAAGAGCAGGCGCTCGGCGACCGAGCCGCCACGGCATGTCCAGGGATCGCTTCCGGCCTCGGCGCGGCCGCTCGGCTTCGCGCTGATGGTCATCACCTTTTCGCTGCAGAACCTGCTTGGCGCCGCTGTCCTGGTGCATATGGTGCCGCTGCTTTCCGGACTTGGCTTGGGGGCGACCGCCGCCATCGTCGGAACGCTGTTCGGGCCCTCACAGGTGTTGAGCCGCTTCATCAACATGATCTTCGGCGTCAACCTGCCGTCATTGACGCTGGCCATCATCTCGGCCGGCCTGATGACGAGCGGGGTCGTCGTGCTGAACTGCACGGCGCCTTCCGTCGCGGGCGCGATGGTTTTCGCCGTCGTGTTCGGCATGGGCAACGGGCTTTTCAGCATCGTCATCGGCGCCCTGCCGCTGACATTGTTCGGCAGTGCGGACTATGGCCGGCTGCAGGGGCGCGTCACATCGGCCCGGCTGCTCGTCTCGGCCGTCGCGCCCTTTGCGCTGGCCTTTGCCATCGTCCATGTCGGCATTGCCTGGTCGCTGGTGGCGATGGCATTTCTGGGTGGCGCCGCGCTGCTGGTCCTGACAGCGATCACGAGACTGCCGAACGCGCGCAACGGCCGCGTCTGAGGGCGGCCGGCTCGTCCGTGGCCTTTTCTTGCCCCATCGAGATGCCGGCCCTGCCTCACGACGGACGGGCCGGTTCGCCCTATCTCCCATGACGCAGCGTTGCCTGATGGCGCACGGAGGACGGGATCAAGTGACATCGACGCCGGTTGTCGGTCGTGAAGCGGCGCCTTTGCCCGTGATGGCGCTGCTGGGCGCCATGGTGTCGATCCAGATCGGCGCTACTTTCGCCAAGAGCCTGTTTCCGGTGATCGGCGCGCAGGGCACGACGACGCTGAGGCTGGTCGTCGGCGCGCTGATGCTGATCGCCGTGCTGCGGCCCTGGCAGATGCGGCCTTCGCGCGCCACCATGCCGTGGCTGGTCGCCTATGGCGTGACGCTGTGCGCGCTCAATCTCCTGTTCTACGCCGCGCTCGCCACGATACCGCTCGGCGTCGCGGTGGCGCTGGAGTTTTCGGGACCGCTGCTGGTGGCGACGCTGACCTCGCGGCGCGCCAGCGATTTTGCCTGGATCGCGCTGGCGCTGGCCGGCATCGTGCTGTTGTCGCCCTTCATCCGTTCGCTCCAGCCGCTCGATCCGACCGGGGTGATGCTGGCGCTGGCGGCCGGCGGCTTCTGGGCGCTCTACATCGTGCTGGCGCAGAAGGCGGGCGCGGAGCTCGGCACCCGCACCACCGCCTACGGCATGGCGATCGCCGCCGTGCTGGTGCTGCCTTTCGGCGTGGCGCAGGCGGGAGCGGGCCTGCTCGCGCCGTCGATCCTGGTCAGTGCCTTGCTCGTCGGCCTGTTCTCGAGCGCGCTGCCGTTCTTTCTGGAGATGGTGGCGCTGACCCGGATGCCGGCCCGCATCTACGGCACGCTGACCTGCCTGGAGCCAGGGCTCGGCGCGCTGGCCGGCTTCCTGTTCCTGCATGAGAGCCTGACCGCGCCGCAACTGGCCGGCATCGCCGCCGTCATCGTCGCGGCCGCCGGAACCGCGTTGACCTCGAAGCCGCCGGTGCCGTCGCCGGAGTAGGGCGGATCAACGAGCAGGTTCATACCGCAAAGCCGGTTCGCCATCGTCGTTCAGAACTTTACGCCCAGATCGACCTTCGCGCCCTGGTCGACCGTGCCACTGCCGAACTGGCCGGTATAGGACAGGCCGAGCGTCGCATTGGCCGACATGTTGAGATCGAGGCCGGCCTCGATCACCGCGGCATCCCGAGCGATCGGCACGCCGGCGATGGTGAATTGATCGCCGCCGGCGAAGGCGAAGGCGGAAGTCGGCGTGGCATCGCCGAAGGCGTGGCGCCAGCCGAGCATGCCGCGAGCGGTGGCATCGATGCCGCCAAGCGCGACGTCGGTGGCGCCGCGAAGGCCGAGCGTGGTGAAGGTGGCGTCGGTTCTTGTGCTGGCGCTGGTCAACGCCGCGGCACCACCCGTTTCGGTGAAGCCGTCGGTGTGCACGCTGACATAGGCGAGGTTGGCGAAGGGCTCGAAGTGGAAGCTGCCGCCGGCATCAGCCTTGTAAGCGAGTTCGCCGAACACTTGCGCGGTGCCGGCATCGTAGTCGGCCGACAGTTGATCGGCAAAGCCGTTGAAAGCAACCGAGCGCCTGGTCGAGATGCTGCTCCAGCTATAAGCCGCGCCGCTGCGGAAAGCGATGGCGCCCCAGTTGGTGCCGCCATAGAGACCGAGATGATAGCTGTCACCCTTGCCCGATGAATCGCGGTCGTCGGCATCGAAGGAGGAATGGCCGTAGCCGCCGATGAGGCCGACACGCCAGCCGCCGACCAAAGTATCGGCGCCGGCCAGCAGGCCGCCGGTCGAGCGATCGAAGGCGGCGGCATTGCCGTCGCTGTCGGTGTTGCTCCACGAACCGAACACCTGGCCCCAGACGGCGAAGCGGTCGGTATCGGCCGCCACCATTTCCGGTCCACCCTCGCCATAGGCCATGACCGGCAGCGCCGCCGCGCCGCCATCGCCAAAGGCGGCAGCAATGCGATTGCTGGCGGCGTCGCGGACGAAGCGGCTGTCTTCAAGCAGCATGCCCTTGGCCGAGGCATGGATTTCGCCGGAAAGCTGGTCGAAGGCGTCCTGGGCAGCTGCAGCCGTCGGCAGCACCACGATGGCATCATAGAGTGGATTGCCCGCCCCCAGGCTCTCGGCACCGCCGCCGGTGGCGATCTGGTTTGGCGTCAAGCCGACCGAGGGGAAGGACTTTGCCTGCACCACATCGAGATAGGCATTGTTAGAGTCATAGGCTTCCGTCACCGACAGGAACGCGGTCCCCGTCACATCGGCGAACGCGCCAGTCAGCCCGCCATCGGCGGTCAGCACCGTGTAGCGGGCACCGGACAATAGGCCGCCCTGCATGTTGACCGAGAGCGTCGAGCCGGTGATATCGGCGACGCCGGTGACATGAAGCAGATCTGACTGAGCCGCGTTGATGTCGATGGCATAGGTCGAGCCGGCCGCCAGAGTCACATTGCCCGAAACCAGGGTGCGGTCGCCCGCGCCGCCGTCCTGCATGGTGAGCCGTCCGGCATTCGACAACAACTCGAGTCCATTGAAGGTGGTTGTCTCGATCGTCGCGCCATTGCTGGCGGTAATGAGAGAGGCCGCGGCTGCATTCGTGACTCTGTCGATGCCGGCGCCGAACAGGTTGGTCCCGCCCGTCGTCCAGGTGGCGTTGTTGATCAACAGGTCAGCGTAATCACCAAGCTCCACCCGGCCGGTCAGCGCACCGCCATTGGTGACTGTCGTGGCGCCACCAGAGCTAGCGATGGCCAGCGCCGCAGCCGTTTGCGCACTGTTTCGCGTCGCGCCGGAAAGGGTGATCCCGATTGCATGGCCGCTGTTCGATTGCGCCGAAATCGCGGCAATGTCACCCTCGACCGTGCCATTGGCGGTGACGGCGATCGCGCCCGTGCCGCTGTTGGTCGCCTCGATGCCGGTCGTGCCCGAGACGTTGCCCACGGTCACGTCGATCGCGCCTGCACCAGATGCCTTGGTCTGTCGGGCGATGATGGCGGTGTTGCCGGTGGACGTCACGTCGCCCGCGGTCACCGTGACGGCGCCGCCGGCAGACCGCGCGAAGATGCCGTTGCCGCCGGTCGCAG
>NZ_JAIUIH010000009.1:0-241650 GCF_020165515.1 Mesorhizobium sp. BR1-1-13
GGGGGGGGGAAGGCGCAAAAACTTTGTAAACTGAGTTGACATGTAAACTGAGTTGGCATATATATAGGTCATCGAAACGGAGATGACTGACATGACTTACCAGGGCGCAATCGAAGCAGCTAAGGCCAACGTAAACGACCCGAAGCTTTCCAACCTGTATCTCTTCATTGCGGCTGGTTTTGCCAAGGGCGACGAACTGACTATCGTCCGCGAACTCATCGCCAACAACGATGCAGAGGTGGTTCGACGTGCGGCATAATGATTTCTGGATATCGCGCTTCAACGATAACCAAGTTCGGGGAATCCTCTCCGAACTTCATTGCGTGATTGAGATGTGCGAGGATCCAGACACATTGCACAAACTGGTTTCAACTTTGCACCTTGGGTTTTCTAACTTTGCGGCCAAGCGCGAGCGCGAGTTACGGGCGAAGGCCGCATGACCCCAGCAGCCCACCGCGCTAGGCTTGGCCTATCCGTTGCCGCCATGGCGCAACTGGTAGGCGTCACGCGGGCCGGTTGGTATAAGGCTGAGAAGACAGGAATAGTTAGCCAACCCCTCGCCCGCCTGCTCGCCTACATAGAGCGCTACGGGCCGGATGTGGCAATGATGATGGAGGGGGAGAAGTGACCGAACTAACCGACGACTTGCGGAAAAATCACTATGTGGCGATGCGTTCTGATAGCGGCGTCGCATATCGCGATACCATAATCCCAACCGAGCGCGAACGGCGCGCCGCAGATGTCATCGACGCGCTCGTGGCTGCGTTGAAGGCCATGCGACGGCATGCCAATGTTTCGCACGCAGTTGAGCAACAGGCGGACGCCGCGCTTGCGCTGGCGCGAAAAGGAGGGGAATGATGTTTGACTGGATCCGCAGAAAGTATGTTGAACTGTGCGAGCGCATTGAACGTGACGCAGACAAAATGCGCGATGAACGCCTTGCACTCAAAAAGGCGCGCGCTGACCACAGGGCATACAAAGACGAGACGGCGCTAATGGCTGGGCGCGCCGAAATGAAGGAACTAAAGGCGAAAATCGACAAAGCCGACCACCTGCTCAAGAAGCCAAAGAAATGACCCTAGAATCCCTAGCTCGCACGATCGCCAAGGCGCGCCACGGCACGGACGCTATGTGGGCGAACTACATGGGCGCGGCGCGTGCGGTGGTGGAACTGCTGCGCCTTCGTGGCGGTCAGGACTTGGCCGTATCTGCGGCGGAAGACGTGGAAGACATTACCGACATTCGCGCCATATGGAGAGCGGCGTTCGATGCGCTTATCACACAGTCAGACGACAGCGACGACATTCCCGTCTCCCCCGAACGCCCCTAATCCTCCACAATCCCCTTCACCGAGGCATGCCGTAGCTTGGCCTCGCCGCGCAGGTGCTTTACGCGCGCCTTAATGCCAGGCTTCAGCCATTCCACGCCCGCAGTGACCGGCACGCCCACAGGAGCCTCCCTGCCAGCTTGTACGCGCTTCCAAAGTCGCTCGCGGATATCCTTTGGCAAGGTGATGAACGCCGAGCCTGCATACTTGCCGCCCTGTCCCATAAGCGCCATTGCCGGCTTGCCTGGCTCGCGCTTTACGCCGAGCAGGTCCATTTTCGAAAACTCATAGCACTTGATCTTCAGCCATGCGTCCGACGCGCCGCTACGGTACGGCGCACCGCGACGCTTGGAGACCATGCCCTCAAGGCCCATCTTTTCCACCGCCTTATAGAACTCTGCTCCGCCACCCTCGACATGCTGGCTGAACTGGATAACCCCATCGGCAGGCTTTACCAAATCCCAAAGCATAGCGCGACGCTCGACCACAGGAAGCGGGCGCAAGTCCTGCCCGTCAAGGTGCAGCAGGTCGAACGCCACGAACGCCAGCCGTTCGGCATTCCACGTCATTGCCGATCTCAGCGCATGAAAGTCCGGTGCGCCGTTGGCGGTTGGCGCGATGACCTCACCATCAATGATGGCTGACCGAGCGCCGAGCGCTTCTGCAGCAGATACAATGGGCCAGTATCGGGACGTCCAATCAATCCCGGTTTTGGTGTAAGCTCGGGCGCCGTCCCAATCGATGATGACCTGCGTGCGGTAGCCATCATATTTGATCTCGTGGATCCAATCGTCGCTGACGGGCGGCTCTTCGACCAGGCGCGGCAATTGTGGAGGGATGAACTTCAGCCGATTACCGGCAGGAACTTTACGCATGCACAAACTCCAACGGCGCGACTCAAGCCGCGCGGTGCTGTTTTGTTCCATGGTATTTTAGCAAAAATTAATGTGAGATTGGTTTATGGCGACAATGGAAGTAAACGACTGCCGAGCGGCGCTCGCGCTCATCCGCATGGCAATCGAGCAAACATGCCCGCCCGGTGTGCTTCCCAGCGAGGAAGCTGTGCTTAGGCTTTACGGTCCAGAGCCGATCCATGAGGCGGAGGCGTTGGCGAGGGCGATCATTGCCACGGTTGAAAAGCTCACGAAGGACTAGGAATTTCATCCTAGGTCTGCTACCATGCCCGACATGGAACTCACAGAGATCGTCTATAACAAATCCTATTGGGAAATCCGCTTCGATGACATACCGGAGTGGTGGGTACTCGGTGTGCGCTGCGCATGCTGCGGCCATGAAGCGCCAACTGACCGCACCCGCCTCCAGCGGCGGTCGGGAGAAGTTTACGTTCGGTTCGCGACCAAGCAAACGAGATGCACGAAGTGCGGCAACCGGCATCACAATCGCGTTTACGTCGCTGGCAAATTGCCTCGCTGACGCACAGCAGACTGCAAAGCGTAAGCAATCGTTCACCATATGCTCACGCATCATGTACAGCCTGCAACATTGAGTGAAAAATCTTCTGGTCGGACCAATTAGCACTTGCTTGCGTTAAGCAAATATCACAATGTGCCTGCGGGCTTCATAACCCGGATTGGAATAGGTGCAACAGCACCGAAACGTGCGCCATGCCTGGCGGCACCGCACAACCTGGCTTCGGCCGGGAGCGGTGCGCTATGTACAGGCTTCGGCTAAAAGCCTCCGGCTCGTTTCCAACGAGTTATGAACTCCCGGCTTGCCGCGAGACACGACGGCATGTCGACCAAGCATTGAGATGCGGATTGAGCGCTCTGCGCCAAAAAAGAAAGGGACCGTCAAACTAAAAGAAAGTGGGTTTGGGAAATGAACGACATGACATTGCCTCGCGTTACGGAACCAATCGTGGCGAGGTGGAAGTTCAGTATAGGGCAGTGCGTAACGGGTAATGAGTACATCCTACCCGCGCTCGTGGTGGCAAGATGCAAACGTCCCGAGGGGGAGGCGTACCGCGTCAGGCCGTACAGCAAGCATGGACCGTGGAAAGATCAGACCATCGAAGGATCCGCGTTGAGGGACGTCGTACCGGGCGAAAAAGACTGCACGATATGCCTACTGGCAATGGCAGGGCTTTGCCCTGGCACTAAGCGGTAAGCGCTTGCGGCCCGCCAGCCGCTAGCGTATAGGCCATGCATCCACGAGGGTATGATGCATGGCCGCCACTATCGACAAAATCCGACCAGAACTATTGACGAAAACAGACGCAGAGCTCCAACGCCTTGCGGATGAAATTGCTATGGCGCAGGCCGAAAAGAAGCGGCAAGCCGACGTAGCCGCCATGGAGGCTATTGCGTCTCAGGCGGCCGACCACGTTGAGGCTATCGTGGCCGGCGTGAAGTTCTTACACGAGCACGGACTGCTGCCAGAGCGCGTCACGCAGGGCTTTAGCCGTGGGGATGGAACGTTCGCGCCCGGCATGATCCTGCGCGCACCGACCGCGGAGAGCTTAGTGCCGAGGGCACCACGCAAGGCGCCAGCCGGTGAGAAGCGCTTTAGGAGGCGCAAGGATCCGAAGACTGGCGAGTATGTGCCGTCCAAGGCCGCGCGGAAGGCTGGTGTGGTCTAATGGCCGCGGCTGTCGTTTGGTACATGAAGACTGGCGATCCAACTAAGGTGCCATTCAACGATGTGGAGGCGGCTAAGAAGCACGTCAACGACTATTTCACAATCAGGGTGAACAGTCTTGGCGTAACCGCCGCAGAAGTTTTAGACGACAACAGCCAGGTTGTTTTTGTCAAAACCATCTAACGCATAAAAGCCCGCCTTCTTGCGAGGGCGGGCTACTGTGGCGCATGTCAGATGCACGTCATTCTAGCGACTGCCTATTCGCAGTGATACTCGCCGTCGCTTTTGTATCCGCAGTTTTCACCGCAATGATATTGTCCGTCGCTCTTATATCCGCAACTGGCGTATGCTGCGCCGAACGGTGTAGCCAAGAAAGACATGCATACAATTATCCGTATCAGATGTTTCATTGAGCCATTTCCCTGCCTGTTGACGAATGCTTTGTACACCTAGTGTCGGGGAATAGTGAAGTCTTTTCTGCGGCTGCGCTAATGTCCGCCAACCATCTGCTGCACCATCGTCCTGGCTTGCCGCTCCAAGTCTTCCACCGTGCGCGCCGAAATGGTAGCGTCGGCCGCCACAAGCGCCTGCACGGCGTCGCTTTCCACTCCGGCCGGTCCATTGTGCTCCGGACGCTCCAAACGCACCACACGCCCGCCCTGCGCCTTAAACCAGCCGGCCTCGTATACGAGCGACTCCACGACGATGGCCGCGCGCGGGTTGCGCTTGCGCACGATTGCAATCTCGAGGCCTAAGGTCCAGGCCACACCCATCGTCGCGCCCATGAAGTGGCCAAACTTCTCAAGGAAGAACCGCGGCGCCACGCCTCCCGGCAAGTCGTCGCTAGGCTCGTCCTTCAGGTCGCCATAAACCATTTCCCATGCCGTCTCTGCATCAATGCCGATAGCAATAAACCATTCACGCGCAGCCTCCTTGCCAGACGCAAAAGCATGGACCGGCACGAAGCCAAACTCGTCCTTGAGCAGCTTGGCGACTGTGCTTTTGCCTACGTTGCGCTTGCCAGTCAGCCCCATTAGCAGAGGACGGCCAGGCCGATTGTCGTTGGCGGCAAGCTCGTGGCCGCCCCATGGGTCGAAAGCTAGGGCGGTCATGAGTTGACTACCTCGTAGAGTAGCCCGAAGGCGCAAGCGACTCCGAAGACGGCAAGAGCGGATGTCGACCCCGCATTAATGTACGTGGCGGCCACGAACGAAGCGGTCGTCAACCCAAACCAAATTCCTCGCATCACTCCACCTCCTCCTTAACCTTTCTTTCTTCCGGCAACGGCCCGTCCGGATGCAGCGGACCTTCTGGTGCGTCAATGCGGTAATCCGGATCCAAGGCGATGCGCCTGAAGATCGCCAGCGGATCCTTGACCAGCGGCCGAAAGCGGCGCGAATGAAACGGCGGGTCATCCGTTCCGTAGGTCGGACACACGCCGCGCTCCACTCCTTCAAGGCGAACGCCGATGAATTCGCCGTCAGCGTAGGACGTGAATGGTCCGACCCACCTAAGTGTGTAGACTTGGCCTTCCGCGACGCCCTGCGGGATGGTCACGCGATCGAACTTGTCGTCAATGCAGACGACCTGCTGACCGACATAGAAGGTGTTCATGCCGTCCTCCACGTCGTGGCGGCTCGCCACATGTCGCGACCAAGGCCGTTTAGCTCATCGCGGTAGTCGCTGAATGCTTCCCGCACACCTACGCAGGCCCCAACAACCATGGCGGCTACAAACAGGACGCCGAAGACCACCAATGCCAATGCCACGTAAATCCAGGCCACTGGCAGCCTTAGCCATGGCGACTTGATGGCGCCACAAATTGCCGCGCTTGCTCCACTGCTTTTTCGCCCCCGCCACCCTTTCTTTCAGCCGTACAAACGTCTCAAGAAAAGCCGCCTCGGCCTGCTCTGGTGTCCAGAATTGCAGTTCGACGTCCAAGGGATCGTCGTGCTTGGTGTGCCAGGCCATAGGCGCCATGTTGACAAGCTCGTCCGCGATGATGCGGTTGTCAGCCTCGTGCACGATGGCTGGCATGACTTCCGGCAAGCCGTAGCGCCCGGCGATCACCCTCCACAGCGCAGCCTCATGCAGTCGGTATTCGTGCATGCTGCGTTTTACGGGACGCGGCATGTCGACAAGGTACGCCTCGGTCGCATCGTGCAGCAGGCCGCACAGCGCGTCGGATGCAGAGCCGTGCCACCAGATCCAGTTGGCGATCAGTACCGAATGTTCGGCTACGCTATAGAACCGCTTGCAGTGGCCAGCGTACCGGCACTGCAAGGAAAGCGAATGCGCGATGTCCTCGATATGAACTTCCTCTGGCCTCGCATCCAGCGGCCAAAACTGGCGGGCCGAGTAGGTCTGCATGAAGTCGCCGCGGCGAGGCAGACCTTCGTTCCAATCCCGCTTGCGCTCCGTTGCCGCCGTAGGCGCAACCTGGCGCAAGTTGTCGTTGGCGGGAGGCGACCAATATGCGATCCTGTCACCTTCCGGTGCGCCGAGATCAAGACCAACCTCCAGAATCCCAAACGTCTCCTGCGGCAGCGTGTCGTGCTCGACGTAGCGGCGCGCGACGGAGTCCAAATTAAGCGACATTGCGCACCTCACTTGGCTCGTTGTCATTCGCGGCATCGAGAATTGCCACGCGCACGCGCGACACTTCGCCGAAGTCGCGGTGGTACGTGATCGTCTGCACGGATCGGCCCGACAGGAAGCCAGCGCCGAAGTGCCAGGCATCCTGCGGGATGGGCGCTTGATGCGATTCCATAATCACGCCACCGCCCTCTGTGGCGTATTTGGACTGGTGGTGGATATGGAACCCGTGGACATACCGGAACTTCGTTGCGCCCCAATCCTCTGCCCGCCTGTGAGCCATGATGGACGCCATATCCTTGAGCTTCACGGTATGACCGTGCGTTGCGCCAAGCATGACTTTGCCGAAGCGATGCCAGAAGAACAGCGAAGCATCGACATCCACGAAGACACGCGGCTCGCTGCGATACCAGGCAAGCAGAAAATATCCGATCGCCACAGACGTCTGCTCATCGTGGTTGCCCTGTAGGATTCGAACAATCACGCGACCATTCTTGCGGAGCGCAGCATCAATCGTGCGCACCATCAAGCGGCCAGCGACCTCAAGGCCCTTCTGGTGTCGGCCGTCAGTATCGAGAACGTTGTTCGACCGCGACGTGCGGGCTTCGTTCGTGTCGGCGTGCAGGAGGTCTCCGCCACCAAGAACAATACCGATGCCGGATGGCGGGCTGCGATCGATAGCGTCTTCAATGCCGCGACCGATGACGACTTCGGCAATGTCGAGATCCCAATTAATCCCGGTCTCTCGCGCCCACGTCAAAAGGTTGATGTGCCAGTCATTGCACGGCACAAGGGTCAATAGATCGGCGTCAGAAACGGAAGGCGCGTCGATTGGCGACAGCGGCGAGGTGTAATCCTTGAATGCCGCCTGGAGGATTTCCGCCACGTCCGCGGCGCTGTACTCGTTGCGCGTCTTCACCCATTTCTGAATGACGCGGCCTTCCGCATCAACCAGGGCAGACTCGCCCTTGACGCTGTGGCCTTCTGGAACGGCATAGTCTTCGCCGTGTTCCTTTACCTGTTTGATCCACGCTCCGTCCGCAAGCTTGCTAGAGATAGACTTGATGGCATAGCCCTCAAGAACCGGCTCCGTGCCCGCCAACCCCCGCTCTGCTGCTTGCCGCACGCGCCGCTGCACGGTCTCGCGGCTGACGCCTAGCGCGGACGCTGTGCGGCTCTGGTTCTTGTCGTTGGCGATGTACGCTGCGTGTGTGGCAAGCAGCGTTTCATTAGGTGTGGGAGGTGTGGGCAATGGTTATGCTCCTGCGATGCGGTAGGCGATGATGTCGTCGTCCCGGCAATCGCCTGTGCAATTCCACGACGCACGCTCTTGAGTATGGCTCCACCAATCACAGCCTTGGCTAGTCGCCAACTGCAACGCGTCTGCCGTATCCGAGTAGCCATCCCTGCATCGAAATTCGACCATGCCGTCCACCGGACACTCGCCGCCGTTCCATTCAATCCAACCGCCTCTGTCTTTTGTCTCGCTCATCGTCTCTCTCCAATTGCCAGTTCAATGCGGTGCCGTAAGACCAAGTGTCGCCTTCGGCGTCGGCTAGCCAAACCCTCTTGCTGGTGACCATGGCAACAGGCCAGCAATGCGACCAGTGTGGTAGGCGGATGTAGTCGCCGGGTTTGATGCTAGGCACGCTCGACCCAATGCGAGCCCGCGCCGTAATCGCGATTCATCCCACGGGCAACGTACTGCGCACCTCGCTTTGTGTTGGTGCGCGCGTCACGGCTCACGTATTTATGGCCATTCGGAAACGTGAAATTCCACGCGACGACATACCGATTGATGCCAAGCACATCCTTTAGCCAGTTCCACATCTCACCCTCCAACATTCAAAGACGGCGCTTCCGGCGCCTTCGACTCGTCGCCCGTCACGGGTGGCTCGCCGTCATAAGCAACGCCACCACCCTCACCCACTTCGGCGCGCACGCCGTTGCCGCCGTCCATCGCGGCTTGCAGCGCGTTAGCCTGTGCAGTGCTGTACGGCAGGCGGTACAGCATGGCCTGCGTACCGTCGTCCAAGAGCGCGTCAATGTACTGGTCGACCACAATCTTGGCGCCCAGTACCGTGTAGTGCCCCTGCGGCGGCGCTGTGTAGCGCGGCGTGCCGGTGGGCACCCACATGCATAGTGCGGCTGCGGCTGCGAGCGCGGGCAGTACGTATGGCGTGCGGTACGCAAACCATGCGTAGGCCGCGAGGGCTAGGCTGAGCAGGAGCCAGGTGGTGGGGACTGCGGCGGTCATGCGCCCCCCGAAAAGACCAGCGCGAAGAACGATGTTATGCCGGCAACAACGTATCCGGTCTCCATAACGGCCCCATGTGGGTCGAGTCCCCAAACGTACATCAGCGACAAGATTGCCGCCCATATTGGCGCAACGAGAATTATTAGCATCCCACTTCCTCCACTTCGCCCATGTACCAAAGCCCCGCAGCCGCAAAGCCACCCGCCAGAATAAGGAACGCCACGAAGGCGACGCCCGCCCATGCGAATTGGGTCATTTCCCCGCACTCCTCAAAGGAACGAAAACACCGTTCGCGCTATCCGGCACCACATTGCCGCCCGCCAACCGGAACTGCACAACGGTTCGCTCCTGCTTGCCGCGAATATCCAAGGTGGTATCAACAAGCTTTACCGCGCCCATGCGGGCAATTACGTGAACCGCCACCTTGTCGTCTGGCACAGAATAGCCGTGTAGGTTGATAACCCATTGGCCGTCAGGCAGGCTGCTAGCGAACTGGCACTCGACGTGCGGTATGTTCTCCGTGCCGAGGTCATCCAGCAGCAGGTCGGCCACGCCGCCATTCTTATTCGAGTATCCTGTCGCCTTCTCCTGACCGGCAGGCCGAAACCAGAGGTCGATATCGTCGTGGCCCAGCCAGGATGCGCACACCATCATCTGGCCTGGCGGCTTGGCGCTGTCCGCCTCCTTGGCAACAGGATTTATCTGCGCAAGAACAAGCACTACCAGAGCGGTAAGCCCCAACAGCATGTTCATGAGCAGGTCGCGCACGAGGATGGGGGTCATTTGTACCGCTCCGGGAACAGCAAAATCCTTGCGAGGCCCCACGTAAGCGCGACCGTCATAATGATTAAAGCCACAGCGAGCCAGGTCATTTGCCCGCTCCCACAACCCACCCGTTGACGCTAATCCACAGTGCTGCAACTGCGCCTACAAGCGTCGAACAGAACGCCACGCCCATTCCGGCAAGCAGACTAGCCGCAACCTTCTGAACGCCCTCTGCGCTGCCTAGCGAGCCGGTGTCGATGTGCTGTAGGGCGATGATGAATCCAACTACATTGCCGATAAGGCCAAGCGTCACAAGCCACACCTCTGCGCGTTCGATGTGGCTTGTCTTACCTAAGAAGATTGCGGCGATGCTTGCCGCAAAAAGCGCAGTGATGACGTAGCTAATACGGCTGATGTCGTGGCTGTAGACAAAGCCGACGTAGCCGAGGAACCAAGCCCAAACCACAAGGCAGGCGCCGGCAAAATTTGCGATGAAGAGGCGCTTGGTGAGGGTCATTTGCCGCCCCTAACAATCGAGCCAATGTCGACGCATTCGTAATAGTACTTCGCTGGTGCCGCGCTGTAGCCGTCGACATAGTGCGTCACGGCCATTTCGCAATCGGCCTGCGTGGCAGCTGGAATGCGCTCCATGTACTGAACGCCGCCAATGTTCGTCGTTATGACGATGATCGCCAGCCATCCCATCACGCACCCCTCCCCAGCAGCGAACAGACAACACTACTCGGCACCGCAAACCCCATGCCGCCCTGCGCCGTCTGTCCTTGCTGCCCATGCGGATCGAACGCGCCAACCGTGATGCCGATCACGTCGCCGCCAGCGTCGTAAATGCCGCCGCCGCTCATCCCGGAAATCACCGTCATGTCGGTGACGAAACCCGACTTCCAATTCGGCAGGAAGGGGCGCGGTGATCCCGACACATAGCCGTGCATCGAAATGAACTGGACGCCAGCCGGGTTGCCTTCCGCCACCAACTGCTCGCCGACAACAACGTCTCGACAGGCAAGCGGCGCGGATGTGAAGCGGCGCGCATTCTTCGGCCGCACAGCGGCGATGTCATAGTCCTTGTTGAGCCAAAGGACTTCGCCTTCCTGTACGTCGCCTTGGTCGCTGATGAGGCGAACGGTCGGCAGTCCGCCGTCTGCGGGGCGAGCCGCATCCACAACCACATGCGCAGCCGTGATGATCACGCCGTTTCCTATGTAGACGCCGGAGCCGAGGCTCGTCGCGAGTTCGATCCTGACGGAGGATCCCGCCACAGTGGCGCTCGATTGGATGCCACTCGTGACAACTCCATCCACCGCGCATGCGCTTAGCATGCTACCGGCGAGCAAAAGGGCTGCTGCAATGCGTCTGCGCATGTGGGTGTCTCCCGGTTGTGTTGAGTGAAAAGAGGTGCGGCGCCGAACGCCGCATGTCGCAATTACGCGACGAGTTCTTGCAGTTTTGCCTTGATGCGCGTTGCGCGGCTGACTTCGGCGGTGGCGGATGCATAGGCTGCTTCGGCCGACTTCTTGTTGTCGAGTTCGGCGGCAGCACGATTGCTGTGATGTGCGATTGCCTTTTCCAAGCGGCTGACGCCCTTGACGATGCTCGCGATTGCGCCCTCAACGGACGGAGTGCCAAAGAAATTCATTCGAAGTCCCCTGTGTTCGGTTGGTATGCGATTCCTGCTTGCAATTAATAAACTAGGCGTTTACGCAATATTTGTCAACACCTAAATTGCGTAAACGCCTAAATGCAAAAAAGCCCCGCTGCCGGTCAGGGCAACGGGGCTACGCGGAGGGCTACTTGCCCTTGGAAACTTTGTAATAGATCTGAACGGCAAGCCAGACGATACCGAGAAGGGTAAGCGCCAGAGAGGCGCCGTCCTGAATGTATGGAAGCCAGAGGACATTGGTCGTTGCTGCGGCGGCTATGCCGTTGGTTACGCGTTCTTGGATCACTTCTTGACGCCCCGCAACTCGGCGTCACGCTGCGCGTAGAAGTCCCGCAGGGCCGCATGCCGCTTGGCGCACATAATCAGCGCCTTCCGGTCAGAAATCCAAAGCCGCTCGACGTTGCGCTGCGTCAGGACTCCCTTTGGCAACCGCACCGGCCCAAGACATGCCGCAACCGTCTCGCGCGCGGGCTCCACCAGGGCGGGCGGCAGTGCCGTGCTAATGGATCGAGTCGATACGCAACCCTGCATCGCCAGACAGGCAAACGCGATCGCGATCAGGGTCAGCGTCCGCTTCATCTGATTTTTCCTTGATAAGTTGTTCTAGGGCGGCGTTCTCGGCCTCGAGTGCGGCTAGCCGTTGTGCCTCGGCGGCCTTGGCCATTGCATTGGCCTGCGCCTGGCGGCTTATCTCGGCGTTGGTTGCCTTTTGGATGGCAACCTCACGCTGGTCGTATTTCAGAGACCAAACGGCTGCTGTGTGGGTACTACCCAAGTGATAAGTCCACGCCAAAACTGCAGCCACAGCCAGTGCGGCAAGCCCGTACACGATGAGCGACGCATAGCCGCCCGTCAGGGTGTCTAAGAGTTTCATGCATCCCTCATCTCGATAGGTGGCGGCTCGGGCACGGCGCCGTAATCGGCCCCCTGCTTTAGGGCGGTAAGCAGTTGCCGCAGATCCATATGGCCGATGCCCATGTATCCTGCCGCAATGGTTGCGATGAATGAGAAGCCGGCAACAGCAACCGATGCTTGCGCCGCATAGATCGAATAGAACAGCGCCACCCACGCTAGCGCCACACAGGCAATCACTAGCCGCTTGCTGAAGGTGCGACTCTTGGGAACAAGGTCAGCCGCCATAGCCATCCGCCTTTAGAGCCGCGTCGTACTGCGCGGCGTAACCGGCTATCAAAGCGGCACGGTCAGTGCCGTTGATGATGCGGCGGGCGCCAGCGAAGTTCGATGCCTGAAGGGTGATGTAGTCGGCAAGCTTCTTGCCGGTGAACCAGCCTTCCCGCATACCGAGAACGATGATGTCCGTGGCGTGCGCAGGATCCAGAACCATATCCGGATTGGCAACAAAATCCGCGCCGAGCTTGCCGCTCGAGAACTGATAATTGCGTCGGCCGGTTATCTGAACAAAGCCGCGCCCGCGGTAGAGATAGCCATCGCCCTTCTGCGTGTTGCCAAGCCGCCTGCCGATTGATGTGCCTGGTTCGTACTTGTAGAAATAGGATACCGCGCCGCGCTCATGGATGGGCTGCATAGTGTGGCCGGATTCGTGCCAAGCCGTAGCCAGCACATATGCCGCCTGATTGCGAAGCAATCCTTCGGCGTTGCACTTCGCCAAAATCAGGCGAGTGCAGCCAAAATCTAGGTTCATTTGGATTCCTTTAGTGGCTACCCGTAGTGCAGGCGGCCAACCATGCTGGTGCCGCGGCGATCCCAGCGCGCCAACTCAATGGCGCAATGGTCCGGCTCGACCGCCTCCATGAGGCGGCAAAACAGGCAGTCGGGCCGCCAAGCGGCGATGCGGGCGCAGAGGGTTTGGTCTTGATGTCCGCCCAATGCGCGGTTGAGCATGCGAGAGAGGCGGCCGGAGAGGGTCATGTTTGCACGCAAAGAAAAGGCCGCTCAAAGGCGGCCTGTTTGAACTGCGATGGTGGGAAGATGCTATTCGGCGGGGACGCTGATCGGCTCGACGGGAACCCTGATCAAGACCGGCTTAGGCAGTTGTTGCGCAAGCCTCTTGCCAAAGGCGTGGCTTGGCATCTCGATCAACACATGCAAAATCCATGACATCCCAACCGCCCCCAACGTAACGATGATCAGGCTTAGCCATGCCTTGACGCCCATATCCAGAAGCACACGCAGGGCAACATATCCGGCTACCCCATGCACCACGTAAAGGGGATAGCTGATGTTGGCGAAAAAGTTGCCAATCCTGGTTGAGCGGAACAGGTCAGGGAAACTTGCAGCAAAAGCGAAAACCACGAACGCAAAGCCATAGGTCCACAGCATGGCCTGCTCAGGCATCGATGAGACCAGAACGATCGAGAACAGGAAGAACAGTCCAGAGGCAACGAAAATGGCCGCTTCCGCTCTTAGTCTGTTGAAGTGCAGGAAATTGAACGCCACGCCGATGAACATGAAGACCAGATAGGGGGCAGATTGCCGCGCCGCCAAGCCTAGTGTGTAGATAGTAGGCGCGTCGGCCGCCCATCCGTCCACGTTCTTGGAGGCTAAAACTCCCACAGCGGCGATGACCACAGGAACCGCAAACACCGCGAGCGCTTGCCGCCGGAACCACACTATGGCAAGTGCGCAGATCACATAGAACTTCATCTCGATTTCCAACGTCCAGATGATCCCGTCTATGTTCCTCGACCAGAGCAAGTCACGAAGCCCTGGCAGATAGTGGACAGCAACCTCCCTGGCCTCAAAGGGCCAAGAGACGTCGAAATACCGACCGACCAGCCAAATGGCCAAAAGCGAAATCGAAAATCCGCAAATATAGAGCGGAACGATCCTGAAAAAGCGCCCGACCAGAAAGGCCGGCCACGTCGTGTTGCGAAGCGAAAAAGGGATGACAAACCCACTGATCAGGAAGAAGAGAGCTACACCAAAGGCCCCCCAATTAAATTGCGGTACCGTCATATGCAGCCATCGCAGATAGGTCGGAAACGCAAACCGGTCCGAAAGCGCTGGGGCATGGATCAACCCTGCGACAGCGTCATGTGACGACCAGAAGACCCCGGTATAATGGGAGATCAAGACGCAAATAGCGGCAATGCCACGTAGAGTGTTCGCGAACGCAATTCTCTCTTGATGCATATGCAGGAGGCCCCCTTGGTGGGCCTCCTATAACTTCATTCCTTGACTAATGCACCATTTTCTTTGCCACCAGTGTGCCGGTGTAAGTAACAACCGCAACGTCATTCGGCCCTAGGTGGATGGCGAAATTGCCGTTTGCGCCTGTAGCCTGAGGCAAAATACTGACGCCGCCCTGTGTCACCTGCGAAATGCTTGTCGAAGCCGCGACATACAGCGTTTCTGGTGATCTGCCAGCCGTGTAGGTCCAAGGTGAAGCGGTGGGCGTCAAGCCTACCGCGCCAACAGGGTTGTACCCAGCTATGTTCTGGACGCGGTTCTTTGTCCCAGACGCGCTATCCAAGATAGTTCCGCCATTGCTCGACCATGCCCCGCCGATGACCGAGCAAAGATCTGTCGTGCCAAGCAGAGCTAGGGCATATGATGTATTGCTGTAGCTGTTGTAGTTGCAGACGGCTACTTTCTGCACGCCGTTGAGGTTCAGGGCAACAGCGGTGCAGTTATTTACATTGAGGTTCGTGATGGCGACATTCGATGTCGCGCCGTCGAGTGACAGCCCAGTACCGCCGCCGTCCCCGATAACTCCCGCCGCACCGGAGATGGTGATGTCGGACAGCGCACTCTCGGTGATTGCTGATGCAATAATCTGGTGTCCTAGGTTGCTGAAGGCCGACACCTGATTGCCGCGCAGGAACCTTATGGAGGACAGGAGATAGCCATTGCCCCATGTGCTGTCTATCTCAACACGGTTCAGCCAGACTGAAATTGCAGATGAGATAACGAGACCGTAAGCACCGGATTGATATACCGCTGCTCTGGTTGCTGTGTGCGTGCCGGACTGCGTTCCTGTCGTATTGATGGCTGCGCCACCGCTTGTCGCGGACACAGTGAAGGTGTTGGCGCCCAGCACCGTCTTGACGAAATAGGTGGTGGCAACCGCCAACCCGGTTGGCAGTGCGCCGGTCGTGGTGAGGCGGATTGCGTCGCCGGCAACTAGGTTGTGGCCGGTCCACGTAACGACGCCTGGAGAGGCAATGCTGATTGTCACAGGAGACGTGGTGATCGTTGGCCCGCCGCTCACGTCCCATCTGGTGATTTCCAAGCCTATCGCGTCTTCAAAGCGGCCACATTCCCATGTGATCGCGCGTGACGTGCCGGTTAGATCATGTTGGATGTTTTCGAAGTACATGAACCCGCGCGTGTGGCGCAGATAGATCGAACGCCCCAGAGGCAGGCGGATGGCAAGATTGGTGACGCGAATGTCCACCGAGTAGTTTGAAGCCGTTACCTCGTCCCCAAACACTTCGTAGGCGTTAACTACGGTGATGCGGTCAAATCGACCTCGATAGACAACGCCTGATGCTGTGCGGAAACGGAAAACCGTGCTGGATGACCCGCAGCCTGCCGCGTCAATCGTGACGCCGGAAACACCCCATTCAGAATTGAACCCGGTGCAGGAAAAGAACATTGTCGTGTTTGTGGTGTAGAGCGTGACGTTATTTTCACCTTCAATGATTCGCCCCGTCCCGAGAGTGATCGTGTTGGTGCCGAAGTGGTAGCCAGCGGATGTGTACGGGATCCAGACCTTCTTGCCTGTCGCCAGCGCATTGGTCAGCGCCGTGGCATTGGCTGACGCGCTGGCAAGAAGACCGTCGCCGACCGCACCAAAGTCAAGGATGGATACCCAACCGCGAAGTTTGGCTTCGGCGGTTGTCGCAATAGCGCCTGTCCCCGCCTGGAGAAAGGAAATATTGGCAGCCGATGAACGCAGCACCGATATGGCATCGGCATATGCCTTAACGCTCTGCTGTGTCGGGACTTTGGTGGCGCTGTCGGACGCCATGTTGTCTTCATCAACAATGGCGATTCCGCCATCCTTAAGAATCGCCCCCGTGGTTCCATCGAAAAGCGCAATGTTGCCATCGACAGAACTAGCCGGACCAGCCATATCACCTGGCGCGCCCTCCGGGATGCCGAAGTCAAATACGGCTGCTCCGGCCGTTCCGACGTTGGCTACTGTTGCCGCCTCGCCGGCCGCTAGCGTGGTTACACTGCCCACCGTAATGGTTGCGGCATCACCGCTGGCAGCTACAAGTTCCCACTTGCCCGCCGCTAGATCCGTCGCAAAAGTGCCTGACGTATGGTCCTCAACGCAGACATAAGTCGACCCACCTTCCTGAACGGCCTGGTTAGTCGTATAGGCCGTGCCTGTGGTCCAATCGCCTGCCCACGTAATATCCCCGTCTGAACCTGACGCCCCCTGCGGGCCGGTACTGCCGACTTCGCCCTTAACATCAAACGGCCCCTCCCAAGCGGTTCCGCTCCAACGATAGAATGCAAGATCGAAGCCGAGTTCCGCATAAAGGAAGAGAAACCCCTTGTCCGCCAAGCCGATCGTAAGCGCGTCGCGCTCTGCAATCGTGCCCGACAAGTCCGGATGGATGCCCGCTAGGCTGAGCGTGACTAGGATGCGCGCCAGTCTGTCGTTAAGATCAACGACACTGGCCGCCTCCGAGTTCTCACGCGCGATAGCATAAGATGCGCCAACGGCCGTTGTACCCGACCATGCGTAAGCAAGCGTAAGAGAGGTGTCGCTCGCTACCGACAAGATCGGGATTGACACGCCAGCGCTAGAAAACATGCCGCCTGCAATAAGCGCCACAGCCCATGCGGTACCGCTGCCCGTAACCACAGCGCTGCCATTCGTCACGGAAACCGTGCCGGTTGAATAGATGGTCATTGGTAGTCCTTGTGGGGAGGAGTCGCTACATCGTGTTCTGAAACACGTAGTACGTGATGGTGCGGGCGATGTTGCGCACGTTGACGATACTCAACGACGTAAAGGCATCGTTGAGCTTTGCGTAATAATCAAAAAAGTGCGGAGGAAATGAATCGTTTGACTTAAGCATGACATACGGAGGGGCAGTGAACCCTGACAGCGTTACGGACTGAGAACCATTCCCGGAGAAGATTTTGGTTCCAGACAAGGACGGCCGAAACGTCAGGCTATCCTCTCTCAACACGATGTCCGCGATGTCTGAGCTTGATATATCCTTGCCGGGTCTGGCTAGTCTGAAGATCGGATTTCCGCCTGCGTAGCCTAGAAAGATCCTATCAGTCATGAGTGTAGGCTATTCTTAAATACGAAATAGGTAAGCGTCAGGCTTGGATAGAAGGTAAAAAAGACATCAATTTCTATTCGATCAGTTTTAGTAGTGTATCCAATATACGTGAAAACATCAGTGCCAGATCCGCCCCATATGCCTGCGCCGTTTGAAAAACCCGCAGGAAACAACAAGCCCCTTTGCGTGCTTGGGGAACTTCCGACGAAGGTCAATGGATAGAAACCCAAATCGGGAAATGTAATGGTTATAGCAGCATACTGATAAGTACCGCCAGGGCCGCCGGCTGCGCCGCTAGCGGTTATTTGCCCGCTCTGATGGATTTTCAAATGGTCGTAATCGCTGTTCAGGGTCATACGCCCAGTCTCGCCGGAGGCGTCTACTCCTGTCGGAGAAGTCCACAAACCCATGCGTCCGTTCTTAAGCCCAAGATGCACTCTAGACATTAATTACACCGCGAATATGCAATAGGCGAAGGCCCTAAAGCGTGTTCCACTGCCAGCAGAGTCATACGTATAATTATAGTTGCCAGTCGTAATTGTGTTAAACCCGATTCCAACACGCGGCAGATATGGAATTAATATCTGGCTTGTCGTAACTGTTGCGAATTGATAGCGCTTGTCATTCGGATCAGTTATGGGATTGTATCGAACCAGATAAGGGCCGAATATTGTCAAACCATCGGACAGATGTCCGCCAACGTAAGCGCCTGTAGGCAGAGCATCGAAGATCAAAACGCTCGGTATATAGTCGAGTGTAGCGGGGAAGTTGATCGCATGATTGCCAACTGCACCGCCGACACCTTCATATAATCCCTCATAAAACCCTGACTTGATAATTGCCCCGCCAAACGCCCAATCGCTATCGAATATCTTGTCAGCATCGGCAGGTGAGCCCGACGCGTCAACGCCGGGCTTCGTAATAAGCAATCTGTCTCCGTTGAGCAGGATTCGGTCGGTCGTCATTCGCTGAACACCAATTTTTTATTGACAAGATCGAACTCGACCAGCCCATCCGGTGACTGAAGGACGCCAGCAGTAACCGTGCCAAGGTTCGACACGAGTGACTTGAGTGCACCCGATTCAAACGTCAGCGGAGAGCCTGTGCTAGTTCCGTCCGTTACAATGAATTGGTCGGCCTTAATGACGAAACGAGAGAACGGCGCAAGCGGGTTACCGCCTGTGAACCCAGCCTCCATGACGTACCCGGCATCGGCCCATGCGTCACCGATGGTCGCCCTAACTTGAGCCACCAGCCTTGAGGTGACATCACCGCTTCCGGCCTGAACTATAAGCTGGAACAGACCATCCGCAGAGATTAGCCCGACAGAAGCCTCCACCGCAGTAGTTGCGGCCGCTATTGCGACGAGTTCACCGTTTATTTCGGTGATTGACGACTCAAGCGTCTGCTGCGCTGCTGCGGTAGCATTACGGAACCTTACCGCAACAGAGTTATCCTCCGCCACACGCCCGGAGGCGTCGACCGCGGATGCGGCAAGTTGAGCGAGCCTGTCTCTTGTGTCCTGTAGGCCGGCGCTAAGAGACATGTAGAAGTTGCGCATGTCTTCTTGGATCTGTGCCAATCCGACTGAGATATCAGCAATAACCGCCTGTGGCGTCGTTACGGTATCCCAATCTGTGTAGAACGTCGTGCGGAACGGGTTGGTTAGAATCCTGTAGCGGTACTCAAATTCGGTGCCGGCCAGTACGCCATCCGACACGGTAAGGACTTGCAGCGGGATGTCTGCGTGATTGACGATGCTGTCCGTTTGGCCGAGCGGTCTATACTCGACCTCAACGGAAGCGACTGTCACGTCATCAAACGCGTCCCATGTAAACCTAATTGCAGGTATGCGTTCGGTGCTTCCCGCCGCTTGAATCTGAATTCCAGCAGCCAGGAAATTCGCTGCCGTAGAGGCGTAGTCGGGAGCGCCAGGGTCGACGGGAACGACGGGCACGGTCACATATGCCGTGCCGTCAAAGATGGCCTCGCTGACCTCCTGTAAAGTCAGATAGACGTTACGGCAGGCTTTCTCACCAAATGGGCCAAGACGCTTTTCCGCGATTTGGAAAGTGCGCGTTCCGTAGTCAGCAGAGTCCCACTCAACCCATCTACCAACCTGCGAATCGGCAAGGAATTTCGGATGGATGCAGATTTCTGCGTTGCCTTGGTAGCGGCTGGCCTTGAACGCGATATCGGCCAAACGATCGGCAACGTCGGATCTGTTCACAGCATCGTATGGAATCGAGACGGCTAGACGCTCTCCATCCTCGGCCAGTGCGGCCGCGTCGATGCGAACCGCGAATGGCGTCTGTTCATAAAAGTTGTCTGGCTCGAAGTATGTGCCGGCAAGCGTATTGATCAGTTCGGATTTGGTGCGCTTGACCGAGAACCGAAACGGCTCATCGACCATAATATCGTCGTCAGTGAACGTCAGGACGGTAGACTGGGCCGCCCCGACAATCGGGTACTCTCCGGTGGCGTCTTCAACCCACGTCGACGCGCAAGCCTCAAGCAAAGGCTGCATGTTCTGGTCGTGCGTGATGCCCGATCCAGCCGCAGCAATGATACCAGCGGAGTAGCGAGTGCCGTCCCCGACAAACTCATCGCAGATGTTGGCAGCAATGGTCCACTGCGCCAGTGGCAGGCGAGACGCTGGAACGCCTTTGCCGACCATCATTTCGGTGCCATTGAAGATGCCGCGCTCGAGCGCATAGGCCATCAGAATTGGGTTTTCTGAGAACTCCCATGTTGTCTGATCTGCCCAGCGATGCGAGCCAGACCCACCCACAGTGCTATCGAGGCGCCAGTCATAAAGCGGAGCCGCCTCAATCTCGAAAAAGGCTTCCCATGGCTGCTGAAGTTTTTCGCGGTCAAGGAATGAAGTAACGATGGCATAGGCGATGCCCGCGCCGCGGTGGTCTGTCGTCCAGCGGCCTGTCGGGTTTGCCTTGGAGATCAGACCGGCATCCGCCGTCTGCGTCATTGTCCCGGTGTAGAGCTTGACCCAAACCTCGGCGTCAATGCTCTCGATGCGGAAGCCCTTCGTGGCGTCCTCTGTGCCGCCAAGCGTCTTCCATTCGCCCTTGTAGCGAACGCGCGTTACCCCAGTGATTTGGAAGTTCGACAGGATGTAGACATCCTGCACAGAGCGATTGCCGGAACCGTAGGAGTTACGATAGACTAGATGGCCGGCAGTGCCGACCTTGCCAAACGCAACGGAACGCGCAAGATCCTCACCGTAGGTCGTGTCAAGCTGCGAAGTCTGCGCTTGTGCCTTGGGCTGCGGAATGAGGCTGCCGATAAGGTACTTGGCAGCAAGGCCGAGGCCGAACCGCGCAAGACCAGCAAGAATGGTCGATCCGCCAAGCCAGGACGCAACGCCACCGAGCCCGACCGCCCCAAGGACGGTCGAGAATAGCGGGACTAGAAAACCCATAAGCTAGCCCACCTTGAATGCTGACTTAATCTCTGTTTGTGGGACGAAGGACAGCCCGCGCTCTCCCTTCACGGCAAAGCCGCGGTCGCAGACAAAGCCGCACGACAAGGCGCCGTTGCGCTCCACAACGCCGACATCGCCGCGCTGCGCCCTAAGCGTTGCAACGGGCGGGAATAAGCTCGCCAGCGCCTGCTCGACGTCGGCAAAGCCGCGCTTGCGCAGTATCCGTGCGGCGCCTATCTCTGTTTTGTATGTGCCGCGGATGTCTTCGGCAGGATCGATGCCGGTGATGGTCGCAACGGCATCCATGACGGTAAGCAGACAATCCGACACGCCCCACTCGCCAGGCGTTCTGCTGTGCTGGTTGACCACGCGCGCAAGGCGACGGTCCCAGTCGGGCAACCGGGTTAAGGTAAGCATAGCGATGTCCTGGTTGACCCTCAGCCGGTACTCATGTTGAGTGGCGGCGGATTAAAAGGGAGGGATTTATGATCGACTCAAAACCGCTATCGAACGGAGGCATCCGTATCGAGCTCGGCGGCAAGCATGAAGATATACCTGCTCATATCGCAAGTGCCTTCATGTCTCGTATGCTGGCTCAGATGCAGCAACAGGCCGCGAAGAGCGGCGACGACAAGCATGAAGGCGGTGCAATCCTTTATCCCAATGCGGTCGCAGTTGAGATTGACCGCGAGACTGGAGAGCCAAGACTACGTCTTGCTTTCGGGAAGGCTCTTTTTATCTTAGCCTTGCCGAAAGGCGGCATGGCTGAAAATAGCAGATGCCATTACCCTCCACGCGGGGGGGAAACCCGGATAACGTAGGACGCGAACTCTTCTTTCCTCGGATCGAAGATGGGCTGATCGATGTCCTTCAGATGAATCCGGACGTCGTCCGCCACAACCGCATCAGCAAAAAAACTGATTGAGGCGTTTTCTGCACCGTTGACAAGAAGCGTAGCACCACTGCGCATCGTATTGAATGTCATGGTTCGTCTCTCCTCAGTCGAACTTGATGTCGAAGCTCTCGTGCTTCACCTTGCTGGCGTACTGGAAAAACATATCGCCGGCAGAGACCAACTGCTGGTCCTCATGGCTGGCCGTACGGTAGCCGTCGCGGTGGTTGGCGATGGCGCCGGAGCGCACATTGGCAATCAGTTTCGTCTCGCCACCTTCGCGCGAGTGGTCGATCGTATCGATGAAGCCGTAAGCGCCAGGCTCCGCATGCAGGAACGAGTGATCGTCCGGATCGAAATAGAAGTCATAGACAGTTGTCGGCGCGTCCTTGTAGCCTTCGTTTTCGATAAGCAGAAGCTTATCGGGCGTTAAGCCGGAATCACGCTTTGCAATGAGTTCGACCGTGAATGTCGACGCGGCCGTGCCCAAGCCATAGACAGGCTCAGACACGGTAATAAGCGCGTTGGGCCAGTATACCAGCCCGGCGACAGTGATGTCGCCTTTACCGTTCCAAAAGCCATAGGTGCCGGTCGTACAAACGATCTTGATACCAGAGCGGACGACGGCAATGCCATCGTCCAGCACGTCTTGCAGGCGTGTTGGGAAGGTCATGGACTTCTCCGTGTGATGGGTTAGCCTGCTCCCACATCCGGAGGGACCAAGTTGGAATATTCAGACAAAGACAGGGCCGATGACGTAGCCGGCAACCTGGCGCTGCTTGAGTTATTGAGGATCGTGATCGGAGAAATTTGCTTCTCTACTGACCCTGCCGAGTTTCGGCGGCGCGCCAGAGCCTTCGAAGAGGCCGCCGTTCGCTCGCTTTCAGGCAGAACCCACTTTGAGAAAGCCAATCAGGCGACAGAGACGTACATAAAAGAGGCTGCGTGCGCTCAAGTTACCAAAATCATGGCGTC
Source organism: Mesorhizobium sp. BR1-1-13 (assembly GCF_020165515.1). NCBI lineage: Bacteria > Pseudomonadati > Pseudomonadota > Alphaproteobacteria > Hyphomicrobiales > Phyllobacteriaceae > Mesorhizobium > Mesorhizobium sp. BR1-1-13. The sequence goes on from NZ_JAIUIH010000009.1 coordinate 22,763, forward strand.
CATCCGTCACCCTCAGGATGCCGGCGGTTAATGTCCCAAGGTTCGCGTCGATGGCGGAAAGCATGCGGCCCCTCACTTCGGAATCTCCACCAAAGTGAAGCTAGCGGTGGGAATCAGTTCGTCCGTGATTTCAAACGAACCCGGCATCACGCGCATGTTGGCAATCGGATTCTTGAACCGGATAACCGCACCCGCCGTGATGTACGCAGGAACGGTCGGCTCAACCGTAACCGTGATGCTGTTGCCAGATGCAACGCCGCCAGTCTGTATGCGGAACAACGCATTGTACTCGCCAGTCGTGGCCGAGATCAGGTCGCCTGCGCCGAGAGTGAGGCCATTGTCGACGCTGTTGATTACCAGGCTGTTGCCTGTAATCGAAACCAGATTGCCGTTGTTCGCCAGTGCTGAGTTGTCGGCATCACCCCAGTAGGCCCGTGGTATGCACATGTGCTTCGGCGTGTAGAGCACCGTTTGCAGGCCGCCCCTACAGGCATCCTTGAACGCCTCGACCAAGAGGCGGTCCGAAGCGCGTAGCGGCACGGTTCGCATGGCGATCGTCCAGTACGCATCCGCATACTCGACAAAGGCCATAGCGCGCGTGCCGGAGCGCGAGACCGAAACAGAATCCACAAGCTGCGGATACGATGCCTGAAAGTTGACGGCGGGAAGGTCAATGGTAGCCACGTCGCACCTCCATCACACCATCCCGCGTGTCTTGGCTTCCCGCAGCGCCTTGACGACGCGCGGAGTGAAGTCCTTGTCGAACTTTTTGAGCGCTTCAGTCACTTGCTGGCCGGTATCGTTGCCGCCGCCCTGCATCTGGATGACGGGCGCAAAGGTCACGCTTGGCGCGAAGTTCTGATTGGCTGGAGCCTGAATACGCGGCATCGACGGAGCGGCAATTGAGCCTCCGCGGCGCAGAGCCTCGACAGCAGCTACGCCACCATTGCGGCTCACATCGTCCTGACTGAACACCACCTCGCCCTTGTGGACGAGACCAGCGACCTTTTTCTTGCCTCCCGGCCCAGTGTAACCACCGTCCGCATACAGGCCGCCAGTGCCGCCAGGAGCTGCCGGGAACGAACCCGACCCACCACCAAAGATCGAACTGAAGATGCTGCCTATGCCGCCCGCACCACCGCCCGCCGAGTTGGCCTGCAATATTGCATCGACTAGATCGTTCTCGATCTTGTCGATGATCTTGTCCAAGGCGTTTTCGGCGATCGTGGCAAAGTCCTGCCAATCGAGCTTTCCGTCATCAAGTGCCGACCGCAGATCGTCAAACGCACCTTTGAGCGCGTCGCGCTGCAGGTCTTGAATTTCCTGCGCCTTGCGCAGTTCGTCAGCCTGGCGCGCGTAGGCGTCGGACACTTGATCGATCGCCTTGACTTGCGTTGGCGACAACTGCGCATTTTGCCAGTCCGCATCGCCCTTCTTGCGGGCTTCCTCGCGAACTTGCTTCAGGGCTTCCTGCTCGAGATCGAGGCTGACTTTGCGCTTTTGTTGCTCGTAGAAACTCAATCCAAGGGTGGCTTGCTCCTCTTTCAAGGCGGCCGTCCGGTCTTTTATAGACTGAATGTCCTCGGCAAACCGATCATCTGCGGTCTTTTTGGGTGCGTGGTGCTTTCCGGTTGCGGGTGTGTTTCCGACGCCACCGCCGAAGCCGGCATTGCTTGGCTTTGCTCCCGCATCGGGCGAAAGGTCTGCGTCCTTCTGGAGAGCTATCCTGGCAGCGTGTATCTCGTTTGCCTTAGCAACAATAGCGTCCGTTGCCGCCGTCACACCGCCAGCGATGGCGCTTCCTACATCGCCTACATAGTCTTTTGCCTCGCGAGACCAAGCGTCATCAAAGGCGCGTCCCGCAGCCGTTCCGGCGCCTGCGTAATTGTTTTTAATTTCGCCAAGATCGACGTCGCCGATTCCCTTAATGGGGCCGATGCCAGCGAATCCGCTAAGGCCATTAATAGCATCAACCGCGCTGTTTACGGCGTGAATAACCTTGTTGATGCCGGCCTCCACGCCGGCAATCATGGCATTCATAGTGGTTACGACTGCATCTCCAACGGCTGCGGGTACCAGTGCAAACGTTGCTTTGATGGCGTCAGCCATACGGACGAAGGTGTCAACGATGGCGTTTACACCTGACTTGACGGTCGCGATGACGCCATCAATCGAAGTTCCGACGCCAGCCAGAGCGCCATTTATGCCGTCTACGATGGCATTGAACGCACCAACAACGGCTTCCTTTGCATCATTGGATCCGATCTTCAGGATATCCCACAGCGCTGTTGCGTAGTCGCCCACAGACGCAAGGCTTCCCTCAAGTGGAACAACGTTGTCCCACAACTCGGTGACTGCATATGCAGCGCTGCCTATCGCCACGGCGAGCAAGACGAAAGGATTTGCAAGAGCACCAACAGTCGCGAGTAAAGCGCCGCGCCCGAACGTTGCGGCGAGCACCACTCCCGCTGCCGCAGCAGCGTTAGCAACCGATTCTATGTTGCCCGCGAGAGCGCCAAGAATCGTGTTCAACGCCACCGTCAGCCCTGACGTCTGCGCCAACGTCCCGATATATTCGGTCAGGTTGTTTTTTACTTTAAGGAAGCCGTCCGCAATGGTTGCATTCGTAACGGCAAACTGTTTTTGAATACTCGGGAGCGCCTCAAGGATTGCCTTAAAAACTCGGTCGGATGTCAACTTGCCAGCAGCACCTAGAGCCTTAAGGCCAGCAACGCTCACTTTGTACTCGTTGGCAATGGCCTTGGCTATAATCGGAGCATTCTCACGCAGCGATCTCAGTTCGTCGCCCTGCAAGACTCCGGATCCAAGGGCCTGCCCAAGCTGAAGAATGCCAGCAGCCTGCTCCCCCGCAGACGCCCCACCAGCCTTAAAAGCCTTGGATACGCCATTGGTGACGTCGGCAATTTCCTGCTCTGATTTGGCGACCCCTGAAGCCGACCGTATTAGCTTGGCGTAAAGGTCTGTGTAATCCGCAAGGGATGTGCGCGCGTCATTTGCCCCCTTTACTAACTCTGACAGAGATCGTGTCTGCACCCCATTGGAGGACGCGGCGGCTCTAATTTTGTTGCCCGCTTCGGTCCATGCGTCTGCGTATTGCGTGATTTCACGAATGCCAAGTCCGCCTCCTACAAGGGCAGTAGTACCCCGCAGCGCAGTCGCAAACGACGAGGATATGTTCTTGTTCATATCCTTGAAACGATTTTCGATATTTCTCGTCTGCGTATTCGTAATACCCATAGCTTTATTCAAAGCACTCTGGTATTTGGTGACGTCAGCGGATAGCTGAACGACTAGCCGCTCGATGTCGGTTGCCATGGGTGCTCGCTATGAAACGGATTTTGCTTATTGCCGCGCTGCTACTGCCGACTACGGCACTTGCGTCAGACCCATCTATTGCGGCCAAGGCCATGGTAGATGCTGACATGACGGCCATCGTGGCCCACCGGCTATGCGGGCGCGCAATAGGCCTGCCAGCACTATACGACACATATCAGACGATCATGCTCAACGACCTGTTGGCGGGCGGTAAGTCCCGCAGCGACGCCGTCTTGATTGTGGATCAAGTGAGGACAGATGCCGAGAGGCGGAAGGACTACATTGGCGACTATGACACATGCCGCCAAATTACTTCGAAAGCATCTCATGACGCAGATGTTGCGCGCGCCCTGTTCAAAAAAGCCGCAGGCCTAGACTAGGCCCTCAACCAATCCCAAAGTTCATCGACTTCTTTTGCGCTAAGCGCGTTGTCGTCAGACGAGTTGGCTTTGATGAAGCCATCAACCGCCGACAGATACTGCCACACAGACATCTCGTTTATCTGCTGTGGTGTAAAGCTCATCACGGCGCCAGTTCCATAGATCAGTCCAAGGCGGAGTTTTCCATTGGGGAGGTCGTCAAGTTTTTCGACGCCTCCCCTGACGTTTCCCCCACTCCTTCCTCCGGCGCGCCGTGAAGCGCGGCAGAAAGAATGCCATGCGCATACAAGACGCTTTCCATTGGAGGCCTGTCCTCCACATATGTGCGCACCAACTTTAGTGCCTTGATGGGCTCAAGACCGCCACCTATTAAACCAAGCCGAATGACGTTGCTGACGTCTTCTACGCGCCACTGGCCGGTCTGAAGCCGACCCAGTACGACATATGGACCGGCATCGCATTTCTCTTGCAACTCCGACAACTGACCCCATGCAAGGCGGAAGGCATATGTGCCGTCCGCCCAATCCATTTCAACGCGCGCGTCGCGAGCCATTAGACAGACGTCCGGACCATTTCGCCATCGGACTGCATGCTGATGGTGATGGTTGCGCGCTCGCCATTGTTGGCGCCAATCTCGAGCGACTCAACGTGCATCTTGCCGGTATACGTGTAAGTGGTGGCCGGGAATTCAATTTCCACCTTGGCGCTCACCGAGTCGATACTTTCGCCGGCATCAAGCCAAGCCTCAATCGACTCGGACGCAAGAACGCCCTGGCCGCTAATAGACATCGATAGTGAGGCTGCGTCACGGCCGAGCCAAGAAACCTTGTCGGGGTCGATGCAGTCCGGAATCACGACGTCGTTGAGTGCCTTGGTAAGCGTGAGTCCACGCTGGGTCATTCCGCACGGTGCCGTAAACACCTCTGGAGAAGCCGAATCACCCAAAAGAATGCGGATTTTCCCGCCTTTGATCGTGGAAGCCTGTGCCATTGTGGCCCTTTCAATATGAAAAAAGGCCGCACATGGCGGCCGGTTGGTTGTGCGTTTTGGTGGTGGTTGCTTACTGTTCTTCCACGTATCCGGTGAACCGGATGGATGCGTGCATGGACGTTCCATCAACCAGATAGTCGGTGCGCCAGTGCTCTAGTGAAACGAGCGCTGTATCCATAAGTGTGAAATCGGCCCGCATAGCGGCGCGTATCGCGTGCGCGATAGCGCGCATCTCAGACTGTGCCGGCTGTGTCGACCAGGCATCAATCTGGATGAACACCTCGCCGCCTACGACGCAATCCGTGTATTCTTCCTGATAGCTGGTTGGGCCGATGCTTATGTATGGCTCAACAGCCGAGGCAGGAGGAACGTCGTACACCTTCTGGCCTACTAGCGCCGTCACGCCCGCGTCGGCACGCAGGCGCGCTATAATAGCGCCCTGCAAGTCAAGAACTGGATCCACTTGCGGCCACCTGCTTTGCTGACTTGTTAATGGCGCGGGTGATGCGGGACTTGGTGCGCTTGCGAAGCGCCCGGAAGCTCACGAAGAAGAAAGGATGCGCAGGCACTGCCGGTATCTGCGCGCCTGCAAATCTGCCGCCTGCAATATGGGCCTTGGTGCCGAACTCAACCCAGCGGGCATAGTAGGCGTCCGCATTGCCGGCATAGATCGTGATAATAAGCTTGCCGTCAACGGACGTCACCGTTCCAAGGCTAAGCGCACCCTTCGGAGCCTTACCCCACGTCCACGCAATGCTGTCTTTGAGGTCGCCACTATCGACTGGAACCAAGGACTTCATAAGCGCGATAATTTCGTCGGCGCCCTGCGCCATGGCCGCCTTGATAGCCGTTTCGGCCGCCTTCGGTAGCGCCTTGAGCTTCGCGTTTAATTTGGCCAAGCCAAGAATCGTCACGAGGCATCACCCTCAACGATAAGCATCTCCACCCACTGCGAATTTTCCAGAGGGTCGACTATGGTCTTGATATTGAAAACGCGGGGAGTAGCGCCGTTGGCGTCTTGCGCGCGTCTAGTATCCACGACTCGCCAATCAGTGAGAACGGCGCGAATTGCGGCGCAATTCCTCACGATGAGATTGTACGGTTGCTTGGCGGATAGCCGGGCTGCGCCAACGTCTTCCACATTCAGGAGAGAGCCGAATAGAGGCTGTAGCCGTGCCGAACACGTGTACTGGTCCTCCCACGCTCCCGCGCCTGGAGTGGTATTGCCATATGGGTCGGTCAAGTCGCCCCTCTTGGCGAACGTCACCTTGGCGTTGAGAGAGCCTGCCCCACTTCGCTTGGCCATTCGGTAGGCTCCTCAGTCTTGTTGGCTTTCCGCAGCCTTACAGCCGCGCCGGCAAGCACTGCTAGCGTCGCGCACCGCTGCGTGACGTTGCATTCCATGCCGGCCTTGTAGGCGATGGTGAAACCCGGTTGGCGGTAATCATAGTCGGCGGTGAAGCGAACCCACACGGCTAAACCCTCATGAACGCCAGCCACGTGCCCTCTACGTGGCTTATGGGGCGACCCGCATCATAGTACTCCTCCAGCACGTCTTTGACGTCGACGCTGCCAAGGTGGTGATAATCATGCCATGCGATAATCCCACCGGGCCGCACAAGCGACACGGCAAGGGCGGTGTCATTGACGACGCCCGCCTCACCATGATCGCCATCGATAAAGGCGAAGTCGCACTTGGGCAGGTCTTGTGCCGCTAAGTCATGCGAGCCGTGGCGCGCGACGAGCAACCGGAAGCGCGGGTCGTCAAGCGCGAAGTGCGCCGGCTGTGCGGGCACTTCTCTGCGCTGCACCTTCTTGTCCGTGACGTAGCCATGCGGCACGTCTATGCCAACATAACGCTCGATGCCGTCGACGTTCTGCAGAATGGCCTTTGCCGTCCGCCCTTCGTTGACGCCGAACTCAATGACGACGCGCGGCTTGGCCAATCTGGCCAGCGCTACTACCGCTTCAAGTTCGCCAGCGTTCATGAACCTGGTATTCAGGCCAGTCTTGTCGATCGGCTGGACGCCAATCTTATCTTGCGTCACTGCTGGTATTTTCAGCGACAAAGGATTGTAGAAGTTTGGTTGCGGCGCCAATGTCTATTCCCTTCTCGCAATCATGCTTGTGACTAAAACAGGAACACGGCTTGATTGGATCGATGCCAAGATATGGCGAATAACGTGCGCCGCCCAAGAAGGACGACGAGTCTTCGTAGCCGCCGAAAACACACGCGACTGGCGTGCTTACCGCTTGCGCCAAGATGACGGCAAAGCCGGGCGATGCGTAAACCATGGCGGAAAGCGAAAACAGCGCCGCAAGCGTCTCAAAATCAAGTTCGCCCGCATGGCACTCGACGTCGGCTTTGACCGGATGGCCAACCATCCACTCCTTGCCAGGTGCTAGGTCAGCCACAGACACCACGAAGAACCTATCGCGTATCGATGCGAACAACCCTGCATATGCGTCATGGTCTGGATTGCGGTTCTTGCAGCCACCCCATTCCGTGCGCTCAACGAGCGGCCGATAAATCATGATCGGCTTCGTCGGTTGCCAAAGGTCAATCAACCGTTCAGCTTTTACTCGCCACTCTGCAGGTATTGGCAGGCGGAAGTCAGCCGTGCCGTAGTCAACATCGGCGGTCCTACACATAGCCGCCAGGACCGACCCGCATTCGCGCACCAAGTCGGGTGAGTATGAAATCTGCATCTGTCTTGCGACAGGAACGCTACCGCGCCAAAAGAGTCCCCGCTCGCGATCGGCGTTCTTGGCTTGCGTGCGCAACGATGTGCGCTTGTGCAGAACCTTTAGCCCATCCGCAATCAGGTCATGATATGGCGCAACCCATGAACTCTCGAGATATACGTCGAAGCGCTTCATCAGTTGCCGGACGACCGCCCGCTGATGCAGGTTGTCGCCGAGGCCAAACATACCACGAATGAATAGCGGCCGCCTTTCCATTAGCAGCCCTCAGAGAGAACGCGCCACACGCGATAGGGCGCAAGCAAAGCCCTGACTGCCTTGGGCAGTACGGCGTCGCCGGTCGCGTCCGTATCCGCTTCACGGTTTTCGTAAAGGTCGCCAAGCAAAAGCAGAATGGCCGCCGTCACAGCAGGCGTAATTTCCATCGCCGTTCCGTCGTCACCGGTTGGCGCTGTGCCGTCGCTCGCGTAGACCAGACGATCAAGATACTCTGTGATGATGGTTTCCGCTGCGCTGAGGTAGAGCGTCACCGTGTCATCGTCATCAGAAAAATCAATGCGAAGATGCTTTTTTGCCAGTTCAATATCAACAAGCGACATGTGGCTGCTCCTCTACAGCCGCAAGGGCTTCGGCAAATGTCATTTTTGGATAAGCAGTCAGCGCGCTAATCGTGCTAGCGTTCAGAACGCGAACGCCCATGCGCCTAAGCGGCTCGGCCTGCGCGTCAATCACGCCACGCCAGCGCGCTAAAGATGTGCGCGTTGGATTGCGCAGGTTGCCGTCATGCTTGCCGTGCCAGTGGATCCCGTCACGGTCATGCATGTCAAAACCGACAAGAATAATGTTTCGGCAGCCGAACTGCACAGCCAAGTTCATGGCCTGGAAACCGGAATTACCGCCTGACCCTATCGTGCCGAATTTGTGCACAAGGATTTCGTCGCGGTTGCTGTCTATTTTTACCGGCCTGATGCCCCACTTGCCGTCCCGCACATCGCCGCCAATCCTCAATCCGGCGAAGTCAGTTCGACCGCGGTTATACGCCCACCAGTCATAGTCACATGCGTAAAGAACGTCGGCCCAAGGTGCGAGCCGATAGCCGTTGTTTACGGCTATGACTTTGTGCCTGCCGCGCGCTTCCTGTAAGTCCGCTTCTGCTGCGCTTGGTCCGCCTGCAACGATGATGCAGGTTGCTCCAAGCCATCGCGGAAACCAGTCAGGGGAGCCGTAAAAGGGTCGGCACGCTCATCCTTGTTATCATTGGAGGCAAGGAATGCAATTGGCGCCGCTACCGATTCCTCCGGCTCCGGAAGATGAACCGCATAGCCCATGCCGATGAGTTCGCGCGCCTTGAGGTCTTCTTCCTCGTAGATCGTCCCCTTCCTCGTGGTAGTGCTGCCGTCAAGAAGGGTCTTCAGGGCTTGGATTCTCATATGCACCTCAAATTAAGAAGAGGCGCTTGTCCTTCTTCCGTCTATTTGCCGTTCGCCAAATCGGCCTAAGATTTGTCAATGCCCAGCATGCCTTGAACTCTGGGCATTCAGTTGTCTGGAATTCAAAGGATGCAACCGGTACAATGTGGTCTACCTCCCACTTGTCTCGATTGTCCCATGCCATCTCATGAAGGAATTGCTTTTCTAAATGGCTCTTTAGTTCAAGGTAAGTATACCCTACCAAGGACTCCCATGTCCTAAACGCCTTTTTCCCATTCCCCAAACATGAGTTAATGCCGCGTCTAATTCTAGCGACCAAATCGAACTTCTCATCCGATTTTCGTCGTTCTCTCTTCCATCGGTTGACGCGATCGTCACGACATGGCTCGCAATATTTCATCGAGCTAATTTCTAGAGCGAATCTGGACCCGCAGTTGTTACAAACCTGGATTGACCCTATGGCCTTCACGCCGCGGACTCTTGCTTTTTTCTCCGCGCGCTCACGGTCTTGCGCTCGCTCTCTGGCGCGCGCGCATTCGTCACAATATATTTTCTTCGAAGAACGGCTAAGAAACTCGCATCCGCATGTTTTGCAGTTGCGCTGGCGAAATATCGCCTTACGCTTTATGGTAGCCACAATCGAACCCCAAATGTTCGGTCTGGTTAGAACCCCGCAAGGATTCCAGTCCCTGCGGGGTTCGCACTACCTAGTATATAGGCATCTTCGTGGCTATTTCCAAGTCTTACGCAGCGGTAGTAATGGTGTCGATGTCGCCTGCGACCATGGCCTCGGGGCGATAGACCGCCAGCGCAAGGCGCTCTTCGATGCGCAGGGTCATCATGTTCTTCTCGAAGTCGTCCGAATTCTCGGTCGACAGAAGAACCTCAACACCCATGCGGTCGAAGATCTGCGCAGCGAGGTTGAACGCACCGGTCAAGAACTCGCCGGCAGCCATCGCCTGCGTCTGAACAACCGGCAGGCTCCAAAGCGTCGGACCAATCGGAGACAGAGCGCTGCCGACGATATAGCGGCCCTCATTATCCTTGGTCAGTTCGATGCGCGCCCAGTCGGTCGGATTCAGCACGACGCCGCTCGCCGGATACTCGGCCAGGACAACCTGCAGAATGGCCAAGCGCAGACGGTCGATCGGAGTTTCATCCGAGGCATTAAACGCAGGCGCAAATGCCGTCGCCTGCGGCAGAATGCCGTTAAGGTTCTGGCCGGTGCCGTTGCCGTTGAGAAGCTGGGTCTCCTCAACATACTTCAGCCCATACGTGCCGCGCGCATTGATGTAGCTGGCCAGGGCCGGTGCATCATCCATAATCTGGCGCGAAGCCTTGAAGATGTGCGCAATCGTGCGGACGGGCGTGGTCAGCAGGTTGAAGGTCAGGTCAGACTTCGGCTTCGTGGTACCCTCAGTCACAGGGCGGGCGCTGTTGGTGAAGCCCGTTTCCTTGACGTACTCGACCGAGCTAGAAGTTGTCTGGCCGGGCGCAATCAGGTCGCGGATCGTCAGCATACGGTTCGGAGGAGCGACAATGCCCGGAACGCGAGCGCCGGGGACCAGCGAGGTACCGGCAGAGCGGCCGGCGCCAACCGTGGTGTTGCCAGACGTGATGTCAGCGCGCTCGACGCCAACACGGATCGCACCGCGCCAACCGCCAGTTTTGTCGGTAGCCTTGAACTGCTCCGAATTGATAAGATGGTCGCCAAGGTCCATAGCGGCGGACTCGACAACATCCTTCTCGCGTGCGGCGCGCTTCTCGAGTTCGCCAACGCGGGTTGTAGCCTCGCCAAGTTCGGTCAGGGCCTTATCGACCTTTGCCTTCAGTTCGTCCGAAACGGCACCAGTTGCCTTGAGTTTTTCGGTGAAATCAGCACCGAGATTGCCAACCTGTTCTTTGATGGAGGCAAGCGAAGTACCAAGCTCGCCGATCTTATCGGCAAGTGCATTATCAGCCATCTAATGGCTCCTTTATTTTGCTAGGGGGAATGTGCGCGCGGTCGCCAAAACCCGATCCAGCGCAGCTAGTGTGTCCGCATCGACATCAGGTTCCCCCTGATCCTTCTTGAGGTAGAGCCGAGCGGCCCGCTCTGCCTCAGAGTTTGACAGGCCCATCAGTCCCCTGATGCCATGCTCAAACTCACGTTCTGTAATCTGTTCGCCCGCCGACATCTTGGCAGCCAGCACACGCGCGGCTTCAGCGCGAGCCTGATTGGCGGCCTTCACACGGCGCACATATGACGGCTGCGTGTCTGCGCCAAAACGCTCCAGCGTCTCATCCAGCGTCGCAATTCGGTCGACCATGCCACGGTCCATAAGGGCTGACGCGTAAAATACGCGGCCGCCGCCATAGCCGTCTTCGACTTTGCCGACCGTAGTGCCGCGCCCCTCAGCGACGGCAGCCAGAAAGCGGCCATAGGAATGGTTTACGCCATCCTGAATGTGCGCCAGCGCATCCTTGCCAAGCGGCTCCGTTTCGTTGCCCTCAACCTTATGCGGACCTGCTGAAATATACGTGCGCTTAATGCCACGCTTCTCCAGCGCGGCCGAAACGTCATCATGCGCGGTGTAAACACCGATCGAACCTGCGCGGCCCGAAGGAGTCACCACGATCTCGTCAGCGCTCGAGGCAATCCAGTAAGCCGCACTTGCCGCCAGGCTATTGACCTGCGCGATTATCGGCTTGTCGCCGCCTCTCAGCTTGCGAATCTCGGTCGCAAGCTCCTCAGTGCCGGGGACAGAGCCGCCTGGACTGTCAATGTCCAGCACAACCGCCTTGACATCCTCATTAGACAGCGCGCCGTACAGTTGGCGTTTGATGCCTGCGTAACTCGTGCCGCCCGACATTGCGGAAAAGGCGTCCATTTTGTTAGCCAGGACGCCATAAACCGGAATAACGGCCACCTTGCCGTCAGTTTCGGCGATTTCCTTGGCTCGCGCATCAGAAACAGCCGCGGCAAACTCCGTCGAAAACAGCTTTTCGCCTTCGGCGCGGGCAACGAGAATGTCGGCCAAAACGCCCAATTTCTCGCGCTGAATAGCCCATGGATCCGCCATGAAGGCGTCCAATAGATGCTCAAATCGCATTAGTTTTCCCTATGCAGCGCGTTTCAACGGCGTTTCGGCCGGTTTTGGCTGTTCATTTTTGTTTGCAGCGCCGGCTATCGGCGCCTCGCCGAGTTTATCCAGCGGCGTCATCGTGCCGTTGACGATTGAGCGGTCGCCACCCTTGGTGGGCGCCTTGTTTTCGTAGGCGCGGGCCTCATCGACGTGATAAATGCCGGCACCAACCATCTTGGACAGGAACTCAGCCCGCGCCTGGCTATCGCCGCGAAGGAGTCCCTCCATGTTGAACTTTACAACAGTATTTTTCCGCGTGGCCGGCGTCAACAAATCGCGATAAATCGCAGATTCAATGCTCTTAACCAGCGGACCAAGACACGTCTTTACAAACTGCAGTATCAATTGCTCGATACCGCTGCCCCAAGTGGTTGTTCCGTTGGCCGCATGGCCAATCATTACCGGTGGAACGCCAAAGATGCGGCAAATCTGCTCAACGCTGTACTGCCTGGCCTCGAGAAGTTGCGCGTCTTTGGGGTTGATGCTCATCGCGTGAGGCGTCAAGCCGGCCTCTAGAACGGCAACGCCGCCTGCGTTCTCCGAACCGACAACGCCGTTAAGCGTCGCGCTTATCTGTTTTCTCTGTTCTGGCTTAAGAACCTGATCCGACATCAGGAATGTCGTGGAAATCAGACCGCCCTTGTACAACTTGGCCGCCGACTTCTCACCGGCAAGCGCATTGCCGATGATGTTACGTTCCATGCCAATCGGGGAAATGCCGCGGTCACAGCCGGGAAGCACGGCGCCGCGAACGTGCAGCATCCTATCTTCCGGAATCTTGCGCCTGCCGCCCTTCTTACCATTGGCAGTCATGCGCTCCGTCACTTCATAGTAACGGTTATTCCGCTCGTCGCGACATACGTCAACACTAAGCGGGTGCAATGGAACCAAGCCGGTAAGCCTAGTGCCGGACATCTTCTTTTCAGCAAAGAAGTTGCCATCGAGGCAAAGACACAGCGCAGCCATCGACCAAAAGTCGCTTGCGGTGTCGTCAAGGTTTGGCAGGTCGTGCAGCAACTCGTAAAGCGGATTATCGCTATCGATTGTAACGCCGTCATCCTTGTAAACCATGCACGGCAACGCGATGACCGCGTTGCGTATCAGGTTCACGCTAGCCCAAACGGCGTCAAGCTGCATGGCGGTGTCGAACGTAACCGTCTCACCGCTGGTAGTCCCTAACCCAAAAAACCCGCGCCAGAACGGCGCGCTATCGGCATTAAGGTCAATGGGGCGACTTAGCCACCCGTTCCACCACGCCATGGCTTCTCCTTCACCACGCCCGGCGCTACCAGGTCACTGTGATCATGTTGTTTACGAAGTCGTCCAGGTTTGTTTCGTCAGGCAAGTGTTGCTCTGCAACTGCAAGCGCCATGACAAGGCTCACCATTCCGTCAATGCGACCGCGGCTGCCAACCTTTGTTAGCTTCCTATTGCCGGCGTCGTCTTTCTTGACGACCGCATTACCGGCGCACATGGTAAGAACCTTGTGGTCGCCATGACGAATGCGGTTATTCAGCAGCAGGGTCTCAGTCGTCTGCAGTGCTGGCGACATCGACACGAAGCCCTGCCCGAACTCGACGAACTTGGCCTCTATCTCCTCGTCATCGAAGCCCTTCTTCACCAACCACGGGCGGAGGTGCTTGAAGTACGATCTGTCAAAGGCAATTTGCCTGACATCGTAATCGTCACACACTTCCCGGAGATACTCAGCGACGAATTCGTACTCGATACTCTTCGACCCGGCCACTGCGTCCAAAAGGCCGTCGCGCGCCCATACGTCGTATTCGACGCGATCAAGGCGAGCCTTGATGTCAAGCCCAACGCCGGGCAGCCAGAAGTGCGGACGAACATCCCAAACAACGGTAGACGCGCCAGTTTCTGGGTCTGTAACTGTATCCGGCGCGACGAGCACAAGGGCCGTTAAGTCTGTCGTTTCCGAAAGATCCAGGCCGCCGTAAACCGGCCGTCCCTTGAAATCTCTGTTCGGCTCCGCAGCGTTTTCCATCCACACCTTGCGGGATACGAATGGATTGCTTGTTTCAACGCGCCGATTCAGGACAAGGTTTTCGAACTCAGCAGCGCGGGCCGGCATATTCCTGGCATCCTCCATCATGCCCAAGACTTCCTCTTGGTTCATGAATAGATCGAATGCAGGGTTTGCCGCGCGAATTGCTTCCTCGGTAAACGGATCCATATCCTCTGGTGCAGTCTGAAACCGCAGCACGGTACGAGGGTCGCGGGCCTTTGCTGCGTCATCGATCAATATCGATAGCAAATCGTTTTCGGTTGGCGCCTGCGTGGATATGATAATAGAAAGCGGTTCGGATTGAGCGGCAGTAGCCGTCTCAAGGGCGTCGTACAGCGAAGAGCGCGGCCCCTTTACCTGGCCAAGCTCGTCATGCACCGTAAGCGATGGTGAAAGGCCATAAGCCGTCGACGCATCAGCGGAAAGCGCCCGATATACAGTGCCAAGGCCCGGACAGACGATGCGCTTGCCGCTGTCCTTTGGGAAAGCGTGCTCCTTAAGGACGGGAGACATACGGATCATCTTGGCAGCAAGCTCAAACAGAATCGCCGCCTGCTCTCGCGACTGGGCCGCGCTATACAACTGCGCATTCCGCTTGGCTTCCGGGCCGCACAAATGAAGCAGCAGTATCATTGCCGATTCGGTCGTCTTCGCATTCTTACGTCCGCGGCTGATGATGGCTCGGCGCGTTCCGTTTGGGTTGTCATAGATGGCGCGCAGGTCGTCCTTCATAAACTCCGCCAACTTTAGCGGCTGCCCTACGAACCTGCCCTCCGGTATGCGAATATGCTTCTCAAGCCAGCGGATGTTTCGCTCTGATCGCCAGTTGGCTGTGCGGCTAATCGTCTTCTTCGCCATCTTCTTCCCATGGCGCAATGATTTGCCCCGGCTTTCGAGCCTGCTCGGCCCTTACGGTTGCTTGCTGCGTAATACGCATGCGCGTGGCGAGCGACGATATCGCTCTGCCTTCCCGCTCCTGCATCTTCAGAAGTTTGTCGTAAGCGTCGACGTCGAACGCCTTGGCCTTCTCGGTCTTTGCTATAAGCTGCGAGATACGGCGCGCTGCCACGACATGGCGGCAGTACTGGATAAGAAGGGCTTGTGTCTCCCTCGGAAACCAATCCGCAGGCATGCGCTCGACAACGGCGCACCACTCGTCCGACTGCTCTGGTGATAGTTCGTTTGGCGGCTGAGGGCGCTTTACAACCTCTACGGAAGAGGCTATTGTAATTTCCGTGCTTGCCGCCGACTTTCGTCCGCGCACAGCCATAATTTCCTCACTGCCAGAAAAGTTTTTTATACAGGTTTAGCGTTTCTCTTGGCCACGCCGGTCCCTGGCTGGCAAGGTTGAGACTTTTTGACCTCCCCCTAGTCGCCATTGCGCCAGACGGGCCAGCCTGAAGCATCGACACCTAGCTCGTGCGAGCCAATCTCCTCACGCTGCTTGTCGCGTGAGTGGCACGCAGTACAAAGGGGCTGAAGCTCACCATGCCAGAACAGAACGGGGTCGCCTCGATGCGGCACCACATGGTCCGCAGTGTCTGCGATCGTTACCTCCTCGCGCGACAAGCACATGACGCACAACGGCTGCTCTGCGAACAGCGCTTGTCGACGTCGCTCCCATCTGGCTAGCTTGTACCATGCATGGTGTGCGGGCTTAGATGCCGACGTCATCACAACATGCGAACACCGTACCGCCATCACCAAGCGTGCAGCTAATCATCCTCACCATCCCAATGCACCAACGCTTCCTCGGGGTAGGCGTCGATGTTCATGCCCTTATGGTCGTCGTACCATGCCACCTCAACGCAACCATGCTCGCATACCGAAAGCACGGTCATAAGCGGGCTGCCCGTAAGTAGGGTGACGATGTCACCAACAAAGAAGATGTCATCAGGGTCAGGGATTGGCGTGGCGTTAAACCAAGGGCTGTCAACGTGTGCGTTCATAGTGTTCTCCTCTTGAGTTGAAATGGAGCCGGCAGTCGGAATTGAACCAACGACCATCGCTTTACAAAAGCACCGCTCTACCTGCTGAGCTATGCCGGCATTTGAATTGGCTATCCACCTTGGGACCGCTTAAGCGGCGCTGGCCAGACCTTCGCCAAACTGAATTGAAGGCGGCGGGGAGGCTCTCGCTTTATCCAGCGAACCTCAACCCGCCGCAGTAACGCCACAAGTCGCCGAGAGGAGGCGGCGCCAGGTAGCGATGGGATTGAGGACCGTCGCGCGGACACATGCGAGCCTATAGCGTACCGCCAGCCGTACCGTTGCCTCAAACTGTTGGATGTTCAAACCACTATGTGGTTTGCCTTCCTATACATTATGGTAGTTTGAGGAGTTTGGTGCGCACCAACCGGCTAGACGGCCATATCCTTGTATCCGACGTGTCCGAACAGTCCACTTACCGCCATCAGACCCATGTGTACGATTGCACGGCCAGCAGCCATGGCTCCACCGCGATTCGCTACACCTGCTGCGTTGCCAACTTCCTGCAATGTGGCGCAATCGACAATCGCCATTTCGAACGGCTCTAGGATAGAACCAACGGCGGCCTGTAAGCGCGGAAGCATTTCCCTGGCGTCTATCGTATCATTGATAGCTCTGTCCCCTGTCCACGGACGAGGGACTGGCGCGGCATTCTTCTTGCTTTCCGAATTGGTCGGCGTCGAACGTGTTGGCGCAACATCTGCTGGCGCCGACTTGATCCTAATCTCTCCACCATACTTGATCTCGCCGGTTTTGCCGTCGACCCAACTTTGGCGCACAACCTGCATATCCGGCGCTGGCTGGCCTTTAATGCCTATAAGAACCTCGCCTTTGGCCATGTCATATATCTTACGATATGCCAATGCATATTTCAGTAGATCGGTATTCCCTTCGGCAAGCAGCGCCTTGCCTACTGGCCAATTAACGGCGTTGTCGTTATCTGCCGCTCCGTCCCAATCCTTGCCTATTGAGGCGCGAGCCGCCAAGCGGCGCTTCTGTGCGTGCACCTCTGCGCGTTCGTGGTCTCCATATGTCATACGCGCCGACAGCGAGGATCCATCACCTGCAACAGTGCGGGTAATTTGTTTGTCGTTCATGCCATTCCCTCGTCGCACGGTGTTAGCGCGCAGTATCTAACGGATGTGTGTTCGGAAGCTTGGACAATCGCATCGTGGGCGACATGCGGAGGGCACTCGAACCATTCACCTGTCAATCGTCGCCAATTCTTCGTTGCGATTATAGCGTGCGACTTTGCCTCAATTTCCTCTGCTATCTTTGAGTTGTCGAACCAAAAAACTCTATGAATATGAAGTACGTCAGGGTTGCCGGTTTGCAGTTCAGTCAATCGCCTAGCTGGACTGTCAGCTTTACCTACCTTAACGCATGATGGTGATATCGTGCCGACAACGTACACCGCCGATGACTCTGGTAAATGTTCCTTTGATTCATGCGCCAGCGCATACAGATAGTCCAGCTTTGCACGACTCCATGTCGACACATTGCCTTCGCCTAAGACCACTCTGCCGAGCATCCATTGTCCCCACATATTGCGTGTAGTTCGTGTCTCGTAGCTATATGTATTGTTAAGCGGCGATCTTTTCCAGTCCAGCCGCAAGCCAATCCCGCACAAGGCTAACGGCCCTGTTGGCCGCTTCATCTGGCGCAACCGCCCTAAGCACCACAACCCTATGCCCGATCGCTGCCAGTGCCGGATGTCGCTTCTCCTGGCTGTCCGTCAGCGGCGAATTGCCCACCTTATTCTCGATAAGCAGCAGGCGCCCACCTTCACCGTAGATTCTAAGATCCGGCTCGCCGGCCGCCATGCCTGTCTTGAGCGCCTTAGTGCGCGCCTTGTGGCCACGCCGCTCTGCGTTCATGTCGCCAGCGAAGAGAAACCGTTTGCCGTACTCAGGCATCTTGCGCAGCCGAGCCACCATGGCCGCCTGCATGTCTTCCTCGAGCATCGGCGCCGCTTTGGTGGTTACTTTGCCGTTTTGCGTGATGAGCCGCACACGAGCGCCATTGATGCGTACAGTCTGGCTGGTGGTCTTGGCTTTGGTTTTTGCTTTGGTGCAGGTCATATGCGTCTCTCCCTGATTACTTCCATCATTGCGGCGTGCGCCGCTAGTTCGGCGGCGGTTAGCCTGGCGGGTAGTGGCTGGCGGGTTGGCAGGACTATGTCCGTGCCTGTTCGCTCCACAGCCACCAATTCCAACGCCGACTGCCGCCCGATAATTTCGACGTACACCTCGGCCAGCAATTGCGCGTCGACCAATGCGCCGTGCTTTGTGCGGACCGCCGTGGATATGCCGTAGCGCCGGCAGAGGCTATCTAGCGAACACGGTGCGCCAGGATACTTGGTGCGAGCAAGGGCCAGCGTGTCGACCACTGTGGCTGCCAAGGCTGGCATACCGCAGCGCTGAAGCTCGGCGTTGAGCATGCCAACGTCAAAGCTGGCGTTGTGCGCTACCAGCGGGCTATCCTTTAGGAAGTCCACAAGGCTGGCCGCTACCTCACTAAAAGAGGAGCAACCCGCCAACATGGCATCGGTCGGCCCATGAACCGCAGTCGCGTCGGCTGGCATCGGCACACCGGGATTGATGTAGGCATGGAACGTCCGGCCGGTAGGGCGAAGGTCGATAAGCTCAACCGCGCCAATCTCGGCAACCCGGTCCATGCGGATATCAACGCCTGTGGTTTCGGTGTCGATGACGATTTGGCGGGTGGTTTCGGAGCGGGACATTTTCTATTCTTTTCTTCAGGGACAAACTATCGGGACAAAACCCCTTTCTAAAGAAAGGGGGGTTTTTGTCCCTAGTGGTGTTCGGTGTATAAATAATCGGGACAAAATCGGGACAAGCGGGACAAGACTAGGTTAAGTTATTGAAAACTATTGTCTTTTTCTGTCCCGATTTTGTCCCGCTTTGTCCCAAATCGTTTGTATACAAACGGGACAAAAGCCGGGACAAAGCCATTTTCCGTTGTCCCGTTTGTCCCTGCGTGTAGCGCATAGCTTGATTTTGTCCCGATTTTGTCCCGGCTTGTCTTTTTCGGCACTTAAGTTATTGATTTTATTTGGGGACAAAATCGGGACAAACCGGGACAAGGGCAAAAGGCGGCGTTTTTGCCTAACACGAGCTATGCACAAGACGCATAGCTCAAGCAGCCCAATACCAAAGCCCGATCTGGTTGGCGTGCCCTGCTTTCACCAGGTCTTCCGGCGCGCGTTGGAACTGCTTCTTGGTGGTCGCCGCAACTGACACCGACGCCATGTCGCGGGAGGCGTAGAAGTGCCGCTTCCACGTCTCGAGATCCACCACATTGATGTCTTCCGGAAACGCCTCGCCTTCTGGCTCTATGCCGTCCGCTTCAATAGCGGTACGCAATGCCGCCAGCACCTCGCCTTTATAGCCCTTAAGCGTGCCGCTGGTGGGCACGGTGTCCGGCTCCAACTTAACCACCACAGGCGCCGTCGTTGGCTCGCCGTCTTCGTCCTGACTTAGCTCGATAGACTCCATCTTGAACGCCAGGATATCGCCCTCGTCGCCGTCATTGGTGCCGTCGCACACCAGCCGGTACTTGCCGTGCTCTTTCTTCACCATGTAGCTGGCGTCCACGGCGCCATCCAAATCGATTGCGCCCTTACCGCGCTCACCGGACCATGAACTGTGGTGGATGGCCGTGACGTGCGCCTGTGTGGCTAGCAGGATCTCGTCACAGGACTGCACAAATTTGGTCATGTCCTTCGATGCGTTCTGGTCGCCGGCACCAAACACGCGGGTTAGCGTGTCGATGATCACCCATACGCACGGCAGGTCTGTTTCGGTCTCCGCCTCCTTGATCAGGGCTATGAGCGCCCTTGCATCATCGAGGTTGCGTGTGAAGTCCAGCCGGCCACCAACCACCAACAGCGGCACGTCTTTGACGCCGTGATGCTTGCGGAAGGCCATCATGCGCCGCTCAGTTAGCTTCTTGCGCTCGGCTGCGACATATACCACCAAGCCATGCTTTTTGAGCTTGCGACCATGCCAATCCATTTTGGCCGCTACGTGGCACGCGATGTCGGTGACAATCACCGACTTGCCTGTGCCTGGCAGACCGCTAATTGTAGTGTATTCGCCAACGCCGAGCAACCCCTTGATCAGTGTTTCCTTCGGTGCGCCTTCCTCGATTTCATCGAACCATGTCTTTTCGAAGCGCTCTTTACTGCGCGGTTTGGGTTGTGTGGGCTGTGCAGTGCCCGAAGTTTGTATAGTTTTTTCGGACTGCTTAGGCGCCGCCTTCTTGGCATCGTAATTGGCCACTATGCCTGTCGGGTCGATTGACGGAGTGTTTTCATAACTCTGCTTGTGGTGCCTAGATATAGCAGCCAAGTCCGCGCCGCCTTGCCTGGCAAGTTCGCAAAGCGAACCAAGATTTATGCCGCCAGATTTGAAGCCCTTCCATTTTCTCGCCACCTCTCCGCGGCGATATCCTTTGCCATTTGAGCTCCATTCATCGGCAAGCGGCAGCCCATCCGCACCTAGCGCTGAGTGAATCGCCATAAGCACGCTAACCCAATCCTGATATCCACAGTCGGGGCTAATGAATGTGAGCAGTTCCGCTATCTCTGCGTGGGAAGGTTTGTCATCGTATCCGCCATAGCTTGGCCGATATACGTACTCGGTGCGTGGCTCAGATAGTTCGACCCTTGGGCTGAGCAAGTCGACCAGCCACTGCGGCGTTTCCGCAATCTCAGGAATCTTGTCAGGCCAGTACGGGTTGCCGTCACTGTCCAGCCAAACATAATCACGGCCGTCCGTCATGCGCGAGCCTGGCGCCACGATATAGCCGCCAGTCGATCGCGTATCGGCTCCCGGCGCAATTGCGGCGCGATTACCCAAGCCGGGTATATTTTTGAAGAAGATGTGCGTTCCGTTGTTAGCCGTCCTGGCTCGCGCAGTCGGTGGCAGCGGCCCGTGAATAGCAGTCATCTCATCCAGCCACGCATGGCCGTCACGATCGCCATGGCGATCGAGGTCCAAGACCCATGCATTTAAAGGCTCTCCAGTAGGAACGCCAACGGCAGCCGAAGGGAACTTGTCGCCAAAGAAAATATCCACAATGCGACTGGAGCGGGTTGCGCCCTTTAGCCCGTTCGAATTTCTCGGAGATTTTTCTGGCCGCACGATGAATTCGCCAGTAGACGGATCCATTTCCTCGGCTTCAGCCTCGTGACATGGGAATACTCCAACGCCTTGGCTGGTGTACCATTTTGCCACGTCGAGGGCGCTAAGTTCTTTCGTGTTCATCTTATGCCGCCCTCTCGAATTCGCGCTTATTGTCGTTCGCGGCTATTGGCCATGCCGAACTCTTCTTTTGGTTTTCCTCTCCCCACATCGGCTGCAAATTGGAGAGCATATTGATGATGCGGGGGTCTTTGATGCCTTGCGCAATGAATGCGGCAATCGGTTTCTTATGATCTATGTGCCACTCTCCATAATTGGTCCACGACATGCCCGGCTGAAACTGGCACTCCATCCTAAGCCTTAGATCGTGAGCGGAATAACTAAGTATGTCATGAGTGTTGCCATCTTTTTTGGTTGATGCTTTCTTTGCAACTCGCACAACCATGGCGCGGCATTTTATTGAGCATAGATAGTCAGGATCTTCCGCATACCTTTCCCTGCGTCTTGCGTTGAACTTGTCTCGCCATACCTTACTTCCGTGCCGCTTCTTTCTTTTGATGCGTTCACGTTCCACTATTTCGGGACGATTATAATACTCTCGCTGCGCCTGCTTCTCGGTCATTCTGAATTCAGCATCGGTATGTCGCTTAATTTTCCTCTTGGCATTCTTGGCGGCTTTCACGTCAGGTCTAGATCTGTATTCTTTGTTGGACGTAGAAATTTTAATTGCTGTCTCCGGCTTCTTGCGTCGCTCCCGCTCGCCCTTGTTCTTGCGCTCCATATTTCCAGGCAGAAGGCGCCACTGGCGAACGCGCTCAACCGCGGCGGCTACGTTCTTTTGCGCGTTCTCTCTATTCGCAGCCTTGGTGCATTCTTTGCACCTTGCGACGTGCTTCAGAGTTCCGCTTTTCTGTTTGGCCGTGTAGAACTCGCTTAATGGCTTCGTCTCGCCACATTTGGTGCACGTCTTAACGTGGCCACTCATCAGTTCTGTATCCTGCATCAAAGGCTTTCATAAGCATTGCGACGTGTCGCGGTACGGGCTTAGGGTTTGTGGTGCGCTCTAGTTCTGAAACCTGCATGGCTATCGGGTAGCCCAGAACGGCTGCAAGCTCCGCCTGAGTTAATCCCAAGCGGAGCCGTATCTGGCGGAATTCGGTGGCGGTCATGCGGCCTTGCCGAATGCGAAGCCGCGGCGATAGGCGAGGAACAGGCGGTTCAATTCGCCGTGCTGATAAATGTAGCCCTTAGCCCACATGTCCTTGTGTTCGCGGTCGAAGCGATACTTAAGGATTTTTCATTATTTTTAGAAAGGCGCCCCTTCCCTTATCAACGAACGCAGCCCATTGCCGAACTCTTGCACGACGGTCTTCCAGAGCATGCGGCGCTCCAACTCCGACATGGATGCCATGTCCGTCTTGCCTAACTCGCCAACATACTCGCCGGCCTTTTCGTCTACGTGGTCCAGCGTTTTGATCTCATAGGCGTCGAAATTTCTCACGCGGCGGACATCCTCAATGATTAGTGCGCACTCGTGGCATATCCACTTGGGATTGGTATCGCGGCTGTGCGTGAAGCCGATGCCAACGCCGATCGCGTGGCGGTGGCATACGTGGCAGGCGGTGGGGTCGTGTTCGCTCATACGGCACCTGCTTGCGCAGGGGTGGTGAACAGCGGCAGATTGTCATTCGCTACCTGCTTGATCGCCCGTGCCTTACGGGTAGCCGGCCCCTTGTCAGCAAGCCGCAGGCGCTCCGCAATATCGGCCTGGTATTCTTCCTCGCGCTCAATCAGGATGCAGCGCATGCCTTCGCGCCATGCCGCTTCGCCTGTGCTACCGGAGCCAGCGAACGGATCCAGCACAAGGCCGCCCTTGGGCGTGACGAGCCGCACCAACCATTGCATTAGGTCGACTGGCTTTACCGTTGGGTGCTTGCTGCCGATGCGGTCGAGTTTGTCTGCCTTTGCCGTGTAGAAGAAGCGGGCGGCTGAGCCGGAATTTGCGCCGTGATTGGTAAGAGAACGGCCAGCAAATTCGCCATGCGTCAGGCCATTACGATTACCAGCCGTGGGCGCTCCACCGCTGGCTGTATCCGGAAAACACGCCACAACCTCGTCGCTGCCGTCGTGCACGATGTTGGCTGGCCAGCGGCCGGCGTCGATAGGTGCGCCTGCTTTAGCATTCAGATAGCCGCCAACGCTGTCCGTAGTTGATTTGTCAGCGGAACGGCCAAAGGCCGTTCCGCCTTCTGTTCCGACTCTCGTGGCGTCGATATTCAGCGCCCCCGTCCCATGCTCCAGCACATTGGCGGCCACAGTTCCCACCAAAGGCTTGCGCGCGAGGCAGATAGGTTCCCACGCTGGCTTGAGCGCGGTTCCCCACGAGTTCCACGCCGCAGCCTGCGGCGTGGCTGGATCGTCGCCGGCCTTCTCGTGGTAGCCACGCTCTAGTGCCGCCTCGATCCATGGTCGAGTAGCGCCCTCCGCACCATCCTTTCCGCCGCCTGTCGCTTTCGGGTTGCGCACGTTTGTAACGCGCACCGTCTCTCGCTTCGCGCCCAATTCACGGTCTATTGCCTTCCCGACGTTGTGACTTTTCGGAAAACCACTTCCGTACCCCCACGCCGCCATGCCGCCAAACTGCGACTCTTCCATCAACTTGAAGAACGCTTCTGCCTGCGCCTCGTTTAGACTGTCGATGAAATTGCCGACCACAGCATCGGTAGCCAGCATATTTAAGATGTCGTCGCGGATATCGAAGCCGGCATCTTCGATGGCGCATGCCATCCGGTGGTAAGTGCGTGTCGCAGAGAACGCAGCCACGTAGCCGCCAGGTTTGAGTACGCGCCAGACTTCAGCCCACAACTCGACTCGAAAAGCGATGTCGCCACCATCCCAAACGCGATTCATGAATCCCTTGCTTGCTCGAGCAAACGCGCCATCTGTTCCATGTTTTGCCGGGGCAGCATTTGGTCCGCCAAAACGCTTAACGATGCTTGTCAGATGGTACGGAGGATCCGTGACGCATGACTCTATGGAGCAGTCAGGCAGCGTCTTAAGTACCTCAAGGCAGTCACCGCCCTTCAGTGTTATTCTTCCATCTAGAAAAACTTGGTCGGTCATGCGGCTGCCTTTCGTTCTGCGTTATCGTTTGCCATCATCTTGCGTGCGAGTTCCCACGCATAGCTTCCGGCTTCCATTCTGATGATGACATCACCCGTCTTCACCCATTTCGTCTTGGCGTCCTCTTTGCGATGGCAAGGCGGGCAAAGTGAAATGAGGTTATCATCGTGGTTAGCCTCATCTGCGTCATCGAACATTCGAAATGGTATCTTGTGGTGGACGTGCAACCCGCCGCTTGCGCCACACTCCTGGCACTCGTAATTATCGCGCTTCAGAATGGCTCGCTTAATCGACTGCCAATGTGGGCCGCGCTTGTAGACCTTACTACCGTCTTGCCAGTTCGGGTTTAAGTCGCCCTTCCAATGGATGTCCCGACATGCTCGCGTGCAATACTTACCGCCGCCAACGTGGCCGTCCAGTTCGCTTTGCAAGCGCTCGAATTCAGTGCCGCATCCAATGCATATAAGAGCAACCTTTGGCTTCTTTGGTGCTGCCCTTCTGGCTGCATATTGGCACTCTTTAGAACAATGAACTCCGCGACCATGCGCAAGGCGTGACGGCTCGACCTTGAACGTTGTGCCACATACGGGGCACTCACGATCAATCATGCTTCCTCCACAAAGTAGTCGTCATACGACGCGACGTCGAACATGCTTTCTTCAAGAGATTCTAAATCGGCCCAATATAACGACCAGTCCGGCTCGTATTCGTGCGGCGCCATTAGCCATGCTATGGAGTGAGTCATGAGCGAAACCACTTCGGTGTGAACGGCCTTGGCTCGCCAAGATCGCTCCAATAGAGCCAGACGGTGAAAGCAATCCAGCCGATGAAAATCCAACCAGCGGCGTTCATACGACTTTTTCTTCCCAAACCTTAAACCCCGGCACCGACCGCATACCGGCCCGCACAACGCCTTCGGCCATGCCTTGCACCATCGCCTTGAATTGCTCCGGTGCGCGCCCGTACGCCCAATCCAGGCTGGCCGCTTCGTCCACCATCGTGCACCGCCATACGGTACGCAGGCCTAATCCCACGGTAGCCGCTTTGTCGTCGCGTTTAGCCTGCTTTTCTGCCTGCTTAGCCTCGGTCAGCAGCGCCTCCGCTTCCTCGCGCGCCGCAAGGTTGCCAGCACTGGCGCGCATGGCGTCCTGCGCTGCCTTAGCCGCACGCTCTGCCTCCTCACGCGCGGCGGCCGCAATGGCTGCTTTCTTGTCCGCCTCCGCTTTACGCCATGCGGCAAGCAGTTCGCCCAAGGATGCCTTGGCCTGGTCGACCTTGCCTTTCTTGGGTTGGATGAACGGATTGAACCTGTCTTGAATGGCTGCAATCTGCTCGTCCAGCGGCTTCTTGGCTTCGACGCGCAATGCGTCCGCTGCCTTGCCCGCCTCGTGGATAGCATCGCGAAGCGCCGTTACGGTGTCGTGCATTGCTTCATCTGCGATAGGCTCACCGTCCGCGAAGTTTAGAGCTTCGTCGTACAGGTCTTGGATATGGCTCAAGGCGGAGTCGATAGGGTCGACGGGGTGGTTGTGGCCGATAACGGCGGCTGGGTTTAGGAGGGTCATGCTGCGCTCCTCGCATCTTTGGAATTAAGCCAGACATAGAATTCCGGCCATTCGTTCAAGTCGCCTTCGCGCCAGCAACGAAGGAACGCAATCTGGTCGTCTCTTTCATGATCAAGCGCATAGTTTATAGCCTGCAAACATGTTCCATGGTCGCCAACAGGACGACCTGTGCGTGCGTCGATATCGGTTGTCATGCCACTCTCCTCATGTTATCATTATCCTCACGGTACGCCGCCACAGCCTCCCGCTGCGCAGCGCCCAAGGCCCCTTCGCGAACGATGATCCAGCCAGCCGCCCTAAGCGCAGCAACGCACTGCACCGCTAGAGCCGGCGCGCCTATATAGCCGTTGCAGCAGCCGCGTAGTTCGGCAGTAAGCACTTCGGTTGGTGTTTTCATTTCTTGCCCCCACAGTAGGTGTCGCCGTAAGGGCGATAGAGCGTCAGCGCCCATTCTTCGCTATAAGACATGCGGCACGTCTGTAGGACGTCCTCCTCGCCGCCGCACCCGTAAAGCGTCAAGTCTTCAAGCGGCAGGCGCACCTCTCCAGTCTCGGTGCTGCGCGCCACGATTATGATGTGTGAACTGCTCAAAACGGTACCTCCTGCATATCGCGCCAATCAGCATCGCTTATGCGGCTTACGTTATCATTCGCTGCTTGATGCTCGTTGTCATTAGCGTGCGCCCGCTCGGTGCCGGGCCGCACATCCTTAACCGTCCAGTACTTCCCGTCTGGCGCCACAGCGATCTCGGCCGTCACAAGCAATTCCCGCTGCCGCTCGAGCCAGGCCATAACCGTATCTGGAAACGGACGGCCACCGCCATGTTGCGCCCACCAGCGACTAGCCTTGCTCTTTGCAAACCCGGTATGCTGCGGACAAAGCCATTCGCGTATCGACGTCATTCCGCATGTGTACGAAACCTTAACAGATGGCGGCTTGTCGCCCTTGCCTTCGTGGAAGTCAAAGCGCCTGTCAGTCACCGGCCGCCAAGTTGCTTCAGCCTTCGACAAGATCGGAACATCGTCGGCCTTAGCCGTGATTTTCACATTCTCGGATGGCGGGAAGTCCCTGCCGCAGCATGGGCACGTCATGACTGAGATATGCACTAACTCGCCGCAGCCACCTTCCTCTTGCGGACACTGCTTGATTGGCGGACTGCCATCCCCCTTGCCAGGCGTCTTTGGCTGCACCATGTCGACCGGGCCGTGGTACGAAACGTTCTTGGCGTAGTCGAGATAGAGGCAGTTAGGCTTTGGCCCATTGGCAATAGCGGCACGCCGCTCCTCGGCTGGGGCCGTGTCGGGATTGAAGCCGGCAGGATACACCGGACGAGTGCCGCGGCCAGCTTTTTGGACATACCTGCTCGTTGACTTGGTTGGAGCCAAATCTGCAATCAGGTCGATGCCCGGCACGTTGGTGCCAACCGTCAAAACCGCGTCGTTGCTGACACCCCAAATGCGGCCAGCCTTGTATTCAGTCAGGATCCGTCGACGCTCGCCCTTGGGCGTGTTGCCGGTAATGATTTCGCACGTCTTGCCATGCCGGCGCACTTCGTCGCGAACATGCTCGGCGTGCTCTACGCCGGAGCAGAAGAACAAAGCCGTGCGCCGGTTGGCGCCATATGCAACCGCCTCGGCTACGGCTTGCCGGGTAATCTCCTCTTTGTCGACCGCGGCGGCCAGCGCACCTTTCTTGTAATCGCCACCAAGCGTGCCGACTCCGGTCAGGTCAAAGCCTGTCGCCATGCCCTTGGACGAGAGCGGCGACAGGAATCCGTCATCAATGCCCTGCGATATCGAATAGGTATAGACCACCTTATCGAACATGCAGCCTTCGCCTTCGTCCAGGCGCCCGCTATCCAGACGGTAAATCGTGGCGGTAAAGCCGACGATTTTCATGTCTGGATTGATGGCGAGCAATGCAGCGATGAACTGCCCGTACATCGTCTCGGCATCGCGCGGCACAAGATGCACCTCGTCAATCTCGAGCACGTCGATATGGCCGATTTCCGCAGCCTTGTTATAGATGGTTTGGATCTGGCCGAAGATGATTTGCGAGTGGCTATCGCGGCGCCCCAATGCTGCGGCATATATGCCGACAGGTGCAAACGGATAGACGCCCACCAGTTCGCCGAAATTGCCCTCCACCAGCTCTTCCCTATGGGCAACGTTTAGCACACGCAGTTCCGGCCAGCCCTCGACAAGTTCCTTGGTTAGGGTCGCCATGGTTATGGACTTCCCGGTGCCGGTGGCCATGTCGACAAGTGGGTGGCCGGCTTCTTCGCGCCAGTACTCGAAAATGGCGTCGATCGCCTCCCTTTGATAATAGCGGAGCGCCATTACGCAGCCACCTTCAATGAGGCTACCATCTTGCCAACAGCCGCAGGTACTTTGAGAGCCATCTCCTTCGACATCTTAGCCATGTGACAACTCCTCTCGCTAATGCCCAATGCCCGCCTTAACTCCCGATACGCACGGGTTCGCGTCATCGTGCCGGTCTTCCACAATGGGTCAAATGCATCGTGCGCAGCCTTGCGAGCGGCATGCGTTTCGGCATCGACAAGTTGCTTGTCGCCCCACGACCACAGTCCGCAGCAATCGTTACGTGGGCCATACCGGGTTTCGGTGCGCTCTGCCGGTTGGCGGCATATCGGGCACATCACTTTCAAGCAGCCACCTTCGCCAACCGCTCACGTGCCCTATCCGTAAGCTGCCGCACGCGCTCAGCGCCGATGCCTCGCCGCTTGCCAATATCCTTAAGCATCTCGCCACCACCAAGACGCACAAGCATGCGGCCGTCACGGCTGCGCGACAGGCGCCGTACGATCTGGTTGGCGTACACAATATCCTCCTGGCGCGGCTGTGTACCCATGGTGGCCAAGGCGGACTCGCCAGCGCGAGGCATGTTCTTGTGCTTGTTGGCCGCAACCTGGCGCTTGCCCTGCGCGATAGAGCGCATGTTTAGCGTTAGCCAATTGTACATGCCGCCGTCAGGACGAAAGTTGGTCCAGTGGCCGAAGATGTAAGCAAGCGTGTCCTGCACCAACTCCTCTCGCTCGTCGGCAGTGCTGGTAAGCTTGCGCGCTAGTTTTTTGAGGACGGGCAGATAATTTAGGACTTTTGTGTCAAATGCCTTGGGACGAACTTCGGTCATGCGGCGATATCCTGCTTTATACGGTTGTCGTTATCGGGTAGGGCGATCGCCAATGATGGCTGGAACGGCTTTGTTAACTTGTCGCTCTTGCTGCGATTATCGACACCCCAAAGTGGCGTTAGATTAGCCAGCGCCCAACATTTCCTAAAATCAATGTCTTCCGGCGTCTTGAAGTGGAACGCAGATTGAGGAATGATGTGGTCTATTTCCCAAGTACAGTCGCCTTTCCCGTAATTGTCCCAACTCATGCCTGGGAGAAATCTCTCCTCTAGATGACGTTTTAGATCTTCAACACTGTACCCCAATAAATCAAAAGTCTTGCGCCCAGCCTTCTGACCCTTCTTTAGACCACTTCGGATTCCTGTCGATATAGCTGCATGTAGTCTTAATGCGGGGTTTTCTGCGTATCGATCTCTATAATATTGTTTCACTTCATCTGACTTGTCAGTTCGACGCGCGCGGGAGCGATTTCGCTCTATGTCTATATTATCTGCATATCTCTTGCGCATCGCTGCGTTTATGGAGTCGCGATTGGTCGCTCTCTTCTCCCGGCGATCTGTGTTTATCGCCGCAAGATTTCCTATCCTGCGTTTGCGCTCTCGCTCTAGTACTTTCTCGGCGTTCTTCGCGTAATTATCGCGGCGCATTTTTCTGTATGCGTCCGGGTCTTTCTTCCGAATAATCCGCTGGTTTTCGCGGTTCTTTTCACGGGACAACTCGATGTCTTCATAATAGCTCTCTTTGGCCGTGTTGCGATTGCATTCCATGCAACTGCGATCGCTAGTCAGTCTGCGGTCCACATGACCTCGCTTACACGGCTTGCCGGTAAAGTAATGTTTGGATCCTATAGATATCGCATCTTTTCTTGTTGTTGGAAGGTGCGACCAATTACTATTACTGTCGTGCATCGTTGACGCCATCTGTCCAAATCGTGCCGTCCGCCATTCTGTAAGCAATTGTCTCAGCGGCCTCATCCACCTCCAGCAATTCACCCGGTACTAGCGCCGGCACGAACAGATGGGCTGGGCACGAATCCTTTTGCTCTTGCACCGAAAGCGGTTTGCTCCACCGCGCGCACGACCAGGCTGCATCGCCGCCCATTTCTGGCGTTGCGTGCAGGCAGGAGCGGCACGTAACGCGCGGCAGTTTGGCGCTGTGGCAAACGTCATGGTGCTTGCAGAAACGGCACAGCCACGAGTCAGGCTTGTCGCTTATGCGACTAGGCGGATCCGCTGCGTTTATGATGCGCTCGGCGCGCGCCAATAGGCGCAACGTCCATTCGACATCGTACTCAACGCGCTCCGAATACAACGTGTCTGTGTTCTTGCACGCCGCCAAGTACAGCGCGCGCGACAAGCCGAATTGATGCATTCCAAGTTGGCACTGGCCGAAGTGCAAGGGTTTGCTAATGCGAATCCCTTTGCCACCATGGCGCGGGTCGTGCTTGTGAAGTTCCTTCATTCCTTTTTCATTGGACGACTTGAACTCTAGCAGGTGCTCGGTTTGCGGTGCCTCAGGTATGCCCATGCCCTTGCCGTCGCACTTACCGCGGACGTGCGAGCCGACCAAGCGTATGCGGTCTTGCTGTCCGTAGACTTCGACGCCGATCTTTACGAGATCAGCGACAAGCCGGTCCTCTTCAAGATTTCCTGTTTCGAACAGCCGCAACTGTCGGCCGCCAAACGTTTCGGGTTCTGAGGACCACCTGAAGGTGTACCAGAGAGCGCGATCGCATTCCGTGGCCGCCTCGCCTACCGAAATGCCTAGACTGTCATAGTGTTCGTGCTCTGCCTCATAGGCGGCATAGATTGCCGCAACCGTGGGCGTCTCGCCTGGCGTTTCTGTGGGGATGGCGGGCAAAGTTATGCTGCCCCCACAAAAGCGACTGTGTGTCCGAGGTGTTCGAGGATACGCCGGAAGATAGCTTCGTCATCGTAGTTGTCCCCGTCATAGCAATGTGCATGCGGATCGAGTTCGAGGACAAGCGCACCATCGATATAGATGCGAGCGCCTTCCGCCCATGACGGGCCGCACGTCTCGCAGTCGTGCGTGTCGCTCAGTCGTTCAATCTTGATGTCCATGTCACACCATCTCCACAAAGAACGGCGCACGCACGCCCGCATTGCAGTGCGCTGCCGCATTGAGTGCTTTTATGATGCGGGACTTCGGCGCGCCCTTGCTGTCGTACAGATTGCCGAGCGCGTATTTATCTCCGCACCCAACAGCCATGTATCTGTCGATAGTTTCGGAAACCTGCCAGTCGTCTTGGATTTCGAACAGGCGTCCGGCGTAGCCAACAAGGAAGTTGCCGCCAGCCGTGTATCCGCCCGCTTCCAGGCATGATTTGGCCGCATCGACAAAATCGGTGACCATAAACTTGTATAGGTCGTCATCTGGATGCCAGCGCGGCGGCACAAACGCATGCTGAAGAAGATTGCCCATGCGGAATGATGTCGTGTAGCCAATGACGAAATCGCCGTTGCGAAACACCTTGCTCTGCGTGCGTACGTTGATATCGG
Source organism: Mesorhizobium sp. BR1-1-13 (assembly GCF_020165515.1). Classification (NCBI taxonomy): domain Bacteria; kingdom Pseudomonadati; phylum Pseudomonadota; class Alphaproteobacteria; order Hyphomicrobiales; family Phyllobacteriaceae; genus Mesorhizobium; species Mesorhizobium sp. BR1-1-13. Next base: position 54,269 of record NZ_JAIUIH010000009.1, read on the forward strand.
TGCCGTCAACGCCAGCGCTATCGCCGCCGAGGTACACCTTGCCGCCGTAAACAATTCCAACGATGCAGGTCATTTGCTTTTGACCCCCGCCACACGCAAGCAATCCTCCGCAACGCGGCTGAACTGGTATGCGTCCTTGTTGCCGCGTAGCAGCATTGCGGCCTCCTTCAGCCATTGTGCGGCGATCTCAAGTTGGGTTGCCGGTGTGGTCATGCGAACAACTCCAAGGTATGCGGACAGCGCGGTTCTGGCTTGGCTTTGCCCGGCTCAAATGGCGCGAATTTCGAGCAATGGCCGCAGCCACCGAGCCACGTCCATTCCTTGGGCTGTAGGCCAAAGAATGAGTTAGACAGGATTTCGCAGTAATCCTCGTTCTCCTCATCATCGTGGGCGCAATCCGCGCACCACGCGTCTATGAAATCCATGCCTTCCGTGCCGTTGGCTGGCATGTACGGCGTGCCGTCTTTCGGAGGCCACGCCATAACTAAACACGCATCGGCATCAAAACTGCCAGCAAGTCCGGCGCGCTTGCCGACGTGAACACGGCTGGCGAGCCACCGTCATTCAGCGCCAACGAAATTGTCCCAGCCGGAAACTGCCCGATCAGTTCCGCCAAATAAGCCGAGTTGAAGCCGATTTCGATTGCCTCGCCTTCGTATGAAACGGCGATCTCCTCGTTAGCGCTGCCCTGCTCGGGATTGTTGATGGCAAGCGTTGCCTGGTTGTCTGCGAAGTTCAGCCGAATGGCGCGGCCACGTTCAGACGACACAACCGACACACGCTCCGCCGCCTGCCGCATGTCCGGCGACTCGAACGTGATCACCTTATCGTTTGCCTTGGGAATAACGCGCTCATAGTCCGGGAAGGTGCCGTCGATCAGCTTAGATGTGTACGTGCCGTCCGCGCCCACAATGCGGATCTTGGTATCGCTGAGCGACACGGCAACCTGCCCTTTCGGAACCAGGCCAACGAGTTTGCGCGGGACGATGACCGCAGGAATGGCGCCAACGGTTGGCGCGGTGTGCTTGGCGAGCCGGTGGCCATCCGTAGCAACCGCAATCAACCCGCCAGCCGTGTCGTGGATGTAAACACCGTTTAGATAATAGCGCGTCTCTTCCGTCGAGATGGCGAACGCAACCGGCGCAAAGAGCGCGGCCAGGTCCGTGGTGAATTCGGCGGTAAAGCCGTCGACTGAGAACGATGGGAAGTCCTCAATCGGGAGCGTCTGCAGTTTGAACGTCGAGCGACCAGACTTGACGGTAAGGTTGGCGTCCTTCAGGTCGAACTCGACCACCGCACTAGCCGGCAACTTGGCCACAATGCCAGCAAGAAGTTTGGCGTCGACGCAGATGGCGAGATCGCCTTCGCATGGAGCGCTGGCCTGGACTTCGATATCCAAGTCGCTGGCCGTAACGGTAAGCACATCGCCGTCCGCAACAAGGCGCACGGTTGATAGGATCGGGATGTTGTTGCGACCTTCGACCACTTTCGTGGCACTGGCGAGCAGGCGCGACAATGCGTTGCGTTCTATCTTCACGCTTGTTCTCCTCTAATGGAAAGGGGTGGCGGGCCGAAGCCCGCCGTTAGGTGTTAGGCGGCTTTTTTGCCCCACGGCAATTTCTTTGCCGGCGCCGCCCCAGCAGTAGCGGTCGCGGCTGGCTTGTTATCATTCGCCGCAGGCGCCGTCTTCTTCTCCGCGCGCGCCGGCATCGTGCCGTCGCCAATCACGCCGAGTTCCGGCACAGGCTCCTTGGCCTGGTCGTCCTCATAGAAGAACTTTCGGATCTGGTTCTTGTCTTTATATTTGTCACCGCTGCCGTCGTTTTTCGCCTGGCCCTCGCTGATTACGACCTCGGCAACGAACGACTTGAACAGCAAATCGTCGCTGTCAGTACCCTTTTCGATGACAACGCCAACGGCGCGACCAAAGCAGTCTAGCTTGGGCTTTCCGTATTTGTATGAGCCGTTCTGGAAGCCGTCCGCATGGACTACAGTCCAGTATTCCCACCACTTGCGCCCCTTCCACTCTTCGGGCTCCTGAATCTCGAAAGTTATTGCTGCCTGGCGGCCCTTCTTGTCCTTTGTTTCAGGGAAATCAATTGCCTCTGCCCATGCGCGGTAATAGCCGTGCGGAATGATGCCTCCACCCCCGCCCTGCTTGTCGGTATCTGTGTCGATCTCGTAGTCGAAGTCGATCTTGCTCAAAGTTTGGCTCCTATGCTGCTAACGCGAGTGATGGTTGAAACGGCGCGCTTAACTTCGCGCCCTTGCTTATGTTATCTGCCTCCCAAAGAGGCTGCAGATTGGAAAGTGCCCACGCCTTCTTAAAGTCAATGTCGTCAGGTGTCTGATAGTTGTGGGCCGATAGGGGTATTTTGTGGTCTACGTGCCAGCCGTTCCTTCCATAGTTATCCCACGACATTCCTGGCTGAAATTGTTCCTCAAGATGGGCGCGCAATTCATCGACTGTGTACTCAAGCAGTGCGAACGTGCTTCTTGCTGCTTTGGAACCGCTTATGATGCCCTTCCTAACGCCAGTGCTTATTGATTTTTCCAACCGGTAGGCCGGATCCTCCATCTTTATTTTCTCATAGCGGCGACGATTTTCCTTGACCCTTTCCGGGTTATTAGCGCGCCACTTGTCATTCTGCGCTCTGACATCCATCGGTTTGGTCGCATACCTTCGACGCGACGCTGCCCGTGCAATCTCTTTCCTTTTGTCCGGATTAGCCTCGCGCCATTTTTGCGTAGCCTCCCGGATCTTCTCAGGATGTTCCTTCCTGCGCTTACGCTCTCAGGGTTTGCGGCGTACTTCTTGCGCTGGAATTCCCTTGAGCACTCGATACAGGCACCGTCACAAGTAAACCGTTTCGCCACATGCCCATGCTTGCAAGGCTTACCGGTGAAGTACCACTTTACGCCCGCAGCCTTAGCCTCCGCACGACTGCGCGGGAGCTTGTTATCATTGTCCGCGTCCACTATCCGTCAGCACCCTTCTCTTCCGGCTCTTCAACCGGCAGCGCGTTGCGCTGGAAATAGAAGTCCAGAACCTTGAAGCCCTCGCCGCGCTTGAAGGGCAGCGTTGCCTTTTCGATGCCGTAGCGATTACCGGCAATGAAGCCTGGCCGCTCCTGCACGGCGATAAGCATTTCGCCGCCACCTTCGCCGCGGTTGTTGGTCTTCTTGAAGCCTGCGTCTTCCTTCTTGATCGACACGCGCTGATGTAAAAAGCCGATCAGGTCCGCCGCATCGATAAGTGCGCCGATAGCATCGTCGCGAAGGTTGGGCATGTAGCGCGGGTAGCTGTCGGTGGTGACGCCAGGAACGGTCTTGGCTTTGACGTGCGCGATGACAACGACGTAGTAGCCGGCCTCTTTCAGGTCGAGGATCTTGTTGACGAACTCGTGCCAAATGGAAAGCTCGAGCGCGTACCCCTTCCCGAAGCCAGGCTCCTCAATGTTTGCCCACTTATTGTCGGCGCACACCTTGGCGCGGATAAGCTGCTCAAGGCCGTCTGCCGAGTCGACCACCAGCGTCTTGCGGTCATGTTCGGTCTGCAGCATCCAGTCAGCTTGGTCGATGACGTCTTCATAGGTTTCCGACACGCCGAACGACTTCATCTTGACGCCAGCAGGTGCGCGCTCGCCCTTGCCGGTACGCACATAGAGCGGCGCCGGGAACTCGCTGGCAAGCGTGGTCTTGCCTGTTTTAGCGCCTGCGTAGAAGACGCAGAAGGCCGGTTCGTTTTCAATCGTGTCGGCTGGTGCGCCGTCATTCCAGTCAATAGCCAAAGGTAAGCCTCCAAGATGCGTAAAGGGCGAGGACAATAAGGCCGAGCAGCCATGCCGGCGGCCAGGTAAGGGCGGCGGTCATAGCGCTGCCCAGATGAGCAGCGGCAGAAGCACAATGGCGACGGTCAGCCAAACCGCCATGTAGCGCTGTGCGGCGGGTGGGATACGTTCCGGAGAGCCGTGCAAATCCGGGTCGTAGGAGTCTGTGTAGGTCATGCCCACGACTCCACCTTGTAAACGCTGTAGGTGGTGCGAAAGACCAAGCCGTCCTCCTGCGCCTTAAGGCGGCTCGTCGTAATCGGCGTACCGTCAGCGAATCGGCCCTTGGTGTCACCAAAGACTTCGCCACGAAGGCACGGACAGCGTGGGTCGCCGTCGAAGATAAGGCGTGCGTTGCGGAGTGTGCCGTTAATGGTGGTTTCAGTCATAGTCCCTCCTGACTGCTGCGCTCCTGCGCAGCAGTGTGGTGGTTGCGGTACGTGGTTGGTTAGGAGGCTAGAACAAAGGCGAAGTGGCTCGCCGCTCGCTTTCAGCCTCCCGCCCAAGCCAATCTTCAACGGCGTCTTTTGCGGTAGCCAAACCCATTCCGGTAATGCGCCGCAGTTCCTTAATCGCCGCAATCACCTGCCCACCAGCAGCCAACCGCTGCCATTCATGCTCATATACGCGCTCGACCTTGGCGACGGCGCCAAGTGTGTAGACGCCGAACTCCTTGCCCCGATGGACGTTGGCTAGGCGGGTAGCCTCCTTGGTGGCCAGTTCGGCGGTGCCGTGAACGAAAGGCTGCGTGGCCGGTGCGGGCTTGCCGTTCTCAAGCAGGCAGACGATCGCCGTTCCGCTTGCCGAATGGCGAGCTACGATGTCGGCGATGGAGGTGGGTGCGCCAGCGGGCGCAACGAGCGTGCAGTCCGACGCGCCTTCCGACTTGTGAAGCAGCCAAGTCATGTCGCGCGGCCTGTCGGAGAAACAGATATTCCCGTTGGACTTCACTTCCTTGACCGCAAACGTACCTTGGTCTCCGATGCGAACCCTGTCGCCCATCTTGGGCGGGTTCTTGCTGGTGAAACGATAACCAGGCACGCGGTCGGCAACCGGCTCGTCGGTCCATTCGGCGATGAGGTCGTTGTCGGATTTCCTGCCGGTACGGCTAGTGGTGCCATCCTCAAAAACTGCGGTTGAGTGATCTCCACCGACGCGCCAAATGTCACTGAAGGCATGGCTGTATGGCCCGACCCTCCGCCCATCGCGCGTCTTGTAGAACTTGCCGGCCTCGATGCGCAGCGCGGTTGCTGGCGCAACGGCAACGTGTTCGAATTCGCTACTGGTCAGATAGAACGTGTCGCCGACATCATCGATGATCCAAACGGATTTTCCGTCGACTTCATCGACTTCGTAGATTTTGCCCTTTGTCACATCGAACTGGTCAACAAGGCAACGGACCTTGCTTGCCGTCTTCGGCGCACCATACTCGTCGGCCAAGTTGTCGACTTCCGCTGCGGCGCAGGAGGTGTAGGCGGGCGGGATGAGTTCTATTTCGTGGAAATAGAACGCCCATCGGCCAGCATTAACGGCGCCGTCGCCTACGGTAGTAACCGTAAGGACATCGCCGACCTCCGCACCATGGAAGGAAGCGTCATGGCCCCTGCCCGACTTCACCACCCGCACCTTGTCGCCTACGGCGAACAATGGAGCTGGTTCGAAATTCACAGCGTTGCCATCGACACCGCCGCCAAAGTCAAGATACTCATCACCGTAAAGAAGTTTGAATCCCTTGACTACACCTGTCCACCCTACAACCATGGTCGGGTTGTTATCGCAATTAATGCGACGCACCCGATCACCCACCTTAAACTTGCTCGCCACCTTCATCACGGTCGCACCCACGTGCATATTCATGCCCGTTTCCTCTCGCTTGCCGCACTACCGTGCAGTGCCACCACATTGCCTTCGGCCTCGCGGCCATCGAATGAAATTTCGTGTGCCTGGAACCAGTGTTCGCGCGGCCCGCTGCCATCAAGGAAGCGCACCGCAAAGCGGTCTGCCTCGCCGACATATGTCCGGCGCCCGACGACATTGCCGTCGTAGTCGCCAAGCAGAATCCTGCACCGCGCGCCGATCATGCCGGCACCTCGTTGAACACCGGCACCGCGTCGCTGCTTGTTGCTGCAACCAACGCGTCCGCAACGATCCACTCGCGCTTCTTCTTGCCGGCACGTTCGTACTCAACCAAGTACGCGTCCGGCCCTTGTTCATATTCCGACCGTCCGATCACGCGGCCCGCAATGTCGACACGCACTGCGTCTCCGATCTTCAATTCACCGGTACCGTCAGTCATTTATTCGTCCTCCGCGCTGATTGTGGGCCGCGCGAATGAAGCGCTGTAGCCTGTGATGAAGTCTCGGGCGCTGGCTATGAAGCCTGGTTGTTCGTCCTCCCCTTCCAAGATATGCTCAACAAGCGAGCCGTCGTTTTTGCCGTAATTAAAACCCCTCCACCCACTGACGTGGGTGGTCCCAATGCTCTTCATTTTGTGCATCTCCCGATTGGGCGGTTTTTGATTTTGGGCGGAACCAACCCGCGACCAGAACGTTAACCGTGGAATCAAACTAGGCGTTTACGCAATAAATGTCAATTGCTAAGTTGCGTCCACGCCAAGTAGATATGCATTGACGCAAAACTGAAAATGGCGTATGCGCAAGGCCGAATCGGTCGCAAGCACCGAGCGCAGTGCAGAAACAGGGGTAGAACATGCAAAAGGTAGAAACGATCGGCCAGCGTATTCGCGCGTTGCGCGACGAACGCGACTGGAACGGCGCCGAACTAGCAAAGCGCATGGGCGTGGATCCAGGCACGATATCCCGCTGGGAAAATGGCAAGCAGCAACTGACGCTGGAAAATGCGGCTGCGCTCTCCGTCGCCTTTGATGTTTCCATTGATTTCCTGAAGTACGGCCAGCCGCTTGTACCTATGGGTGCCGGCTCAGACGCGGAAGTCTTCCCTGTCGTTGGTGTGCTGCAAGCTGGCGCATGGCTCGAGGGCGAGCAGTGGGCGCCAGACGAAGAAACGGTTGCGTCATTCAACCTCAAGCCGGCATGGCGGTATTTGGTCACGCAAGCTTACGTGCTCCGCGGCGACTCCATGAACAAGTGGATGCCGTCCGGCTCGCACGTCTTGGTGGCGTCGACCATCGCAAATGGCCTCCACCCACGCAGCGGCCACAAGGTCTTGGTCAACCGGCGTCGGTCTGATGGGCTGCATGAGGCGACTATTAAAGAGCTAGAGATTCGCGCAGATGGCGAAATGTGGCTGTGGCCGCGGTCGACAAGCCCTGAGTTCCAGGCGCCCGTGCAATACAAGGAAGGCTCCGACGAGGTGACAATCACCGGGATAGTGGTTGCCGCGCAGTGGAATGAGGTGCTGTAGGGTTGCGCGTAGGGGTTGCGGCCACGCAATTTATTTGGTGTTTGCGCAAGATAGTTATTGACGTTTGTTGCGCAAACGCCTAGTTTGATTCCGTACCGTCTAGATGGCGGCTGGCTCCGAAGAAGGAGTACGGGATATGACTTCTACAACCTACAGCGGCGACCCGCGCCGCTCATTCATGGTCAATGGTGCCGCCTATCAACGGCAACTTAACCGCAAAGAGCCTGACATCACGCTTGTGCAATCCGCTATTGCGGGCTTGTGCATCGCACTCTTTGCGGTCGCCGTTCTGTTTGTTGCGGTGGCAGTGTCATGATCACCGCACAAGCCGAAGCCGAACTACGCGCCATCCGCGAACTCGCAAGAGGATGCGAGAAGAGCCACGGCAAGAAGCAAACCGCGCTCCTGTTTAGCGCGCTTGCCGACAGGCTGGACAACTTCATTGAGCAGCACGGCGAGACCGCTTGGCGTAAGCGGGTTGCGCAATGACCACGCTAATCCAAAAGCTCAACAGCGCGGACAGCATCGCTGACCTATGGCTCGGCGGTTTCGTTGCGGCGCTTAGCGCGCAAGAGGCGCTTACCGGCATGGGGTTCTATGCAGTGGTCGTCGGTGAACGGACCATCGTGGCTTGGCTTAATGGGTGTCGGTTCGAGATGCCTGCCGTCCATTAGGATGCCTTGCCGCTTATTGCGGCGCAATAATTCGCAAGAGGAACACACATGACAATCAACATGCTAACCGCCGCCGAAGCACTCGCCCAAGGCTCTACGCCGTCGACCTTCTTCAGCATCGCGCGCTTTAACGAGCGCATGGGAAACAACGAGGTCGGCCAGGCTGCGCGCCGTGTGGCTCGAGAGCTTGCGCAATTGTTGGGAATGGATCTTGGCGGGCGGCGTAGGGCGGCCAATAACAACCGGCCGCGTAGCGATAGGAGGGCGGCGTGACCATCACAGCCGCCGAAATCATCATCCGCACCGCGCAACAGCGCAAGGAGCCCACGACATGAGCAACGCAGAGAAGACAGCACTGCTCGCAGCCGCGAAGAAATTACGGCGCCTGCGCATCGAAACTGTCGGCGGGCGCAAGGAACGTCCCGCGCGGACAATCGGCTCAATCATCGACCGTGAAGGCGATCTGAAAGGTGACGACGAGTTCGTGGCCTGGATGATCCAGAACGCCCTCCGCTACTACGCCGAAGCTAAAAAAGGTGACGCATGACCTCCAACACCCCCGCGCTGGAGGCGGAAGGGCTGGCAGCGGCGAAGAAAGCGTTCGACACAGCAATGGAAGCCCCGAACATGATCGACTGCCCAACGTGCGCTGGGCGTGGATCGGTTCATGGCGACTGGTGCCCAAGATGCGGTGGCGGTGGTGTCGATTTGGCTGAGGGCGAGGAAACCCGCCCTCTCGCTGAAGCCATCAGCGCCTATCTCGCCTCCTCCCGAGCAGAGCCGACCGTAAAGGGAAGCCAAGAATTGGAGGAAATGGCAGATGGAGCCTATGGCGACAATCCCATGGTTCGGGGTGCTGCCAAGCGCCTCATCGAGGAGAAGAAGGCCAAAGCCTCGTCAGCGCCTCCCTCCCTGCCGGTGGGAGACGATCTGGAGGGGTTGCGCCAAGCATTCGACAGACTTTACGCTGAGTGTGACTTAGCCTTCGCGAATGAACTCGGCCGCCCGATAGCCGACGCGCTAGCCAATCTGCGCGCTCTCCGCGCCAGCAGAGACGGCTATGTCAAGCAAGCCACAGCACGAGAGGCTGAACACGACCGCCAGCTCGGAGCTCTTCGCGCCGAGAATGAACGATTGAAGACCGGCGCGGATGCTTACAGCAAATGCAAAGACCTCTCGAAGCAGGGATGGGTAGCGCTTACGGATGCGAGGCAATTCCTCGATCTGGGCCATACATCGGACATTGAGGAAGCCAAGCAGTGCGTCGATCTGGCCTTGGCAAGCTTTGCGGACACCATCATTTCGTCTGAAGCCCGAGCCGAAGCCGCCGAAGCAAAGCTGGAAGAGGCGAGGAAGGCGCTGAAGCCTTTCGCTGAGTTCGCCGCAACTATGGACAAGCTTGCGGTTGAAGGGCAGCGCTTGGTGCAGCCGGACGCAGCCGCGAACCTGACTGATGATGAGATTGCGCGGCTGGTGACGCCCGATGACGCAACCCTCCTCACGGACGGCAGGATGCGGTTCGGCGGCCCTGCGGCTCAGTCGAAGCCGGCCAAACTCACCGCTGGCGATTTCCGCCGCGCCGCTCGTTCTCTCACAGAGGAGAGCAGCAATGGTTGAGATCAGCGAGCGCCTGTACGCTCTGGCAAGCCGTATCGATGCAGACGGAACGGCATCTCAGATCGGTTCTGCCGACGAAATCCTTGAAATCGCCAAGCTCACCGCCGCCCTAGAGGAGCGGAAGGCCGAGCCGGTGGCGTGGCCCGAGCCGACAATACTAAACCCCGACATCTTCGATCCGACTGGCATCCCATATATCGATAGTTTGCTGCACCGCCTGCTTGATGCTCAGCAAGATATAAATTTGGCCGCCAACCAGGGCATGTATCAATCTCTCTGCGATGCATCAGCACTTATCAACGAGGTTGAAACTTGTATCCGCCGACTTGCCGCCACCCCACCAGCACCCGACACAGCGGTGGAGGCGCTGCGGCAGGACATAGCCGAGTTTATGCGTCGGCTTGGCCCTCAATGGTTTCTGGCGCAAAACTGGTTCCCCGCATCGCAGCAAGAAGGCGCTCTCTCCTCCCTTGGCAATGAACAGGGGAAGGCGCCGGATGGCTGGAAGTTGGTTCCGGTCAAGCCGACAGAGGCGATGCTGGCGGCTGGCAACACCATCTTGAACTTCACAAAGCTGTCGCCAGAAGTGTGGGGCGCCATGCTTGCCGCCGCCCCACAGACTGCGGAGGAAAGCCGGTGAGCGGGCTGAGGGCACTGACCAAAGCGCAATACTTCTTGCTTGTCGAGATTTCTGACGCTCCGCAGGCTACATCGTCGTCCTATGCGCCAGCCAAAAAACTGGTAGAGATTGGATTGGCCGAATGGGTTCCCGGCAAATACACAGACCACCTCGCCATAACCGACGCCGGCCATACCGCTCTCTCTGATGGGGGTGGCTCCAATGGCTAACATAGAGCAAATCGAGCGCGAGCTGCGCAGTCAGGGCATTGGCCTGACGCTTGTCGCCAACGTCAAACTAAACGCCATCCTGGACGAACTAGCCCGGCTGAGAGGGGTGGAGAAGAGGGCGGTGGAGGTGGACGTCGAGCGTGTGGCGCGGGCGATAACGGAAGCGCGGTCGAGAATTCCTCATGAGTGGTACACCCTAGAGGACCAGCGGACCGTTGCCAGCGCTGCTATCGCAGCCCTTTCCGCTAGGGCGGCCACGCAATAAAATAGGCGTTTGCGCAATTTTCCAGTTGACGTACTAGGCGTTTACGCATATTGATTGTGCAAGGTCGCAAGACCGAAGACGGGCGGCCATGAACTTGATGGGACCCACCCTATTGTCGCCGCCCGTACAATTTTCAGAGGAGCAACCATGAACGCGTATGCAAGACACGTTACCGGAGCCAAGGCGCTAACGCTGCAAAGCCTGGCGCGGCAGATGCTTGATGAGGCTGGCGGCGATTTGAGCGCAGCAGCTACGAAGCTTGCCAACTACGCAAGCAACATTGCGCGATACAAGGACGAGCTTCTGCTTATCGGCGCGCGCAAGCTAATCAACGAAGTGCCGCAGACGCAGCGTGCTGGCATATTACGCGAGCATGGCGGGACAGCCTTCGCTAAGGCGCCGCACCGCATGAACGACGCTGCCAAGGCTACGCAGGCACGCATGAGAATGGCTGGCCGCACAATCAAGTCGGCGCTTATGGACTTGCCGTTTACTATCGGAGGCGCGGTTAAGGCGCTTCGCGAATGGACGGGCGGCGAGGTTCTGGCGCATGGCGAAGTCGAGTTGTCGAAAGGCACGAGCGCCGTGCGCAACGCACGATTCCTTGTGGCGGTAGGACGCGCCGCTGGCGACAAGAAGATTGGCGACCTTGGCGATGCCGCGGTTGAGCGTCTGCATAAGGAGGCTATGAGTTCCGACGTATAGTCGGATGGGGCGGCATTCGAGGGATTAGAGTCCATCCCAATACGCGCCGCCATAGCTAATTGCTTGTCGTTGCCAACGAATGCTCCGAACCCTAGGCCGACGAGCGACGGCAAGCAAACACCACAAGCAGGCGCGGCCATAGGTTGCCGCGAAACCCAACAGGAACCCGCCGCGCCTGCTTACCCTTTACGGCATGCCGCTAGGCCGAAACTAGCTGCGCCATTTGGAACATGACCATGTTCACTGAATCGAATAACCCATCTGAACTTTGCGCCGTTGTCGAAACGACAACCCGCAAGCGCGCTGCCACTGGTGCTACGAGAACCATCCGGAATTCGCGGCGCGCACCAATTGCTAACGAGCAGGCCAACAAACCCTCGCAACCCTCGCCCGCGCAGCCGCTTGCTAGCAACCCCATTGCCGACTGTCTGGACGTCACCTCAACCCACACACATGGTGCGGTCGGCAACCTAATTCCTGACGCGGCCAGGATATCTAAGGAGCCCATCGAATGGGTGCCGCATCAGGAACTCCAATCCACTTTGGCCACAGTGGAACAGCAACCCATCTTTCACCCGCCAGAGTGGTCCAGCGGACATGTTTCGCTGGCACCCTATTCGCCAACCCCTGCCACGCAAGAAAACGTAGCCGAGATCGTCACACTGCATCGCTTGCGGCAGGGCATGATCAAGGCGCAGACGAAACTCAAGCTTCAAGGCATGGCGTCCATACGTTTTGCAACGATGACGGACGACGACTTCGCCAGCGACGAAGCTAAGGCAAAGGCGCGCAAGCGAAACGAAGACTTGTATCGCGTCATCGTATCGGATCCAGCGCACCCGATGCACGTCAACATCGCGCCGTATCTGATGGCGATGGAACCGCTCGACGCACAGCGTGCCGTCTACGAAAAAGCCATGGTCAAGGCGGTCAAGCGCCTGCCGGTTTACGAATGGGTCAAGGACGTGAAGGGCTTTGGCGATATCAGTTTCGCCACCATCGTCGGCGAGTGCGGTGACATTGGTTCGTACAAATCTGTCAGCGCGGTATGGAAGCGTCTCGGGCTTGCCGTCATGTCAGGCAACCGACAGGGCGCACCAGGCGAGGGCGCAACCAAGGATGACTGGATTGCCCACGGCTACAACAAACAGCGTCGCTCGGTCAGCTATGTGGCGCGCGAGCATGTCATTGGCGGCATGGGGAAGTGGCGCCCCGCCTTCGGCGAAGACGTTTGGGCCAACCCGGAACTGACCTACTATCAGAAGGTCTACGCCGACCGCGCCAGATTCGAGGCTGAAAAACTTGGCTTGCCAGTTACAGTCAGCAACAAGGGCAAGGAGTCATACAAAAAGCACGTTTCCATGAGGGCGCACCGCTACGTTGAGAAACGGCTGTTGCGAAACCTCTGGATTGAATGGCGCCGCCACCCCGCGCAAGCGGAGTAGCGACGTCGGGTTGCGGCCATGTGGATGATGAAGACCGAGAATTGGTAGCCGCCACCCAACCAATACGGCGCAAGCCGTACCTGCTGCCTCTCGCGAAGCGAAACCCATGTACGAGCAGCGGCAGGCAAACCAATCAACCACACCTCGCCTTTTGCGGAGGCAAGTAGCCCAATGCAGATCATGTGTGCAGCAGCATGGCAACGGGCGAAGAGGTGCGGTTGAGGGCGGTGGCGGAGCGACACGCCACCGCCCATTTTCACAAGGAGCTTACAATGTGGTTTCTCATTATAGCGATCGGCGGTTTTGCTGGCGTATCCGACGTGAAGACTATCGGAATGACGCAGGCACAGTGCCGCGAGGCTGTTACGCAGTTGCTGCCGCTCAGGAGTGCGCTCGGAGCCGTTTGCGTTGGTCCCAATGGAGAAAAGTTCACCTTTGAGGATGTGGCATGACACCGGCGAATGATAACGCAGCCATTGTGTTCAGGCCGCTCGACGGCCTGTCGCTCTTCGCAACCGAAAAAGAAGTTGCCACGGCAATCGTAGGCAAGTCCGGCGCGGAAAAATGGATACGTGAGGTTCTTCCGGTCCTGCGGCGCCGCGGCTTTCCTGCGTCCGACGCGCTGCACGCCAGGCTTGCCGTGCCGCTGGTCAAGAGGTTTTACGAGGGGTACTTTGGGCAGACGGCTGGCTTTGCCGTCGCGAAGCCTGACGGAGAAGAGAAATTGGGACTGGACCAATGGAAAACGCGGAACAAGAAGAAAGGGTAAAGGCGCCCGGTCTTATTTGGCAGAAGCGTCGCGCTAGCGTGACGCCGTACTGGCGTGCGTCCGAAAAAGGATTTAAGCCAGCCAATTTCAATCTATCGCACCTCAAGGACAGGCCGGAGGAATTGGTTGCGCAGTGCGTCTCGCTTCAAGCCGAGCAGAGCGCATGGAAGACCGGTCTTCGCCAGAACATCGATTCCTTCAATTACACGATTGGCGACATTCTCAATAGGTACAGCAAAGATCCAGACAGCACGTACTTTACGCTGCGTCCCGGATCCCGCCATCCTTATGACTATTATGCCAAGCGCCTCGAGTTCGCCATCGGAGACCGCCGCATCGACAGCATCACAGGTGTCGACCTCAAAAAATGGCACGATGCCTGGTCGGGCCAGGGCACGAAGCTTGCCGCCTCTAAAATGATGCGCGCCGTACTAGACGCCGCTATTTCGTTCTTCGTGATGAGTTCAAAACCAGGCTCTCCGGAGCTACGTGCGGCAATGGAGTTGCGCGAGGTTCTAAAAACCACCAGCAGAAAGATACCCGGCCCAAAGCGAAGGGAATCCACGGTCACTGCGGACGACGTGGTCGCTTTGCGCGCTGCGGCCCACGCTGACGGTCGCCCATCTTCGGCGCTTACCTATGCGCTTGTGTTTGAGACGACGCTTCGGCTGTGGGACGTCATCGGGCAATGGTGGCCAATCGACTCGCCGCTGATTAGTGATGTCGTTATGACGCCACACACTAGCATGAAGATGACCAAGAAATGGTTCGGACTTCGCTGGGAGGACATCGGCCAGGACTTGGTGATGCGATATGTTCCGTCGAAGACGAGTTCAAAGACAGGATTGTCCGTGACGTTCCCGCTGACAAGGGCGCCAATGGTGATGGAAGAGTTGGCGCATTGGCCGGAGTCGGCACGCGCAGGCCCTGTCGTTGTATGTGAGCACACGGGCATGCCGTACAGTTCGAATTATTTTGGCGAGTTTTGGCGCAAGGACCGAGAGGCAGCAGGCATCCCGGCAAACGTCTGGGCGCGCGACCTAAGAGCCTCCGGCATCACCGAAGGACGGGCAGCTGGCGCAACGACAGACGATGCCTCGAAGGTGGCAGGTCATGCCTCAACCAAGACCACGGCCGCCGTTTACGATCGCGCGACTTTGCAGGCGGCAGAGCGCTTCGCGGACGCCAGAGTGAAGAAGCGCGAAGGAGGAAAGGCGTGACTGAGATCAAGTTACCTTACAGGCTTGTCGATGGTGAGCACATGTCAAGGGAATATCCGGACACGTTTCACATTCCAGCGGGATATGAACGAAGCAATGTCGATGTCGGCAGATTCGTCAAACTCGGATTCGATGCGGGCGAGCAGGGGGTCGAGCGGATGTGGGTAAGGGTGACGGAGGCTGACGATAATGGGTCCTACACAGGCATCCTCAGTAATAGTCCAATAGGCATCGATGGGCTAGATGCGGGAGATCTTGTGGTGTTTGAGGCTAGGCACATTTTGGCAATCGCCGAGGATGATGGACTGGAACACAGCGAGAACTTCTGACTTAACGCTTCATTAAAAATACCCTTAACGACCCCCGCAGAAAAGAGCCGCACCGAGTTAACGCGTTGTTTACCACGTTGGGCGAATTGTGCGCATGTCGGCTACCCGTGTTTATCCTGTATCGATTTTTTCACGGTTTTTCGGAGCGCGGGTGAAACCCGGGAAGCTTGTCTTCCACCGTGGTGCGGTCGCCTTCGTTCCGGCGAGGATTTGGGGAGCTGGTCGCAAACCGGCCAATCTGAAAGACGGACGCACCGATGAACAGCAAGCGGTCCTACCTCGATACACTCAACGCCGGCAGGCAGCGCAGGCCTCAGACCACGCTCGAGCAGTTGAACCGCTCGCTGGAGACGCTGGAACAGCGCCTGGAGAGGACGCGCGAGGACACGATGGGACGTCCCGATCCCCGCCACTATGGCGCCGAACCGCGCTATCCCGCCGCACAGCCTTCGGCTCAGCCGCGCTGGTACCAGGATCCGCAGCCCGCGCTGCACCCGCAGGCTCCAATGCCGGCGCCGGCCGTCGGCCAGAACTACCAGAACCTTGCCCGCGATATCGACCGCATCCGCGGCCAGGAAGACAGCGTTGCCATGGTCGGCAAGATCGCCGGCGAGCTGCGCGGCATGCGTGAGGAATTGCGCCACCAGATGACTGCCGGGCTGCAGAGCGAATTCGAGGCGCTGCGCAAGGACATCGACCGCGCGCTGCTGGCAAACGCCAAGTCAGGCGCTTCGGGCAAAGGCAGCGCCGAACTTGGCCTCGAATTCGAGCGGCTTTCCGGCGCCATCAAGACGTTGTCGGAAAAAAGCGACGACAGAAGCGTCAACATGCTGCGGCTCGAACTCGAACAGGTCAAAGCCGCGCTCGACACGCTGGCGCGCGAGGAGAGCGTGCAGAAGGTCGACCGCCGCTGGGACGATTTCGATCGGCGCTGGACGGCCTTCGAGGACCGCGTCGACGCCGACCAGCGCAACCGCTCACCGGACCCCGCCATTTCGGGCCTGACCGATCGGCTGGAGCAGATCAGCAATGCCGTCAACAACCTGCCGGAATCGTTATCCCTGCGCTCGCTGGAGGAAAAGGTCCGCACGCTGGCCAGCGCCGTGGATCATTTCGCCAGCCAGCAGGACAATCGCGGCGGCAGTACGCTGGCCATGATCGATGAGCGGCTGGACGAGATCTCCCGTGCCATCGTCGCCTCGACCGTCGCGGCACAGGCCAATTCGCTCGACCATGAAGCCTTCGAGCGCATCGAGAAGCGGATCGATTCGCTTGCCCGGCAGATCGAGGAAGTGGCGCAGGACCACCCCGGCAACGCCGTCGTCGACCGGCTGAACACGCTGTCGAGCCGAGTCGACGAACTCGCCGGCCGCGCCGCCCTGCCCGAGCAGGCAATGGAACGGCTGGCCAAGCAGATCGCGCTCATCGCCGACAAGATCGACCAGGCGCCGGCCATGCCCGACGCCGACTATATCTTCCACGGGCTGGAGCAACGCTTCGACGTGCTGTCGTCGATGATGGAACGGCGCCAGGGCGACGCCATCGAACAGGGCAACATGCTGTTCCGCGACCTTGAGCGCCGGCTGGACGAGGTCGCCGACCGGCTCGACCAGCGCATGCCGCAAGTCGACGGCGCCGGCATCATGGAAGCCATCGATGCCCGCTTCACGGCGCTAGCCAAGCGCATGGAAACACGCATTCCCGATCCTGCCGGTGAGGCCGCGATCCGTGGCCTGGAAAGCCGGCTCGAAGACATTTCGAGCCGGCTGGACTCGTCCGCCGCGCAAGTCGCCGGCATCGATCCGGCGCTGATCCGCAGCCTGGAGGCGCAAGTCGCCAGCCTGTCCGCCCACCTGTCCAGGCCCAGCGCACCGCTGCCGGAGTTCGAGGACATCAGCCCACGCCTCAATGAAATCGAGAAGGCGCTGGCGGGAACGCGCGATTCCATCCTTGGCGCGGCGCGCGAGGCGGCCGAGAATGCGGTCCGCTCGCTGGCCGGCTCAGGCGCCGACACGTCGGCGGTTTCCGGCCTTGCCCAGGATCTGAAGACGCTCGAAACGCTGACGCGCCGTTCCGACGAGCGTAACTCGAGAACGTTCGAGGCCATCCACGACACGCTGCTCAAGATTGTCGACAGGCTGGGTTCGCTGGAAACCAGCGAACCGTCCGAGGCTGTGAGCGAGCTCCTGGACGCGCGCCCGGATGAAGCAATCGGCAGGCGCCGTGCGCGAGCCGGCAAGATGGCCGTGGATGCTCCGTCGATGGATATCGACGAACCCATGCCGCTGACCGGGGACATGGCCGATCTCGATGGCCGCGCAGCCGCGATCATGCGTGGCCAGCCTGCTTCGCCACGCGGGCCGGGTGCGCGCTCGCCCGCGGAGGCGGCGGCCGCCGCCGCCATGGCCGCGCTTGGTTCCGATCCGATCGCCGGGAAGGGCGAGCCGGCAGGCCGCCGCAAATCGATGTTGGGCGGCCTGGCGCGCGCCTTCAAGGGCAAGAAGGAAGCAGACGTTCCGCCGCTGGCGGGCTCGGTGCCGGGCCCGGAAATCCCGAACGTCGATCTCGACGAGCCGCTCGACCCGAAAATGGCCAACCGGCCACTGGAGCCCGGCTCCGGCGCGCCCGACCTCAACGCCATCATGAAGCGCGTACGCGATGAGCGCGGGCAGCCGGCAAAGCTCAGCGACAGCGATGCCGCGAAATCGGACTTCATCGCGGCTGCCCGCCGCGCGGCGCAGGCCGCCGCCGCCGAGGCCGACGCCTTGAAACGCCAGTCGACGATGAAGGGACCGGTGAAGGCGCTCAGGATCGGCGACCTGCTCAAGGCGCGGCGCAAGCCGATTCTGATGGCGGCCGCCGCGATCATGCTGGCGCTTGCCGGCCTGCAGCTTGGCAAGGCGTTCCTCGCCGATCCCGCCCAGGTAGCAAACAATGACGCGTCGGCCGTTGCCTCGCAGCCGCTGCAAACCGCATCCGTCGACGCCGCGAGCCCGCCCAGGCCGGAAACCCAGTTGGCGGCAGCGAACAGCGAACCGGCCCGTGAGGTCAGGCAGGCCGAGCCCTCCGCTCCGACGGTCAAGGACGACATGGTGGCGCAGACCGCGCTCGCCATGCCGTCGGATGGCGATGGGCCGACGAACGCCGGCCCGACGGCGGAACCGGCTCCGGCGACGGCTCCCGTCATGCCTGCCGGCGCCGGTGCGGCAGGCCCCGACGCGATGGCTTCCGCCGATCCCGTTGCTGCGGCTCCTTCTTCTCCGGCACCTTCCGCTGCCGCCGGCGGGGCGCAAACGAGGGATGCGGAGAACGGTATCCAACCGACAGTGGCTGCACCGGCCATGGCCAAGGACACCACCGGCGCCGTCGTGCCCGCCGGCGCTCCCGCGGCCACGGCCAAATTCGATATTCCCGCCGACGCAGGCCCGGTCGCCCTGCGCGACGCCGCAGCCACCGGCGACGCCAAGGCGCTGTTCGAGATCGGCTCGCGCTATTCCGAGGCGCGCGGCGTCAAGGAAGACATGGCGGCCGCGGCCAAATGGTATGAAAAGTCCGCGGAACTCGGCTTCGCTCCGGCCGAGTATCGCATCGGCAATTTCTACGAGAAGGGCATCGGCGTTCCGCGCGACATCAAGAAGTCGAAGACCTGGTACCAGCTCGCCGCCGAGCAGGGCAACGCCAGCGCCATGCACAATCTGGCCGTGCTGTTCGCCATGGCCGCTGACGGCGTGACCGACAATGAATCGGCCGCGCACTGGTTCCAGGAGGCCGCCGATCTCGGCGTGAAGGACAGCCAGTTCAATCTCGGCATCCTCGCCGCCAAGGGCGTCGGCATGAAGCAGAACCTGGAGGAATCCTACAAATGGTTCGCGCTCGTCGCCAAGACCGGCGACAAGGACGCTGCCGCCAAGCGCGACGAGATCGCCAACGCGCTGCGGCCCGAGCAACTCGAGCGTGCCCGCGCCGCCACCGAATTGTGGAAGGCCAAGCCGCTCGATCAGGCTGCCAATTCGGCCGACATTCCCGAATCCTGGCAAGACGGCACACCGCAGACGACGGCCAGCATCGATATGAAGAAGGCGGTCAAGAACATCCAGCTCATCCTCAACAAGAACGGCTACGACGCCGGCGGCGCCGACGGCGTGATGGGCGTGAAGACCAAGAACGCGATCGTCGCGTTCCAGACCGACAACAAGCTCCCCGCGACCGGTGCGGTCGACGAAAAGCTGGTCAAGGCGTTGCTGGCGCGCAAATAGCGGCAGAAGCGTCGTATCCGCGACGCCCCCGCCACACATTTGCCTGTTAACTGCTTGAGATGTTTTTTGTTTCGGCGCGGGGGGGGGGGGGTGGGCCCCCCCCCCCCCCCCGCTTCGGCGCAAGGAAAAATTGGCTTTTCGGTGCGATACTCTCCGCAACGGCTGTATTCGCCGACTGGCAAACTGATCGAGACCGACGGGTGGGCATCTATCTCCCGATTGCGGAAATTTCCGTCAACGTCTTCGTGCTGCTGGCCATGGGCGCTGCGGTGGGCTTTCTGTCGGGCATGTTCGGCGTCGGCGGCGGTTTTCTCATCACGCCGCTCCTGATCTTCTACAACATCCCACCGGCAATCGCGGTGGCGACCGGCGCCAACCAGGTCATCGCCTCATCCTTCTCCGGCGCGCTGTCGCATATGAAGCGCGGCACGCTCGACTTCAAGCTCGGCGGGGTGCTACTTGCCGGCGGCATCGTCGGCTCCACCGGCGGCATCTACGTCTTCGCTTTCCTGCGCAGGCTGGGACAGCTCGACCTGTTCATCTCGCTGCTCTATGTCGTGCTTCTGGGCACCGTCGGCGGGCTGATGCTGGTCGAAAGCATCAACGCGCTACGCGCCACGCGCAGCGGCGCGGCACCGGTGCTGAAGAAATCCGGCCAGCACAACTGGATCCACCGCCTGCCGCTGAAGATGCGGTTCAGGGCCTCGAAGCTGTTCGTCAGCGTCATCCCCGTGCTTGGGCTGGGCGCGGCCATCGGCTTCCTGTCGTCTATCATGGGTGTCGGCGGCGGCTTCATCATGGTGCCGGCTCTGATCTATCTCCTGAAAGTGCCGACCAACGTCGTCATCGGCACCTCGCTGTTCCAGATCATCTTTACCTCGGCCTACACCACTCTGGTCCACGCCACCACCAACCAGACGGTCGACGTGATGCTGGCCTTTCTTTTGATGGCCGGTGGTGTCGCCGGCGCGCAATATGGCGCCAAGGCCGGCCAGCGGCTGCGCGGCGAGCAGTTGAGAGCGCTGCTGGCGATGCTGGTGCTGGCGGTGGCGATAAGGCTTGCCATCGACCTCTTCGTCACGCCGCCCAATCTTTATTCGCTGTCCGGCGCGGGCTTCAACTGATGAATGGCCTGAAAGCGCTCGCAACCGCCGCTCTTCTGTCAGTGATCGCCGCACCCGCGAACGCGCAGACGCCGCCGACCGAAAGCATCCAGATCGGCCTTTCCACCGACAAAGTCTCGATCACCGCCGGCTTTTCCGGGGCCGACCTGACCATTTTCGGCTCGCTGGAAAATCCTGATCCGCTGGTGGCGCGCCAAGGCCGCTACGACATCATCGTCGTGCTCGAAGGTCCACCCAAGCCGGTGGTGGTGCGCCGCAAGGACCGGGTGCTCGGCGTCTGGGTCAACCTGGAATCCGAGACCTTCGAAAACGTGCCGGTGTCCTATTCGGTGGCGACGACGCGGCCGTTGCAGGACATCACCGAGCCGAACAGCTACAGGCAATTGTCGCTCGGCGCCTCCAATCTCTACATGCAGCCGGCCGATGCCGGCGACAGCCCGGCCACGATCGAGGAATTCACCGCGGCGTTGCGCGAACGTAAGGCCGCGACCGGTCTCTACAGCGAGAATGTCGGCGGCGTCCAGTTCCTGTCACAGAACCTGTTCCGCGCCACGGTGCGGCTAGCGCCGAACGTTCCGGTCGGCACCCACAAGGCGCGCGCGTTCCTGTTCAAGAGCGGCCTGTTCATCAAGGAGAGCTCGGCCCAGCTCGAAATCCGCAAATCCGGTTTCGAACAGTCGATCTTCCGTGTCGCCCACGACTATTCCTTCCTCTACGGCGTTTTCGCCATATCGCTGGCCATGGTGACGGGCTGGCTCGGAAGGTTGATCTTCCGCAAGGACTAAGGCTCCTGCAAAGGGGTTTCCCTTTCCCGGATCATGCTATAGACCGCCACCTCCCGGCCCCCCGGGCAACACGCACAATTCAATTCGGCAGAGCGGTCCGATCACCTCGGACCACAGAGAGCGCACGCTTCACAGGCGGCGCCGAACCACTGCCTAGGCAGAGATGACAGGAGGCTGCGATGCGACCAGCATTCGCCGGCATCGATTTTGGCACTTCCAACTCCACCGTGGGCGTGGTCAGGGGCGGTCAGCCGCACCTCGTCGCGCTGGAAGGCGGCGAGGTCACGCTGCCAAGCGCCGTGTTCTTCAACTTCGAGGACAACCGTACCTGTTTCGGCCGGCACGCCATCGCCAACTACACCGACAGCGTCGAAGGCCGGCTGATGCGCTCGCTGAAGAGCGTGCTCGGCAGCGCGCTCGCGCAGGAAAAGACCCGCATCAAGGCGCGATCGATCGGCTTCATGGAGATCGTCGGCCTGTTCCTCGGCCATCTGCGAAAAAGGCTGGAGGAGGATGCCGGCGGCGCCGTCGAGAGCGTGGTGCTCGGCCGGCCGGTGCAGTTCGTCGACGACGACGCCGAGGCCGATGCCAGGGCACAAAGCGAGCTCGAAGGAGCCGCTCGCGCCCAAGGCTTCAAGCATATCGCCTTCCAGTTCGAACCGATCGCGGCGGCCCTCGACTACGAGCAGAAGGTGACGCGCGAGGAACTGGCGCTGATCATCGACATGGGTGGCGGCACGTCGGACTTCTCGATTGTAAGGGTCTCGCCGCAGCGTGCCCGCTCGCCTGACCGCAAGGACGATATCCTGGCCAGCCGCGGCATCCATATCGGCGGCACCGACTTTGACCGATTGCTCAGCATCGCGCATGTGATGCCGGAACTCGGCCACCTCAGCCCTACCAAGGACGGCAAGCGCAACCTGCCGGCCAGCTACTTCATCGATCTTGCGACATGGCAGCGCATCAATCTGGTCTACACGGCCAAGGCGATGACGCATCTGCGCCAGATTCGCTACGAAGCCGAGCGCGCCGATCTCGTCGACCGCTTCATCCATATCGTCGAGCACCGGTATGGGCACGCGCTGGCCGCTCTTGTCGAGAGGGCCAAGATCGAACTGACCGACAAGGTCTCGGCCGATGTCGAGGTGAAGCTGCCGGAAGTCCAGTTCGCCGCCGAGATCACCCGGGAGGCGCTGGACGCCACGATCGCCAGGGACATCGAGCGCGTTGCCGCCACGGTCGGCCAGACCATCGGCGACGCCGGGGTCAGGCCGTCCGACGTCACCGCCGTGTTCCTGACCGGAGGATCCACCGCGATCCCGCTGGCGAGACAAAAAATCCTGTCGCTGGTGCCTCAGGCTTCGGTCATCGAGGGCGACATGTTCGGCTCGGTCGGACTTGGCCTTGCGCTGGACGCGCAGCGAAAGTTCGGCTGATATCCGGACAGTTCACGAACGCGCGGACGCCTTCTCGTCGGCCCCCAAATGCGCCTTGAGCGCCATCTGGGCCAAGCTTGCCTGGCGGTCGCGATGTGTGATCATGGCGAAGTCGCGTTTCGGCAATTCGAGCGGCACGGACCGCAGGCTGCCTTCGGCGATGGCGCGTCCGACGACGAGCTCCGAAATGATGGTGGCTCCGGCACCGGCCTCGACCGCCTGGCGAACCGCCTCGTTGCTCGGCAGCACCAGAAATATCTGCAGATCGTCAAGCGAAATCCCTTCGCGGCGCGCCAGATCCTCCAGCACCTCGCGCGTGCCCGAACCGCCCTCGCGGATGATCCAGCGCAGGCCCCTGATGTCTGGATGTCCCGGCGCGGTTTCGGCGATCTCCGGATGGGAGTTGGCGACAACCAGCATCAACCGGTCGATATCGACCTTGGCGCGGCGCAATAAGTCGGACTCGGTACGCCCCTCGACCAGGCCGAGATCGGCGGTTCCATCCAGCACGCTGGCTTCGACCTGCCGGGTGTTGCCGATGCTGACGCTCAGCCTGACTGCAGGATAGGCTTCGTGGAAGGACGCCAGCCGGCGCGGCAGCCAGTAGCTGGCGATCGTCAGGCTGGCGGCGATGGAAAGGCTGCCGGCAACCGTCTGCGAGACATGTTCCAGCACATTGCGTGCTGCGGCGGCTCGTTCCAGTACAGCCTTGGCTTCTGGCAGGAACCGGTGACCGGTCTGGGCAAGTTCGATGTTGCGGCCGACGCGGTTGAACAGATGGACGCCATGCTGTTCCTCAAGCGCGCGGATGGCGGCCGACGCGGCCGATTGGGAGATGCCCAGCAGCTCCGCCGCCTTGGTCATGTGGCCGCGCTCGGCGACGGCGACGAATATCCGCAACTGGTCAAGTGTCATAAGGCATTAAGAACCAATATCGATCGAATTTACAAGAACAACTGATTAGACGGGTTGATAGCTTTATTCTAAGTTTTCAATCGCCATTAGAAAAAATTCGCTACCGATTGACAGAGAATGAAATGATCGGGCGGTTCAAGTCCCTGTTCGCGCATTGGACCCGCGGTCTGCGGCGACGGCTGGCCGGCGATCGCTATCATCCGGAAGAGCATTACATGCGCGGTCCCGGGCCGAAAACAAGGGCCAAAGCCGCGAACCGCAAAAGCGCTCGGGAATCATGACCCAAGGATC
Organism: Mesorhizobium sp. BR1-1-13; assembly: GCF_020165515.1. Lineage (NCBI taxonomy): Bacteria > Pseudomonadati > Pseudomonadota > Alphaproteobacteria > Hyphomicrobiales > Phyllobacteriaceae > Mesorhizobium > Mesorhizobium sp. BR1-1-13. The sequence continues at coordinate 78,163 of NZ_JAIUIH010000009.1, forward strand.
TCTGCGCGGCGCGAATTCCGCCCCGTCCCAACGCCCGCTCGCCGACACGAACGCGCCCGACGAGGACGATGGCGTCGACACCTCGCCCGCCGTCTCCGACCGCGTCGCCAAGACGACCTGCTATATGTGCGCCTGCCGATGCGGCATCGACGTGCACATCAAGGACGGCAAGGTCCGCTACATCAACGGCAACAGGGATCATCCCGTCAATCGCGGCGTGATCTGCGGTAAGGGCAGCTCCGGCATCATGCAGCATTACAGCCCTGCCCGGCTGAAAAAGCCCCTGCTGCGCACCGGCCCGCGCGGCTCGGGAGAATTCCGCCAGATCGAGTGGGAGGAGGCCTTTTCGATCGCGACCGAGCGGCTGTCGAATATCCGCCGCAGCGACCCGAAGAAACTCGCCTTCTTTACCGGCCGCGATCAGTCGCAGTCCCTGACCGGCTGGTGGGCAAGCCAGTTCGGCACCCCGAACTTCGCCGCCCATGGCGGCTTCTGTTCGGTGAACATGGCCGCAGGCGGGCTTTATACGATCGGCGGCTCGTTCTGGGAGTTCGGCGAGCCCGACTGGGACAACACGAAATATTTCATGCTTTTCGGCGTCGCCGAGGACCATGATTCAAACCCGATCAAGATCGGCCTCGGCAAGCTCAAGGCGCGCGGCGCCAAGGTTGTGTCGGTCAATCCATGCCGCACCGGCTACAACGCCATCGCCGACGACTGGATCGGCATCCGGCCGGGCACCGACGGCCTGTTCGTGTTTGCCCTCATCCACGAGCTCTTGAAGGCCGGCCGCGTCGATCTCGACTATCTCCTGCGCTACACCAACGCCCATGTGCTCGTCATCCAGGATCCGGGTGCGGCCGATGACGGGCTGTTTGTCCGCGACAGCGCCGGCAACCTGCTCGCCTGGGACAGGGTGGCGAAGGTGCCTGTCCGCGCCGCCGACGCCAGCGCCAAACCGGCATTGACCGGCAGCTTCACCGTCGACGGTCGTCGCTGCGTTCCGGTGTTCCAGCTGATCGCCGATCGATACCTCGATGAGAGCTATTCGCCCGATGCGGTCGCGGAGCGCTGCGGCATTGCCGCCGGGACGATCCGCAGGATCGCCGCCGAACTCGCCCATGTCGCCTTTGAGCAGACGATCGAACTGCCGGTGGCGTGGACCGACTGGGTCGGCCGCCGCCACGAGACGATCAAAGGGCGGCCCGTGTCGATGCACGCGATGCGCGGCATCTCAGCCCATTCCAACGGTTTTCATTCTTGCCGCGCCATTCATCTTCTGCAGGTGCTGCTCGGAACGGTGGACGTTCCGGGCGGCTTCCGCTTCAAACCGCCCTATCCGCGTTGCGCGCCGCCAGGACCGAAGCCTGCCGGCAAGAACGTCCGGCCGATGACGCCACTGGACGGCATGCCGCTCGGCTTCGTCTGCGGGCCTGACGACCTTCTGGTCGATGAGGCAGGGGTGCCGATCCGCATCGACAAGGCCTATTCCTGGGAGGCGCCGCTCGCTGCGCACGGCTTGATGCACACCGTCATCCGCAACGCCTGGGCCGGCGATCCATACAAGATCGACACGCTGATGATGTACATGTCGAACATGGCCTGGAATTCCTCGATGAACACCGTCGAGACGATTCGTATGCTGACCGACCGCGACGAGGCGGGCAATTACAAGATCCCTTTCATCATCTATTCCGACGCCTATCATTCCGAGACCGTGCCGTTCGCTGACCTCGTGCTGCCCGACACAACCTATCTCGAACGGCACGACTGCATCAGCCTGCTCGACCGGCCGATCAGCCATGCCGACGGACCGGGCGATGCCATACGCCATCCCGTGGTCGAGCCGGACCGCGACGTGCGCCCGTTCCAATCGGTGCTGATCGAACTCGGCGCGCGCCTCGGCCTGCCGGGTTTCGTCAGGGAAGACGGGGCGGCCAAATATGCCGACTACGCCGACTACATCGTCAATCACGAGCGCGCGCCCGGTATCGGCCCGCTTGCCGGCTGGCGCGGCAAGGACGGCAATTCGACCGGCAAGGGCGAGCCAAATCCGGACCAGTTGCAGCGCTACATCGGCAATGGCGGCTTCTGGCACCACGATTTCGCCGAGGACCAGCGCTACTACAAGATGGCCAACCGGTCCTATCTCGATTTCGCGGTGCAGATGGGCTTCATCCCGAAGGCCGAACCAGTCGTCTTCCAGCTCTATTCCGAACCCTTGCAGCGCTTTCGTCTCGCCGCGCGCGGCTATGGTCGGGCCGTGCCGCCCGAGAGCGAACGCCAGCGCATCGAGACCTACATGGACCCGCTACCCTTCTGGTACGTGCCGTTTGAAGAAGCGGCCGTCGACACCGAAAAATATCCGCTGCATGCGCTGACGCAGCGGCCGATGCATATGTACCATTCCTGGGGTTCGCAGAATGCGTGGTTGAGGCAAATCACCAGCCAAAACCGGCTGTTCGTGCATGAGAAGACCGCCGCAGGTCTCGGCCTCGCCGACGACGACTGGGTGTGGATCGAAAGCACCAATGGCAAGGTCAAGGGACAGATCAAGCTGGTCCAGGGCGTGAACGAAAGCACGGTCTGGACCTGGAACGCCATCGGCAAAAGGCGCGGCAGCTGGGGGCTGAAGGACGATGCCGCCGAGAGCAATCGCGGCTTCCTGCTCAACCACATTATCGGCGACCAGACCGGGGATGCGAATGGCAGGCGCTATTCGAATTCCGATCCCGTAACGGGTCAGGCGGCGTGGTTCGACCTGCGCGTGCGCATCGTCAAATGCGCGGCGGAGGAAGCCGGCTTCACCGAGCCGCAATTCGAGCGTTTTCAGCAGCCGCCGCATTTCGAGCCCGTGCCTGACAAGTTGACCTTCGGTGCCGAATTCCGCCGTAAGAGAGAGGCCGCGGAATGACTTGCCTTCCCGCTAACACCGAGAAGAAACTCGGCCTTGTCATCGATCTCGACACCTGCGTCGGCTGCCAGGCCTGCGTCACCGCCTGCAAGGAATGGAACACCGGCGGCCACATGGCGCCGCTGACCGACATCGACCCCTATGGCGGCCATGTCGACGGGGTCTGGTTCAATCGCGTGCACAGCTACGAGCACACCACCGCGATGGGCGGCCGCACGGTGAACTTCCCGCGCTCGTGCCTGCATTGCGAGACGCCGGCCTGCGTCACCGTGTGTCCCACCGGGGCTTCCTACAAACGGGCCTCCGACGGCATCGTGCTGGTCGACGAGGACAAATGCATCGGCTGCAAACTGTGCAGTTGGGCCTGCCCCTACGGTGCGCGCGAGTTCGACACCGATGTCGGCGTGATGAAGAAATGCACGCTCTGCGTCGACCGCATCTACAATGACAATCTAGCCGAGGAGGACCGCGTGCCGGCCTGCGTCGCCGCCTGTCCGACCAGCGCGCGGCATTTCGGCGATCTCGGCGACCCCGCCTCGGCAGTGTCGCAACTGGTTGAGGAGCGTGGCGGTATCGACCTGATGCCGGAACTCGGCTACCGCCCGACCAACAAATACCTGCCGCCGCGCGCCCATACCCAACGCGCGGCAAAGGTTTCTGCGCCAACCCTGGAGCCGGTGCGGGCCGAGGGTGGGTTCCTCGGCTGGGTCGACCGCATGCTCTCGAACTGACCCCCATGCATCCAGCCTTCTCCGTCGTCTTCTTCACCACCGCCACCGGCGCCGGCTACGGCCTGCTGGCGCTGCTCGGTCTGCTGGCGCCACTTGGCGTCATCGCACCCGATTTCTGGCTGGGCTTCATCAGCATGGGACTGGCGCTCGGCCTGATCACCGCCGGCCTGTTGTCCTCGACCGGCCATCTCGGCCGCCCCGAACGCGCCTGGCGTGCCTTCTCGCAATGGCGTAGTTCCTGGTTGTCGCGCGAAGGCGTCGCCTCGGTCGCCACCTTCGTCCCGGCGGGATTGTTCGGCATTGGCTGGGTCATTCTTGGCCGCACCGATGGCTGGGTCGCCGCCGCCGGACTTCTGGCAACCATTGGCGCCATCATCACCGTCTGCATGACCGGCATGATCTATGCCTCGCTGAAACCCATCGCTCAGTGGCACAGCCCTTACACCTTGCCCGGCTATGTCATCTTCTCGGCGATGAGCGGCAGCGTGCTTCTGGCCGCGCTATGCCAAGGCTTTGCCGTCGGTTCTAAAATGCTTCTGGCGGCCTGCGTACTGCTGACCCTGCTCGGTTGGGCCTGGAAGCTTGCGACCTGGCGGTACAACGACCAATTGGAAATCCCCACCAACGCCAACACCGCAACCGGGCTTGCCGGGGGGACGGTTAGGTCGCTGGAATGGCCGCATACCGAGGAAAATTATTTGCTCAAGGAAATGGGTTTTCACATCGCGCGCAAGCACAGCGCAAAGCTGCGGCGGATCACCCAACTCCTGGGCTTCGCGCTGCCCGCCTTGCTGCTGATTGCCGCGTTCGTGTTGCCATGGCCTTTCACGGCGCTCGCATCGGCGTTCGCCGCGGTCACACAGTTTGCCGGCATGCTGGTCGAGCGTTGGCTGTTCTTCGCCGAAGCGAAGCACACGGTCACTCTCTACTACGGGAAATAGCGGCTTCAGCCGGGTCGCAGCATCGAGCCCGAAATCGCAAAGATGCGGTCCGTGCCGAGCATATAGGCCATCAGCGATTCCAGGCGGAACAGGCCGGCATAGGCGCGGTCGAGCACGTTGAGCGAGCCGGTATAGGCGCCGAAGGCGGGCATGATCATGCGGCCGCCGTCGCCGGCGAAACAGCGCCGCCGCACGGAACGGCCCTGCTGGACGATGCGGGCGCAGGGATGGAGATGGCCCGATATCTCGCCCTCGACGCGCAGCTTCGACGGCTCGTGCCGGAACAGCAACGAGCCGATGGCGAGTTCGCGCACCGTCTCGCCCGGCAGGCCGGCCGGCGCCTCCGGGTCATGGTTGCCGGCCACCCAGAACCAGTCGCGGCCCGCCATCAGCGCCTCCAGCCGTTCGCGGAAACTTCGATGCATGCGCTCGGCGCCGCCGCCATCGTGGAAGGAATCGCCCAGGCTGATGACGATTGCCGGCTGGTAGTCTGAGATGACGGCCTGCAATCGCAGCAAGGTCGCGCCGGTGTCATAGGGCGGGAGCAGCGTGCCGCGCCTTGCCAGCGACGAGCCTTTTTCCAGATGCAGATCGGAAACGGCCAGAAGCTTGAGCTCGGGAAAATAGAGCACGCCGCGCGGATCGCAGACCGCACGTTCGCCGGCGATGCCGACCAGATCGGCCTCGCCGATCAACGATGCGCGCGCCAGCGAAAAATTCATTCCTCAGCCATCTCCGGCCCCATGGCTTCCTCAACCAGCGTCGCCGCGTCCATCAGCAGCGTCTCGTCGGCTTCGCCGTGGACCGGCATCTTGCCGATCTCGAGCATGATCGGCACGGCGAGCGGTGATATCTGTTCGAGGTTCTTATGCATGATTCGACCTTGAATGCGCGAGAGCATGTCCGCAAGTCTGCTGACATCGAGCAGGCCCGCCGCCGCATCCGCGCGCGTCGCCTGAAGCAAGATGTGATCCGGCTCATGGCTGCGCAGGACGTCATAAATGAGGTCCGTCGAGACGGTCACCTGACGCCCACTCTTCTCCTTGCCGGGATGACGCTTTTCGATCAGCCCTGAAATCAGCGCGCAATTGCGGAAGGTACGCTTGAGAAGCCAGCTGTCGGCCAGCCAGGCCTCCAGGTCGTCGCCCAGCATGTCCTGGTCGAAAAGGGCACCCAGCGAAGGTTTTTGGGCCCTGAACATCAGGCCCATATCGTTCAGTGACCATATCGCGAGGGCATAGTCTGTGGCGACAAAGCCAAGCGGCCTGGCGCCGGCCCTGTCCAGACGGCGGGTAAGCAGCATGCCGAGCGTCTGGTGGGCCAGCCTGCCCTCGAAGGGATAGGCCACCAGATAATGGCGGTTGCCGCGCGGAAAGGTCTCGATCAGCAGATCGTCGCGTTTGGGCAGCACCGATTTGTCGGCCTGGAAGCGCAACCAATCGGCCACCTGCTCGGGCAGTTTCTTCCATCGCTGCGGATCGTCCAGCATGGCGCGGACCTGTTCGGCGAGATAGGTCGAAAGCGGGAACTTGCCGCCGCCATAATAAGGCACCTTCGCGTCGCTGCCGGGCGCGTTAGAGACGAAGCACTCATTCTCGCGAATGCCTTCGAAGCGAAGAACTTTGCCGGCAAACATGAAGGTATCGCCATGCGTCAGCGTCTCGAGAAAAGCCTCTTCGATCTTGCCTAAAACCCGGCCGCCGCGCGACGCGGAACCCTTGCTGCCGGCCTGGACATAACGCACGTTGAGCGCCGGCACCTCGATGATGGTGCCGACATTCAGCCTGTATTGCTGGGCCACGCGCGGATTGGATACCCGCCACAACCCATCCTTGTTGAGGCGGATGCGGGCGTATCGTTCGTAGCTCTTCAAGGCATAGCCACCCGTGGCGACGAAATCGACGACGCGGTCGAATGTCGGCCGATCGAGGCCGGCATAGGGAGCGGCCGACCGCACCTCCTCGTAAAGATCGTCCGCGCGGAACGGCGCGCCGCAAGCGCAGCCAAGGACATGTTGCGCCAGCACGTCGAGCCCGCCATCGACCAGTGGAGGCGTATCCTGCGCGCCGAGATAGTTGGCGTCCAGCGCTGCCCGGCATTCGAGCACCTCGAAGCGGTTGGCCGGGATGAGGATGGCTTTGGACGGTTCGTCCATGCGGTGGTTCGCGCGGCCGATGCGCTGTGCCAGCCGGCTCGCTCCTTTCGGTGCGCCTACATGCACGACAAGGTCGACGTCGCCCCAGTCGATGCCGAGGTCGAGCGTCGAGGTGGCGACGATGGCGCGCAGCGCATTGTCGCCCATCGCCTTCTCGACCCGCCGCCGCTGCGCGACATCGAGCGATCCGTGATGCAGCGCGATCGGCAAGGTATCTTCGTTGACGCGCCACAATTCCTGGAACAGCAACTCCGCCTGGCTGCGCGTATTGACGAACAGCAGGGTCGTCTTGTGGCGCTTGATCTCGCGGTAGATCTCCGGCGTCGCGTAGCGCGCCGAATGCCCGGCCCAAGGCACGCGCTCTTCCGAGTCCAGGATGGATATTTCGGGCTTCGCGCCGCCGGTAACGACGATCAGTTCGGCCATATCGGGGCTTGCTGTATTTTCGGGCGGATTCTGGCCGACCAGCCAGCGGCGCAATTCATCCGGTTCGGCCACAGTGGCGGAAAGGCCGATGGTCTGAAGCTCGGGCCTGAACTGACGCAGCCGCGCCAGGCCAAGCGCCAGGAGATGACCCCGCTTCGAAATCACCAGCGAATGCAACTCGTCAAGCACGACATAGCGCAGGTCCTCGAAGAAACGCCTGGCATCGGGTGCCGCGATCAGCAGCGCAAGCTGCTCGGGCGTGGTGAGCAGGATGTCGGGCGGCACCAGCTTCTGCCGCTGGCGCTTGTGCGCCGGCGTGTCGCCGGTGCGGGTCTCGATGGTGAGGGAGAGCCCGATCTCTTCCACCGGCTTGCCGAGGTTGCGCTCGATGTCGACAGCCAGCGCCTTCAGCGGCGAGATGTAGAGCGTGTGGATGCCGCGATGCGCCTGCCCCGGCTTTCGCCTGGCCCTGACGGCCAGTTCAGTTAGCGAAGGCAGGAACCCGGCCAGTGTCTTGCCGGCGCCGGTCGGCGCGATCAGCAGCACCGACTGCCCTGCTTGGGCCCTCGCCAGCAATTCGAGCTGGTGCGCGCGCGGCGACCAGCCTTTCTCGCCGAACCATCTGAGGAATGGTTCGGGCAGGACGACGGCGGCATTCTGGTCGGCGAGGCGCGGCTTCTCTGTCACGCGTCAGAGGTAGCGCGACGGCGCGCGAACGCCAAGAACAATCGGAACAAAAGGTGATCGAGCAGTCTCCTTTCCCCGGGGGGAAGGGAGGATCGGCGCTACGGCCGCCGGAACCCCGTCGGCCCGCCGTAGAGATAGCCGATGCGGGCGACGGCTTCCTTCAGGCCTTCGCGCGACACCAGCATGGTGTGGCCGTTGGCGTGGATCATGGTCTCGGCATCGGTCATGATGGCGACATGGCCTTTCCAGAAAACGAGATCGCCGCGGCGCAGGCCGGAATAATCGGGGCCCGGATCGAGCGGCCCGCCGATGCTCTGCGCCTGCATGTCGGAATCGCGCAGGACATCGGCGCCGGCCATGCGCATCGCCAGTTGCACGAGGCCGGAGCAATCGATGCCGAAGCCGGAGACACCACCCCAGAGATAGGGCGTGCCGAGAAACGTCTCGGCCACCGAAACATAGTCGGCCGCCAGATTACTGAGCGGCCGCAGGTGACCCGCTATGATTGCCTCACCGGAGGGCAGGACGGCATAGTGGGTGCCGCGCGTTTCGGCGGACCCCGTCACCGTGACGGTGGACCCCATCGACAGCTGTCCCGTAATCGGAAGGCGCAGATCCGGGCCGGGATAGAGGAAAGTTCGGGGCACGGAGACGATATGGGTGAGCGCATGATCCCGCCCGCCCAACATGGTGTCGGCGACATAGCCGACATAACCGTCCCGTTCGGCCTGGATCCAGGCCCAGCCCTCTCTGTCCTCGAAAACGAGCACGTCATCGCCGAATAGGGCTTGCGTGTTGACACCAGCGTCCGGACGCGGAGCCTTGCGGATATCGGCAACCGGGATCGAAATCCGCGCAGGCCGGCCGGCGACAAAGCGGTCGGCAGCGACCTCTCCTTTCAATCTCGCATCGGCAAGATCGGGCCGAAAGGCGTGGAGGCGGGCATCCCTGGCGGTCAAATCAGTTTATCCATTGAAGTGGCTGGTCGTCAGATAGGCAGCTCTTGTGCTTTGGCGATGATACCATCACCGAAGCGCTCGACAAAGAGCGCGCCTTCGACCGTGCGCTTGATCAGCACGTTGCGCTTGTCGAGCTCGTCGCGATGGCGCGACACCAGTTTGAGCGCGCCCATCGTGTCGAGCGCCCTGGTGATGACCGGCTTGGTGACGTTGAGACGGGCCGCCAGCCCGCGCACCGTGTGCGGCGGCGGATCGAGATAGATGGTGAACAGGATAGCCGTCTGGCGCATGGTGAGGTCGGGCGCGTCGTCGCGCACCTGCGACAGCATCACTTGCTGCCACAATCGCAAGGCCTGGCTCGGGCGCATCGAAATCGACATCGCACGAGAATGACGGCAAATTGTTTCGGTTCCGTTTCAGTTTCGGCAATCTGCCGGCCGTGAGAGTCGCCGCCACATCAGCCAAAACGCTTCGAGATGACGTGCTCCAGTGCCCGGATGCCTTGCGCCTCGCCGCCGGCAGGTCCGTGCGGACGATCGGCGGGGTTCCAGGCGAAGATGTCGAAATGCGCCCAGCTTGCCGTCTTCTCGACAAAGCGCTTGAGAAACAGCGCCGCGGTGATGGAACCGGCGAACCCATCCGTGGTGACATTGTTGATGTCGGCGATCTTCGACGACAGCTTCGCATCATAGGGCCGCCACAGCGGCATGCGCCACAGCGGATCCTCGACCGCCAGCGAGGCGGCCGCCAGTTCCGAGGCCAATGCCTCGTCGCCGGTGTAGAAGGGCGGCAGGTCCGGACCGAGCGCGACACGGGCAGCGCCGGTCAGTGTCGCCATGTCGACAAGCAATTGCGGCTCCTCCTCGTCGGCCAGCGCCAGCGCATCGCCCAGAACCAGTCTTCCCTCGGCATCGGTGTTGCCGATCTCGACTGACATGCCCTTGCGGCTCGCCAACACGTCGCCAGGCCTGAAGGCGTTGCCGGCGATCGAATTCTCGACGGCCGGGATCAGCACGCGCAGCCGCACGTTCAATCCGGAGGCCATGATCATCGAGGCCAGACCCAGCACATTCGCGGCACCCCCCATGTCTTTTTTCATCAACAGCATGCCGGACGACGGCTTGATGTCGAGACCGCCAGTGTCGAAACAGACGCCCTTGCCGACCAACGTCACTTTCGGGGCGCTCCTTGGCCCCCAGCCCATGTCGATAAGGCGCGGCGCACTGGACGAAGCCCGGCCGACGGCATGGACCATCGGGAAATTCTGCTCGATGAGGTCGTCGCCCTTGATAACCGACACTTCGGCCTTGTGAATTTCGGCCAAGGCTCGAACCGCCTTCTCCAGCTCGCCCGGCCCCATGTCGCTGGTCGGCGTGTTGACAAGGTCGCGCGTCAGGAAGACGCCTTCGACGATGCGGCGAACGCGTTTTGCCTCTACGCCGGCCGGCAATTCGAAGCGCAGCGCCTTGCCCGGTTTCTTGCCATAGCGGGTAAAGACATAGCCGCCGAGGGCCAGCGCGATTGCCGCCAGTTCCGGCCGGGCCGGCGAGGAGGCGAAATGCCAGTCGCCCTCCGCCAGGCTTTTCGCCAGCGTGCCAACGGCCAGCGCGCCCTCGCCGTCGCCAATACCGAACAAGGCACCGCCGAGCGCGCCGTTTTCGGCAGGCACTATCAGCGTCCTGCCCGCTTCGCCGGAGAAGCCGTTGGCCCTGGCCCACGCCACGGCAGATGACGCCAGGCCGGCCGTCTCCAGACCGTCCTTGGCCACCAGGTGGACAGGAAGCGGGTTGTTCAGCTTGTTCTCGACCAGTTCCACTGACATTCGATGTTCTCCTGCCGACGTCCGTCGATTCGGCGCTTCTTAACTGTCCGTTAGGGTTAACAGAATATTTCTTCGAGAGGGAAGATGGACACGCAATGGCCGCGCGCATGAATGGAGGCCCAGGGTGCCGATGCCGACGAACCGCACGATGAACGCCACCGGAAGGCGGCTCATCACCACGGCCTTCATGCTCGCGCTGGCCGCAGGCGTTGCCGGCTGCGGAACCGACAAGATCAGCACAGGCTCGATCGCACGCACCAGCGGCAAGCCGCTGGAGACCATGTCGGCGGGAGAATTGCACAATGCGACGGCAGCGCTTGGCCAGTCCTATGCCAGGAATCCCAACGACAAGCGGATAGCGACCAACTTCGCCGCGGCGCTGCAGATGGATGGCGATGCCGACCAGTCGCTTGCCGTGATGCGCAAGCTGGCGATCGCCTATCCCAAGGATCGCGACGTGCTTGCCGCCTACGGCAAGGCGCTGGCCGCCAACGGCCAGTTCGAGGCGGCGCTTGACGCCGTGCGCCGGGCGCAGACGCCGGAATATCCCGACTGGAGGCTGGTGTCGGCGGAAGCGGCCATTCTCGATCAGCTCGGCCAGAAGGACGACGCGCGCCAACTCTACCGCAAGGCGCTGGAACTCAAGCCGAACGAACCTTCGGTGCTATCCAACCTTGGCATGTCCTATGTGCTGGGAGGCGATCTGCGCACCGCCGAAACCTATATGCGCTCGGCCGCACAGCAGCCGAATGCCGACAGCCGCGTGCGCCAGAACCTGGCGCTGGTCGTCGGCCTGCAGGGCCGCTTCGACGAAGCCGAGAAGATCGCCTCGCAGGAGCTGTCACCCGAACAGGCGCAGGCCAATGTCGCTTATCTCAGGCAGATGCTGGCTCAGCAAAATGCCTGGAGCCAGCTCAAGGACCAGGACAAGGCGAAAGCCGCGACCAACTGAGCGACACCCCGCCACCGAACCATGCATAAGAGAACCGCGCTGCGCCAGCCGCGCGGTTTTTCTTTGGATCGGCCAGATTCACCTACTGGCTGCTGGTTTCGTGCGCCTGGCCGAAGATGCCGCGCTGGCTGACCTGGATGCCGGCAGGGCCGAGGATGATGGCGAACAGCACCGGCAGGAAAAACAGGATCATCGGCACGGTGAGCTTGGGCGGCAAGGCGGCGGCCTTCTTCTCGGCGGCGTTCATGCGCTGGTCCCGGCTTTCACCCGCGAGCACGCGCAACGCATGCGCCACAGGGGTGCCATAACGCTCGGCCTGGACAAGTGCCTGCGACACCGACTTGACGGATTCCAGGCCGGTGCGGCTGGCGAGGTTCTCATAGGCCTGCTTGCGCTCCTGCAGATAGGAAAGCTCGGCGTTCGTCAGGATGAATTCTTCCGCCAGGGCCACCGATTGGGCGCCGATCTCGTCGGCGACCTTGCGAAGTGCAGCTTCCACCGACATACCAGACTCGACGCATATCAGCATCAGGTCAAGCGCGTCCGGCCATGCCATCTGGATCGATTGCTTGCGCTTGGTGGCGCGGTTGTTGACGTAGACGACCGGTGCGTAGAAGCCGCCATAGGCAACGAGGACGCAGACGAACAGCCGGATGAACAGCGGCTGCTGCGGCAGTCCTCCGAGCACGAATATGTAGATCACGCCAAGTGCGAAGCCGACAAACGGAAGCACGAGGCGGAAGAAGAGGAACCGCGTCAGCGGGTTCTGCCCACGAAAGCCGGCAACCTTGAGCTTCTGCAAGGTACCCTCGTCGGCGAGGGCGCGCCGCAGGTCGAGCCGGTCGACGATGTTGCGCATGCCGATCGACTGTTCCTCGCGCAGGCCCTTGCGGCGGCGATCCGCCTCGCTTGCAAGCCGCGCGCGCTGCTTGGCGCGCAATTCGTCGCGTTCCAGCGCGACCGACTTCATGCGCGCCTTGAGCTGGTTTCCGCCAAATGCCGGCAGCAAGGTGAAGACCGTCGCGAACACGGCGATGCCGACCAGCAGCGCGATCAGGAGGCCGGGATCCGTCAGTGATTTGACGACTTGTTCGGTCATGCCGCGGCCCTAGACTTCAAAGTTCATCATCTTGCGCATCACGAAGATGCCGATCGACATCCAGACGGCCGAAACCCCCAGGATCAGGTTACCGATGCTCGTGGTGAACAGCGGCATCAGGTAGTTGGGGCTGGAGAGATAGACGAGAAACGCGACGATGAAAGGCAGCGCGCCGATGATGGCGGCGGACGCCTTGGCTTCCATCGACAGTGCCTGGACCTTGGCCTTCATCTTCTTGCGGTCGCGAAGCACGCGCGAAAGATTGCCCAGCGCCTCGGAGAGATTGCCGCCGGCCTGCGACTGGATCTGAATGACGATGCCGAAAAAGCTCGCCTCGGTGCATGGCATGGTTTCGGGCATGCGCAAGGTGGCATCCGGGATCGACAGGCCCATCTGCTGCGAATCGACGATGCGGCGAAACTCGGCCTTGACGGGCTCCGGGGATTCATTGGCGATCAGGCGCACCGCATCGTTCAGCGGCAGGCCGGATTTGACCGCGCGCACGATGATGTCGAGCGCGTTGGGAAATTCATTGAGGAATGCCTTGACCCGCCGCGCGCGGCGAAATGAGACGAACCAGCGCGGCAGGCCGAGCGCACCGGCCAGCAGCACGCCAGGCAAAACAAAAAGCGGCGCCCCCACCACAAAGGCGATGATCGTCAGGGCTAGGCCGCAAATGGCGGAATAGATATAGAAGCGTTCGATGGAAACCTTCAGGCCGGCTTGGCGCAGTTGGGCTTTCAGCGGCGGTTTCTTGACCGCACTGTCCTTGGATTTCTGCTTCTCGTCGAGTTCCTTCAACGAATCCTGGACCGACTTGCGTCTTTTGGCCGCCTCCGCCACGCGATCGCGCGAGGCCTTGACGACGGAGCGATCCGTCTCCGCGGTCTTGATCGTTTCCAGCCGCTTGCCGGCCTGCTTTTCGTTGGTGATCCGGGTGAACAGGAATGCATAGGCGACCGCGCCGGCGCTGAAGCCGGCGAGCACGACAAACGCCAATACGGTGCCGTCAATTCCAAACATCGGTCAGAACCCTTACGCCTGCAGCAGCGTCAGTCAGCGCGTTTCTCCATCGCCTCAAGCGCTATTGCGAGGCGCTGCTCCTCGCCATAGTAACGGGCGCGGTCCCAGAAATGGGGGCGACCGATGCCGGTCGAAACATGCTCTCCCAGCAGCCGCCCATTCGCGTCCTCGCCCTTGATGTTGTAGAGGACGATGTCCTGCGTGATGATGACGTCGCCTTCCATTCCAATCACCTCGGTGATGTGAGTGATGCGGCGCGAGCCGTCGCGCAGGCGTGCAGCCTGGATAATCACGTCGATGGAGCCGACGACGATTTCGCGCACGGTCTTCTGCGGCAGCGAAAACCCGCCCATTGCGATCATGGATTCGATACGATTCAGGCATTCGCGCGGGCTGTTCGAGTGGATCGTTCCCATCGAACCGTCATGGCCGGTGTTCATCGCCTGCAGAAGGTCGAACACCTCGGGTCCGCGCACTTCGCCGACGATGATGCGCTCGGGCCTCATGCGCAGGCAGTTCTTGACCAGATCCCGCATCGTCACCTCGCCTTCGCCTTCGAGGTTGGGCGGGCGGGTTTCCAGACGGACGACATGCGGCTGCTGTAGTTGCAGTTCGGCCGAGTCCTCGCAGGTGATGACGCGTTCCTCGCGGTCGATGTAGTTGGTCAGGCAGTTGAGCAGCGTCGTCTTGCCCGAGCCGGTGCCGCCGGAGATGACGATGTTGCAGCGAACACGGCCGATGATCTTGAGAACCTCGGCTCCTTGCGGCGAGATGGCGCCGAACTTCACCAGCTGATCGAGCGTCAGCTTGTCCTTTTTGAATTTGCGGATGGTGAGCGCGGTGCCGTCGATGGCGAGCGGCGGCGCGATGACGTTGACGCGGGAACCGTCGGGAAGACGCGCATCGCAGATCGGGCTGGATTCATCGACGCGGCGGCCGACCTGGCTGACGATGCGCTGGCAGATGTTGAGAAGCTGCTGGTTGTCACGAAAACGAATGCCGGTCTGTTCGACCTTGCCGTTGACCTCGATGTAGACGTTCTTGGAGCCGTTGACCATGATGTCGGCGATGTCGTCGCGGGCGAGCAATGGCTCGAGCGGTCCATAGCCAAGCACGTCGTTGCAGATATCCTCGAGCAGTTCTTCCTGCTCGGCGATCGACATCGCGAAATTCTTGATCGCGATGATGTCGTTGACAATGTCGCGGATTTCCTCGCGCGCGCTTTCGGGATCAAGCTTGGCGAGTTGCGACAGGTCGATCGTGTCGATCAGGGCGGCAAAGACCTGGCTCTTGGTGTCGTAGTAGGTTTCGCTCTTTTCGCGCGTCGCCCGCTTCGGCTCCGGAGCTATCGGCGGCGCCTCGACCGCGCGGCGGGCCGGCGGTGCAACAGGAGTGCTCGACGCAGGTGCGGCCGCCGGCCTCGCAAGAACCGCCGTATCGGCCGAATCCGCGACGGCTGGCGCGGTCGGCGCCGGTGCCGGCTGGCGGAATTCCGGCTTGAACCGGTTGCCGTCGTCGCTGCCTCTCTTACCAAACATGATCGACTACCGATTCCACTGAAGAAGCATCATTTCTTGTTGCGCGAAAGTTTGCCGAGCAGGTTTCCGAGACCCGCTTTCTTTTTCACCCGGATTTCGCTGCGGCCGGTCAGCACATGGGCAATTTCGTTGATCGTGGCGACAACCGGGTTCTTGGCATCCATTTCGCCCAGCATGCGCCCATTGTTGGCGGCGTTGCCGAACAGCAGCGGGTCAAAGCCAATGATCGCCATCGCGGCCAAGCCGAGCGGCTCGGCGAAATCGGACGGGGAAATCTCCGGACGCTTGGGCACGCCGGCCTGATTGATGATCAGTTTGGGCGGCGAGTCGTTGGGACGAAGCCGTTTGAGCATGTCGACCAAATTCTTGGTGTTGCGCAAATTGGCCAGTTCCGGCGTCGCCGTGATGACGATTTCATCGGCCTTGATCAGTGTGTTCTTGGTCCAACCCGTCCAGACATGGGGAACGTCGAGCACCAGGAGCGGCACGGTGCGCTGCGCGGTGTCGACAAGCTGCGTAAAGGCGTCGGGATCGAAATCATAGACGCGTTCGAGCGTCGAGGGCGCGGCGAGCAGCGAAAGGTGTTCGGCGCACTGGGTCAGCAGCCGGTCGAGATAGACTTCATCGATGCGCTCGGGCGAAAATACCGCTTCGGCGATGCCTTGCGCGGGATCCTGGTCGAAATTGATGTTGGCCGTGCCGAAAGCGAGGTCGAGGTCTGCGACGACCACCTCGGATTTGAACAGGGAGGACATCGCCCAAGCCACGTTGTGGGCGATGGTGGAAGAGCCGACGCCACCTTTGGCACCGACGAAGGCGATCGAGCGGCCGAGCGGCTCGGCTTCCGGATCGACAAAGATCGACGATATGACGCTGACGACGTCGGCCATCGACACCGGCGCGATGACATATTCGGAAATGCCGGAGCGGATGAGTTCGCGATAGAGGCCGACATCGTTGTAGTGGCCGATTACCACCACTTTGGAGGACGGGTCGCAATATTCCGAGAGCTGCGCGAGTTGTTCCAGCAACTGCTTGGGTTCGCTGCGCGACTCCAGCAGGATCAGGTTCGGCGTCGGCGCCGACTGGTAGAATTCTATGGCGGTGGGAACGCCGCCCATATGGACCTTGAGATGGGCCTTGGTCATGCGGCGGTCCTCGCCGGCGCGCTCGACTGGATTGGCGACACCCTCGGTCTCGCAGAATGCCTGGATCGAGATACGCGGAACCGGCCGCAGCGCCTGCATCGCGGCGATGTCCTGCGGCGAGGTCTCACCGCCGTCCATGGGGGCGTCATAGGCAAGGTTGCTCATGGTCATCTTTCCGTGACTTCTCTTTTCCTTAGGGCGCGGCTCAGTACGTCACTTCAGAATTGCCGAGGAACTCGTCCGAAATATCCCTGCTGCGGTAGACATCGATCACCGCGCCACGATTTTCCGCGTCGATGGTGGTCTGCTTGCGCGGCCCGATCAGGTCGGCCGGATTGGCCATCTGGGCGGCGAGATTGTTTTGATAGGAGCAGCCGAAATCGGCATAGTGTTTGTTCTCGGACGTCTCCAGCAGGTCATCTGGCCATCGTCCGCATTTGTCGGTCTGGGCCTTCACCGCGATATAGGCGACCCGGATCGGGGCGGATGTCTCGCTCGAGGCAGCCTGATACGAGACGACCACGATCCGGCTGCGCTTGACGCCGGCGGCAACCGCGAGCCGGGCGAAATCGCGCGCTGCGGCGGCGGCGGCGACCTCGTTGGCCGAGCCGCTCGGAACCTGGATCGTCAGCGTCGGGGCAGCACTCTTGTCATAGCCGTCGAGGAAACCCAGGAGCGTGTCGCGCTGCGAGCCGGTCATGCCGCGGTCACCCGCGCCGACAGGTAGGTCTATCTTTTGGTTCTTCTCGGCGATCACGATCGGATGGTTGGTGCGGTAGTCGTCTGGAATGGCGCCGACGGTGACACTGTCGCGCTGGGCGCAGCCGCCCAGCAACGCCGCCATCGCCACCGCCAGGGCAGGAATGGCGCGCTGGAGAATTCGCGAACGGCCGGAGCGCGTGGTCATGGCGATGGTCCTTGCCTGCAATGCTGACTGAGACATGTCCGCTTCCCCGTTCACTTGTAGATGAAGCCGACGACGCCGTGATAACGGCCGCTGGGCTTGTCCGTCTGCATTGTGCCGTAGACACGATTGACTCGGCCCAGGAACATACCGGCGCCATCGCTGGCGGCGTTGAAATTGTCGTCAGGTTTGGCAAGGTCGTTCCGTGCCACCGGTTTCACCAGATAGGGGGTGATGATGATCACCAGCTCGGTCTCGTTGCGCACGAAGTCTCTGCTTCGGAACAGTGTGCCGAGCACCGGGATCTTTGTCAGCCCGGGCAGGCCGGCGACAGCCTGCCTGACGTCATCGCGGACGAGGCCGGCGATCATCATCGAACCACCTGACGGCAATTCGACGGTGGTGTCGGCAAGTCTCTTGCGGATGGACAACAGCGTGGTTCCGGGCAACCTGCCTGCCGCTTCCAGCGTGGTGGCGCCTTCGGCAGTAGGCTCCGACACGGACGTCCGGACCTTGAGGCTGATCCGACCGGCCGACAGCACAACCGGCTGGAACTCCAGGCCGATGCCGTATTCGAGTTTATCGTTGGTGTATGTGACCTGCCCTGTCTTGTTGTCGTCTGAAACATTGTTCGTACGGCTGGTGATGAGATTGAACTCGCCACCGACCTTGAATGTTGCCTTCTCACCCGAGACGGCGGTGAGGGTCGGCTCCGCCAGCGTCTTCATGACGCCGCCTTGCTCCATTGCGTTTAGATAAGCCTGAAGCGCCGAGGTGCCGATCGAAGCTCCCGAGAATTGCGACAGCGGTTTCCCAAGCCCGTATGCCGGGGTGCTCATCGCGTCGTAGCTGATACCGTTGCTACCGCCGCTGCCCACCATGTTGACGCCAAGCTGCTTCATCACGGAGCGGCTGACTTCGGCGACCGTCACCTTGAGCGTGACCTGGTCGTCGCCGATGATCTGCAAAAGATTGACGATCTTGGAGACGCGGCGTTCCTGGTCCGGATTGTTGATGTCGACACCACTCTGGGCCGAGCCGCCGGCCGCGGTCTGCGAATATTGTCCCGTCGTCGCTTCACCGCCCGAGACGAAGATCGTCGCCAGGTCGACGGCGCGTTTGGCGTCCAGCGGCGTGTCGACGGTTCCCGTCAAGACGACGTTGTCGTTCAGCAGTTCGACCTTGATGGCTGATGTCGGGATGAAGCGCTTGATATAATCCTCCAGGCCTGCGACGTCGCGTTCGACGGCCAGATCGAGGCTGACGATCTGTTCGCCATTCGGCCCGAACACAAAGATGTTGGTCTCGCCAACCGCCTTGCCGAACAGGTAGATGCGTCTCGCGGTACGGGTCACCGCGTCGGCGACGGTCGGATTGGCGACAAGAATGTCGTAGGCATCACTCGGCAGGTCGATGACCACCGACTTGTTGAGGCCGAGCTTGACGCGCTGGGTGGCCGCCGAAGCCGAAACCTGGGCACTCTTGGCCTCGACCACGCTCTGCACGTTTGTCCCAATGAGCAGCAGGCCGAAAGCCGCTGCCATGATCGCCGGCAGTTTACCGCTTAGCCTCATTTTCTTGCCCCCACTTCGGAAACTTCGCCCGACTTGATCAGCCTCACCGTTCCCTTGCGGCCATTGCCGGAAACGAGATAGTCGGCCTCATCCACATTCTTTTCCTGGGTGTCCGTGATCGCCCGCAGCGCGAGCGTCAGGCGATCCGCCATCTGCTGGGCGACGGTGATGATCTCCGCCTGCTTGGGCGTCAGTTCCAGCGTGGCGGTCTGACCCACCCTGGTCTTCTTGCCTTCCTCGTCCTCCTGGATGGTCTGGTCGATCGCCAGGACGCGGATGTTCTTGAGGATGGTTTCGGTGTTGAAGCCGGAGCCGCCGCTGTTGGCATCGGCACGGCGGGTCATGATGACGTCGACGAAATCATTCGGAAGGATGAAGCCGCCGGCAGAGGTGTCGGCCGATATCGTCGTGGCGACCGCCCGCATGCCGGAAGGCAGGATCGACGACATGAAGCTTTGCCCCTCGCCGATCAGCTTGGAACGCCGCACCGGCTCGCCCGCATACATCGGCACACGGGCTATGGACCCCTTCAGTTTCTCCAGGGCATCGGGAGCAGTGGCCTTGGTGATGAAATTGGCGTTGATGCCGTCAGCCGGCCAGGATTGCCAGGCAATGTTGTTCTCGAGCTGGCTGCCCATGGTGACATCGCCCGACAGGACAAGCACGTCCTGCAATGCCACGGCGGGAGCCGCTGGACCGGACTCGACGATCTGCGGTGGCGGCGCGGCGACCATGTTCTTCGCGACATAGCCAGCACCACCCGCCGCGGCGACCGCCACGCTCAGAATAATCAATCGGGATGCTGGCATCTGTCCGAACCCTCGCCTTGGCAAACCACCTAGCCAGGCCGGACTTTGCAGCGGCAATCGTCAAAACAAGGTTAATGTAATGCTTACGATCGTGATTAATTTAAGGTTTACATAAATTAGCTGTATTGCGCGGTCAGCGACAAACAGCCAGCCGGCTCCGCAGAGCCAGCCCGCAACACAGCCAAGGAATGATCGGTAAGGTCAGGCCGCAAGCCTGGCCAGCGCCCAGACCATCAGGGGCGAATCCGGGTAGGTCAGCAATCCGCCCAAACCGAGTGCGATGCCGTAGGGAACCCCGGTTGTCTCATCCGCGAAGTGACGCAGGAACGGATTGCGGCCGGTAAAAACCGCAAGCGGCGACTTCCGGTAGACGAGAATGGCAAACGTCAGCAGGCCGCCTATAAAGGTCGAGACCACGAGATACTCGACGAGCTGGATGTTGAGTCCCATCCACACGGCGGTCGCGGCCAGCAGCTTGGCATCACCGCCGCCCATGCCGCCCATCGCGAAGAGGCCGAACGTTACGGCAAGAACCAGAGCGCCGGCGGCGAAATGCCAGCCATAGGCCGCCCATTCCATGCCGGTCAGCGGCGCAACCAGTGCGAAGACGACGATGAGCAGCACCGGCACGCGATTGGCGATCGTCATCGACAGCATGTCGGAGATAGCGGCGAACAGCATGCAGAACGGGAAGACGACGAAGATCAGGGCTTCAAGCATCGGCGCTGTGCCTATTATCGGATTAAGCCGCACTCAATCTAAGCATGTTCGATTAACGATTGATGAGGCTCAGAGCAAAAAGACATTGAATAGAACAAGGGCCGCCAGGTGGCGGCCCTTGTCCAGAACGCAATCCGAGCGCTCAATATACTTGACGTCGTTCAGGGCGTCGGGACGTTGTTCAGGGATGTTCCGATAGCTTCGAACTTGGCGTTGATTGCGTTGCCAAGCGCGCCGGCGCCGACGATGATGGCAAGCGCGATGAGGGCGGCGATCAGACCATATTCGATAGCGGTCGCGCCGGATTCGTCCTTTACGAAACGTGCAATGAGATTAGACATTCGAGAGCTCCTACTCCACGTGTTACAGCACTTCCGTCAACTTCTGTGATGGTTGATCGGATGCTGCCAACCTAGGGAGAAGCTCTTTCGATCGACTTAATAAACAGCCTTACCGATTCCTTTCGCGGTTGGAACATATTGCGTGGTTAACTATGGGCTAAGCGCCGGCCGAGGCGCAATTCCCAGTCAAGCAGCCGCAAAAGAAATAGCTCCGCGACCACAATCCGCGACAGGAACCGGGTGTGGCCGGCGCGTATGACGATCGCGGCACATGGCGCCCGGGCCTGCTTAACCGTTGGTTCACCAATCTCGTTCATGTTCCGTTGAACAGTCCGCCCGCCTGGAGCGCCTCAATGGCCGAGCCGAAATCGTCGATCCTGATTGCCGTGCTTCTTGCCGCCGTGAGCTTTGTCATGCCCGCCAGGGCCGACACCGGCATCGAGGTCACCATGAACCAGGCCAAGATCGTCAAACTGTCGCGCCCTGCCGACACGATCGTGGTCGGTAACCCGGCAATCGCCGACGCGTCCGTGCAGGACGCCTCGACGATCGTGCTGACTGGCAAGGGCTTCGGCGTCACCAACCTCGTCGTCCTCGACCAGGATGGCAGCCCGATCATCGATGAACAGATCACCGTCGTGCGGCAGGCGGCCTCGTCGGTGCGCATCTACCGGCGCGCTGAAGTTCAGACCATGTCCTGCACGCCCTATTGCGAAAGCTCCTACAAGAGCGAAGCCGAAAAATCCTCAGAAGCCGAGATGAGCGTCAGCCGGTAGGCACGCGGTCCGGGTTAGCGGGTGGTTAAGACGCCCGCGGCGACTTTAACGATCATTCAAACCGGACTTCAATTGGTTTGCACTAATACACCTGCCGAGACCGTCTGGGGATGGGCAGGATCAGAGCATGAGCAACGAATTCGTCTCGACAGGCGATCGCAAGGCAAGACGGGCACGGTTTTTCGCACGCTTCGCCGGCGATCGCCGCGGCAGTACGGCACTGGAGTTCGCGCTGCTCGCATTGCCGTTCGCGGTTCTTGTCTTCGCCATCCTTGAAAGCTGCATCTCATTTGCCGGCCAGGAAGTGATGGCCAACATCACCGACGACATCGCGCGCAAATTGCGCACCGGGCAGTTGAGGCCGGCCGACGTCGCCGGGGACAAGTTGAAGACCATGATCTGCGACAGGCTGGAGATCATCGTCTCGCAGGATTGCCCCAATCAACTGGACGTGGACCTTCGCGAATATCCGACGTTCGCCGACGCGGCCACGGCTAGCTTCAAGATCGACAACGGCAACATCATTTTGATGCAAGGCACCAACTCGCAGCCCTTCGCGACCACGCCAGGCTTGGCGGAATCGAAGAACATGCTGCGGGTCTTCTACAAATGGCCCGTCATGACCGATCTTCTGGCTCAGTCGATGGGCGGCAACAAGACACTGCATTTTGCATCGGTGACCTGGCAGAACGAGCCATTCGACAACTGAGTTCGTGGCGGAAGCAAAAAGCCAAGAAAAAGGGCAACGGGCATGATGCGTGCGGGGGCACATCCAGGAATGGCAGGACGCTGGGGGAAGTGGGTCGGTCTCATACGCGATCGCCGCGGCATCGCGGCGGTCGAGTTCGCCCTTATCGTTCCCATCCTGCTGATCATGTATTTCATCACAATGGAGGCCTCCCAAGCCATCGAGACCAGCAAGAAGGTCAGCCGCATCGGCAGCATGGTCGCGGATTTGGTCACGCAGCAGCCGACCATCGTCAAGGCGGACCTGGATGCCATCATGAAAATCGGCACCTCCACCTTGCAGCCCTACAATCGCTCGACGCCGGATATCACCATCACGGCAATACAGTTCACAACCGACACGCCGCCCAGGGTGAACGTGGTGTGGTCGCGCAAGGTGGTCAATGGCGTCTACAGCATCGGCACCGCCCTGCCCGCAACCACTACGGTTCCGGCAACGCTCAGGGTCGCAGGCACCTTTCTCATCCGGGTCGAAAGCAAACTTGGTTACAAACCGATCATCACCTGGTCCGCAGACAGCTCACAGACGGCCGGATTGACGACGGTCTTCAACAATATATCGATGGGCGAGACCTATTATCTGCGTCCGCGCAGAAGCCTGACGATCCCCTGCGGCGACTGCTGACGAGATCTATCGCCGCACGCCATCGTCCGACACCAGGCGGACGAAGGCGTGCGCCATCTCGTAATCCTTGGGAACCACGGTGGCGAAACCGCCGGAATGCTTCGATTCCAGCAAATCGTAGAGATCGGGCGTCGTCGATTTGAGATTGGTCAGGAAGACGGTCAACCGGCGCTTGGCTTCCGGGTCGAGATCCCTGCGCACCACATGGGGACCGTATCTCAGCAAGCCCGACGTCCATACGACTTGAAGGGCGGTCGCCGAAAGCCCGGCGGCTTCGAGCCTTGCCTGCGTGCCCGATAGTCTTGGCTCGCCGTCGGCCGCCGCCGTCGCCCAGCCGAACAAGGCATCGGCCTGGCCATCGACCAGCATTCCTTCCGCGGCCGAGGCGGAACCGGCGTGAACCAGAAACGATGCGTCCTCTGCGATCTTGACGTGCTCGGCGGCCAGTCCCGCCAATGGCAAAAGAGAACCAATGCTGTCCGCCGGCGGCATGGCGATCCGGTGGGTTTCCATCGCCGCCAGGCTGGGCACCTTGCCATCCTTCGTCAGCAGCACGGCGCGGATGCCGACCGCGCCATCTGAATCGACCGGTGCCACAAGCGGTTCGACGCACTCGCAGCGTCTTGACGCCGTTGCATAGGCGGTCGCCGAGTAGACGGCATATTCGATGCGGGCATTGGCCTGCGCATCGATCAACGCGGCATAGTCCCGGGCAACGACGAACTCCACCTTCATGCCCAGCGCGTTGGTAAAGGCCTCGGTCAACCGCGCCAGGCCTGGAACGGTATTGCCTGCGCCGGGTTCGGCGACGATGCCGATGCGAAACGTGCCGATATCGTCGCGCCAGTCGGCGCGCGCCGAGCCGGACCAGACCGCGCCTTGCGCGATGATGAGAGCAGCGCATGTCTTCAGGGCAGCTTTCATGGGAGACCCGGTCCTGCGATCCGTCAGTGAATTGGTTCCGGACTATCGCGCCGAGCGGTTGCCGTTTGGTTTCCGAATTGCCAATGCCGCCGTGGAACCCTATGTCTGGATGCTCAAACCGGCAACAATGACCTCATGGCGCGTGCTTTCCTCTTCGTCCTGGATTCCTTCGGCATAGGCGGCGCCGCCGACGCCGAACGCTACGGCGATGCCGGTGCCAACACCTTCGCCCATATCACCGAGGCCTGTGCGGAAGGCCGCGCCGATCGCGAAGGACTTCGCCAGGGACCGTTGTTTGTTCCCAACATGGCGTCGCTCGGACTTGGCAAGGCTGCCGAGACCGCGACGGGGCTGGGCTTTGCCGCTTTCGGGACGGATCTCGTCGCCAATACCTTCCACGGTGCCGCCCAGGAGGTTTCGAGCGGCAAGGACACGCCATCCGGCCATTGGGAGATAGCAGGCCTGCCGGTGCGTTTCGACTGGGGCTACTTTCCCGATACGATCCCGGCCTTTCCCGCCGAACTGACCGAGGCCATCATCCGCGAAGGCAAGGTACCAGGCATTCTCGGTAACTGCCACGCGCCTGGCACCGAGATCATCGAACGGTTCGGCGAGGAGCACATCCGCACGGGCAAGCCGATCTGCTACACCTCCGTGGACTCAGTCCTGCAAGTCGCCGCGCACGAGGTCCATTTCGGCCTGGAGCGGCTCTACGAATTCTGCAAGGTGGTGCGTCGCCTGGTTGATCCGTTGAGGATCGGAAGGGTGATCGCGCGACCGTTCGTCGGCGAGACGGCAGCCACTTTCGAGCGGACCTACAACCGACACGACTACGCCGTGCCGCCACCCGAGCCGACATTGCTCGACCGGCTGACGGCGCGTGGCAGCCGTGTCATCGCCGTCGGCAAGATCGGCGACATCTTTGCCCATCGGGGGATTTCGGAAGTGCGCAAGGCCGCGGGCAACATGGCCATGTTCGACCAGGCGCTTGATGCAATGGATGCGGCCCGCGACGGCGATCTCGTCTTCGCCAATTTCGTCGATTTCGACACCGAGTTCGGCCATCGCCGCGATGTTGCAGGTTATGCCGCCGCGCTCGAGGCCTTCGACCGGCGATTGCCGGAAGCATTCGCGAGATTGCGACAGGGCGATCTGCTGATCCTGACGGCCGACCACGGCAACGACCCGACCTGGCGCGGCACCGACCACACACGCGAACGCATTCCGGTGATCGGCATCGGACCGGGTCTGACGGGCGGCGACATCGGGCTGAGAACGACATTCTGCGACATTGGTGAAACCGTGGCCGAACATCTCGGGTTGGCGCACGGCCGCTACGGCACTTCCTTTTACCCGGATATGGGCGGCCATGCCTGAATTGCCCGAGGTCGAGACGGTCCGGCGCGGGCTGGAGCCGGTTCTGGAAGGTGCCCGCATCATCCGCGCCGAGGCACGCCGGCCGGACCTGCGTTTTCCATTCCCCGAAAAATTCGCCGAGCGGCTGACCGGCAAGGCGATCACGGCGCTCGGACGCCGGGCCAAATATCTGACGATGGATCTCGAAGGCGGTCCCGCCCTGATCTGCCATCTCGGTATGTCGGGCTCGTTTCGCATCGAGACGGCCGACGCCGCCGAAATGCCCGGCGTGTTCCATCACGAGCGGTCGAAGAGTTCGACGCACGACCATGTCATCTTCGACGTCGCCTCTCGGGACGGCACCCGCTCGCGCGTGGTTTTCAATGATCCACGCCGCTTCGGCTTCATGCTGTTTTGCGAAGGGCCGCCGGACACCCATCCGATGCTGGCGGGGCTCGGCGTCGAACCCACCGGCAATGCGCTTGACGGAGTGCTGCTGGCCTCGCTGCTGAAGGGCCGGAAATCGCCGCTGAAGGCCGCTCTTCTCGACCAGAGACTGATAGCCGGGCTCGGCAACATCTATGTCTCGGAGGCGCTATGGCGCGCCGGGCTGTCGCCGCTGCGCGAGGCCGGCACGATCGCCAAAGCCGGCAAGAAAGCGGGTGAGCAAAGCCGGGAACTTGCCGTGGCGGTCCGCTCGGTCATCGCAGATGCCATTGCGGCCGGCGGATCGTCGCTGCGCGACTACATGCACACCGACGGTTCGCTGGGCTATTTCCAGCATTCCTTCGCGGTATATGACCGGGAGGGCGAACCCTGTTCCAAGCCTGGCTGCGGCGGCCATATCGAGCGCATCACGCAGAGCGGCCGCTCGACCTTCTATTGCCGGACCTGTCAGCGGTGAGCTAGATCGATCTTCAATTGCCTGGAAGAGGAGCCGAAGCCATGGCCTATGAAACGATCGTCGTTGAAACCAGGGGCAAGGTCGGGCTGATCACCTTGAACCGGCCGAAGGCGCTCAATGCGCTGAATTCCCAAGTCATGGCGGAATTGGTGGCCGCGGTAAACGTGTTCGGGGCAGATGACGGCATCGGCGCGATGGTCGTCACCGGTTCCGAGAAGGCCTTCGCCGCAGGCGCCGACATCAAGGAAATGCAGTCGATTTCCTACGTCGATGCCTACATCAAGGACTTTTTCGTCGGCTGGGAAGAGTTGACCCGGGCGCGCAAGCCGATCATCGCGGCGGTGGCCGGCTATGCGCTGGGCGGCGGCTGCGAACTGGCGATGATGTGCGACTTCATCATCGCCGCCGACACGGCAAAATTCGGCCAGCCCGAAATCACGCTCGGCGTCATTCCCGGCATGGGCGGCTCGCAACGCCTGACCCGGTTCGTCGGCAAGTCGAAGGCGATGGACATGTGCCTGACCGGGCGGATGATGGATGCCGCGGAGGCCGAGCGTTCCGGTCTGGTCTCGCGCGTCGTGCCTGCCGGCGAGCTTGTCGAGGAGGCCGTCAAGGCAGCGGCCAAGATCGCCGATTTTTCGCTGCCGTCGGTGATGATGGCAAAGGAAGCCGTCAACCGAGCCTATGAAACGACGCTCGCCGAGGGGCTGCGGTTCGAGCGCCGGCTGTTCCATTCGCTGTTTGCGCTCGACGACCAGAAGGAAGGCATGGCGGCCTTCGCCGAGAAGCGCAAGCCGAATTTCACCAATCGCTGACAGCGCACCTCCGGGGCGCCAAGTGCTTCGGTGTGGCTGAAAAAATGCTCCGGCGCGACGACAGCCAAAAAGAACGCCAGCCAGCGTTGACGCGCCGGGAAAGCTGAACTATAAGCCGCACCAACCGAGGCGGCCCTGTGGCTGCCCGTTTGTTTTTTGTGCCCTGCGGCATGCCGCATGCGCCGACCAGATCAGAAGAGAGGCATCATGGCCAATACATCCTCGGCCAAAAAGGCAACGCGCAAGATCGTCCGCCGCGCGGCGATCAACAAAAACCGCCGCTCGCGCGTCCGCACTTATGTGCGCCAGGTCGAGGAGGCGCTCGCCTCCGGCGACAAGGCCGCCGCGCAGGCAGCGTTCAAGGCCGCCGAGCCGGAATTGATGCGCGCTGCGACAAAGGGCGTGATCCACAAGAACACCGCGGCCCGCAAGGTTTCGCGGCTGGCCCAGCGCCTCAAGGTGCTGTCGGCCTGACGTCCCTTTCCGGACTGATCTTCTGAGAACCCGGCCGATAGTGCCGGGTTTTTTCGTTTGCCGGCAAGCACTTAAAAAGAATACTCGGAAACGGCATCGAAAGCGGGGGCCGCGGTCCGAAATGCTTTGCCGGCATATGCGTGCCGGCTGATGGTCCAGATACTTGAAAAGTGTCGGCTAAAAAATTCCCCCTCCGCAGAAATAATCAATATTTCCCAGCTAGTTACAGATAGTCATCCACACGTTGTCCACAACGTGGCGAGGCGCCAGGAGAACAACTGGCTGTCAAGCGATTTATTTCACAAAATTTCGCGCCAGCCCGGCTTTTTCATATTCGCCGGAAAAGGGTTTGAATCACAATGGCTTTGTCAAACTATAGTGCTGCCGCATGGCGCTTCGGCGCGCCGGACCTAACCAGATTCCTTAAAAATCCGTTAGACGTGGCCTTGCCCTATCCACAGCGATTTCGGTAATGTCGGTCCATCGAAAGGGATGGGCCGGGTGGCCCTGACCCAGCCTGAATGGGCCAGCTTAAATTGGCGGGGTTTGTGACGCGGATCAAGTCCGCGGACAGGTTTGGTTTGCTCTTTTTCGATACGGTAGGGGACTGGCGTAACTATACATGGCAGGTCGACAGCGCCGGCGATTTTCGCCGGACGGTGTTGCATTGCCCTGACATACCCAACACGGACTGGCTTCCATGGGCCGGCACCGGTTCCCTGGATAATGGGCGACGTTCATCTGCCGGCGGCGGCAGCGGGCGTCGTAGCAAAGCGCAGTCGCTGGAACACGGATGCAGGAGGCGCATCCCCGGCGGAAAAACAGGTACAGAGACAAGGAACTCGATCATGCAGAGCGGCGTCGAAAGGGAGCTTACCAATGACATCCCATTTTCAGGAAATCTGATCGGAGCTGATGAGATGGCGGCTTCCAGCGACGCGGAACAGAAGTTCGACCGGGTCAAGGCCCAGTTGAAGGCGCGCTTGGGAACCGAGGTCTATTCGAGCTGGTTCGGGCGCATGAAGGTCGCGGAGGCTTCAAAGGGCATCGTTCGCATTTCGGTGCCCACTGCCTTCCTGCGCTCGTGGATCAACGGCCATTATCTCGATCTTATCTGCGAGCTTTGGAAGCACGAGGATCCCGAGATCCTCAAGATCGAGATCATCGTGCGCACAGCCACCCGCCAGGGACGCAGCCATGCCGAACCGGAATTGGCGCCGGCGCGCAAGATGACGCGACAAACGCAGACGGCGCTGGCCGCCGGCACCGTAAGCCCCAGCAGGCTGGAGCGGGCTCCGGCGCCGCGCCCGGGCATGCCGGCCGAGAGCGAGTTCCGCCACAATGTGCTGGGATCGCCGCTCGATCCGCGTTACACGTTCGCCTCTTTCATCGAAGGGCCGTCGAACCGGGTGGCCTTCGCCGCGGCCAAGGCCGTGGCGGAATCGCAGTCGAGCGCGGTGCGCTTCAACCCGCTCTTCCTTCACGCGACGGTCGGCCTCGGCAAGACCCATTTGTTGCAGGCTATCGCCGCGGAATCGCTGAAGCAGAACCCGAAATCGCGCGTCGTCTACCTGACGGCGGAATATTTCATGTGGCGCTTCGCCACCGCGATCCGCGACAACAATGCCTTGACGCTCAAGGAACAGCTTCGCGACATCGACCTGCTCATCATCGACGACATGCAATTCCTGCAGGGCAAGTCGATCCAGCACGAATTCTGCCACCTGATCAACATGCTGCTCGACAGCGCCAAGCAGGTCGTCGTCGCCGCCGACCGGCCCCCGTCAGAACTGGAATCCCTCGAACCGCGGGTCCGCTCGCGCCTCAATGGCGGCGTCGCGCTCGAAATGTCGGCCCCCGATTTCGCCATGCGCCTGGGCATGCTCAAGCTGCGCCTCGCCACCGCCAGGCACGACGACGCTTCCCTCGACATCTCCGACGAGATCCTCAATCACGTCGCCCGCACGGTGACCGGCAGCGGCCGCGAGCTGGAAGGCGCCTTCAATCAACTCCTGTTCCGCCAGTCTTTCGAGCCGCAGATCACCATCGATCGCATCGACGAGATCCTCGGCCATATCTACCGCACCGGCGAGCCGAAGCGGGTCCGTATCGAGGATATTCAGCGCATCGTCGCGCGGCACTACAATGTGTCGAAGACCGAGTTGCTGTCCAACAGACGCACGCGCACTATCGTCAAGCCGAGGCAGGTCGCCATGTATCTGTCCAAGGTGATGACACCGCGCTCGCTGCCCGAGATCGGGCGGCGCTTCGGCGGCCGCGATCACACAACGGTGCTGCACGCCGTGCGCAAGATCGAGGATCTTTCCGGCGGCGACAACACGCTGGCGCAGGAACTGGAATTGTTGAGACGGTTGATCAACGACCAGGCCTGAGCCGTTCGAAAACGCCTGGCGGCGTGCTTCGCCGCCTTTATCCCCAGAAAGCCCGCGTAGCCGGCCCGAACCGGTCGCGCGGGCTTGCGTTTGCTGGTTTTTTCCTGTCAGTTTACGCAGATTCTGAAGCCTGTTCAGACCTTTCGCGGGACGCCGCCAGCCGGAGACCCGCTCATTCATTCAAGCGAGCCTGGTTCGTCATGCGTGTTATCCTGGAACGGTCAAATCTCCTGAAGTCGCTCAACCACGTCCACCGCGTGGTCGAACGGCGCAACACCATACCGATCCTGTCCAACGTGCTGCTCAGCGCCGAAGGCGCCAGCCTGGAAATGAAGGCCACCGACCTCGACCTGGAGGTGACGGAAGCGACGCCCGCCAAGGTCGAGCGGGGTGGCGCGACGACGGTTCCGGCGCATCTGCTCTACGACATCGTGCGCAAGCTTTCCGACGGTGCCGAGGTGATGCTGAAGACGGACGAGGACGGCAACGCCATGACGGTGACCTCCGGCCGCTCGAGCTTCCGCCTGCAATGCCTGCCGCAATCGGACTTCCCCGAGCTTTCGGCCGGATCCTTCTCGCATATCTTCCGGCTCGACTCGGTCGCGCTCAAGGGGCTGATCGAGAAGACCCAGTTCGCCATCTCCACCGAGGAGACGCGCTATTATCTCAACGGCATCTATCTTCACACACATGAGGTCGGCGGCAAGCTGAAGCTGCGCTCGGTGGCGACTGACGGCCATCGCCTGGCGCGCGCCGAGATCGACGCGCCGGCGGGTTCCGAAGGCATGCCGGGCATCATCATCCCGCGCAAGACCGTAAGCGAATTGCAGAAGCTGGTCGATGATCCCGACGTGGCGGTCACCACCGAACTGTCGGACACCAAGATCCGCTTCACCATCGGCAGCGTCATCCTGACTTCCAAGCTGATCGACGGCACCTTCCCCGATTATCAGCGGGTCATTCCCACCGGCAACGACAAGAAGCTGATCATCGACCGCCAGAGCTTCGCGGCCGCCGTCGACCGCGTCTCGACCATCTCCTCCGAACGCGGCCGCGCGGTGAAGCTTTCGATCAGTGAGGGCCAGGTGACGCTTGCGGTCAACAATCCGGATTCGGGCAGCGCCACCGAGGAGCTGGCCGCCGACTATTCGGCCGACCCGATCGAGATCGGCTTCAACGCCAAGTACCTGCTCGACGTTGCCGCACAATTGACCGGTTCAGAGGCCCGATTCATGTTGGCCGACGCCGGTTCGCCAACGCTGATCCACGACATGGCCGATGAAACCGCGCTTTACGTGCTGATGCCGATGCGGGTGTAGAGCAGCAGCGGTTGCCGGCACAAACCCATATAAGTAAGCTTACACTTACCAATTTCCGCAACTATGCGGCGCTGTCGATCGAGCTTGAGCCTGGCGCGGTGGTGTTTTCCGGTGACAATGGCGCCGGCAAAACCAATCTGTTGGAAGCGATTTCCCTGTTGACGCCGGGCCGCGGCCTGCGCCGCGCGCCTTACGCGGACGTCGCGCGGGAGGGCGGCGACGGCGGCTTTGCGCTGCACGCACGGCTCGACGGACCTGACGGCCAAGTCGAGATAGGGACGGGCATTTCGGGTGGCGACAGTCTTGGCGAGGGCGGCAGGCGGGTGCGCATCAACGGCGCCACGGCGCGATCCGCCGAGGACATGCTGGAATGGCTGCGCGTCACGTGGCTGACGCCGGCCATGGATGCTCTGTTCACCGGACCGGCCGCGGACCGCCGGCGCTTTCTCGACCGGCTGGTGCTGGCGATCGATCCCGGCCACGGACAGCGCGCCCTCGACTATGAAAAGGCGATGCGCGGCCGTAACCGGTTGCTGACGGAAGGTTCGCGGGATTTGAGCTGGTTCGAGGCGATCGAGACGCAGATGGCCGAGACAGGCGTGGCGATCGCCGCGGCGCGCGCCGAAATGGTGCGCCTTCTGGCCGCCATGATCGACAGGCTGCCCGACAGCGGCCCGTTTCCGCAGGCCGATATCGGCCTGTCGGGCGATCTGGAAGCCGAGATCGCCACCACGCCGGCTGTCGACGTCGAGGAGTGGTTCCGCCGCACGCTCGCCGGGGGCCGCGACCGCGACCGCGCTGCCGGGCGCACGCTCGACGGCCCGCACCGCTCCGATCTCGTGGTCCGGCACCGACCCAAGGCGACGCCGGCGGCGCTGTGTTCGACCGGCGAACAGAAAGCCTTGCTTGTCGGCATTGTCCTGTCGCATGCCAGATTGACCGGCGAGATGTCCGGCTTGACGCCAATCCTGCTGCTCGACGAGATCGCGGCACATCTCGATGGCGGCCGGCGTGCGGCGCTGTTCTCGATCCTCGAGGAATTGAACTGCCAGGCTTTCATGACGGGAACCGATGCGGCGCTGTTTTCCAGCCTGGGGGGCCGGGCGCAGTTCCTGACCGTGGATCACGGCACGGTCGCGCCGATGGCTGTGTGAACACCTGACAAGGTTTTTCTCCCGTTATATGGTCGAGCCATGATCGCCACCGCCCTCACCGACGAAGAACTCGAACGCTACGCCCGCCACATCGTGCTGCCCGAAATTGGCGGCGCCGGCCAGCAGCGCCTGAAGCGAGCGCGGGTGCTGGTCATCGGCGCCGGCGGATTGGGTGCACCAGTGCTTGAATATCTTGCCGCAGCCGGCGTCGGCACGCTCGGCGTGATTGACGACGACACGGTTTCGCTCTCCAACCTGCAGCGGCAGGTGATTCACGGCACCGACACTGTCGGCATGCTGAAAACCCACAGCGCCAAGGCGGCAATCGCCCGCATCAATCCCAACACCGCTGTCGAAACCCACACATTGCGCCTCGCCGCGGACAATGCCCAAGCCCTCGTCGCCCGTTACGACGTGGTCGTCGACGGGTCCGACAATTTCGAGACGCGCTATGTCGTGGCCGATGCCTGCGCGGCGGAGGGCAAGCCGCTGGTGCACGCCGCCGTGGGTCGTTTCGATGGCTCCGTGACCGTGCTGATGCCGTTCCAAGCCGATAGGGACGGCGCCTCCAACCCCGGCTACCGCGACCTCTTCCCGGAGGCCCCACCGCCGGGTCTGGTGCCGTCCTGTGCCGAGGCCGGGGTGCTTGGCGTGCTGACTGGGGTGATCGGCACGTTGCAGGCCATGGAAGCCATCAAGCTGATCACCGGCATTGGCGAGCCGCTGATCGGACGACTGCTGCTCTATGACGCGCTGGCCGCGCGTTTCGAGACCATCCGCTACAAGAGACGAAACTGACGTTGAAGCGCACTGCCGATATCATCATCACCCGGATTCCGGCCGATTTCGACGGCTGGAACGAAGTGCTCGCCCTGATCCTGCGCGCATTCGCCTTCATGGACGGCATCATCGACCCGCCGTCCTCGGCGCACCTGCTCACCGCGGAAACTTTGCGCGACAAAGCCCGCCGCGAGACCGGCCTGCTGGCGCTCAGCGGCAACAGGATCGTCGGCTGCATCTTCGCCCTGGAACGAACCGACCACCTCTATGTCGGCAAGCTCGCCGTCACGCCGGACTGTCAGGGCCAGGGCATCGGCAGGTTGTTGATGCAAGCCGTCCAGGATTTTGCCCGCAGCCGCGGCAAGGCCGCAATCGAGCTGCAGACGCGAATCGAGCTGGCTGGGAACCAGGCAGCCTTTGCCCGGCTCGGTTTTCGCGAGATCGTGAGAACGGCGCATGAAGGGTATGCGCGGCCGACTTCGGTCACCATGCGCAAGACTTTTTCGTAAGATTTTACTTACATTCAGTTGCGAAGCCGCTCAGGTCCTGAGCGGCAGCACGCGATCCGGCGGTCGGTGGCCGTCGACGAAGGCGCGGATGTTGATGATCACCTTCTCGCCCATGTCGATGCGGCCCTCGAGGGTCGCCGACCCCATATGCGGCAAAAGCACGACCTTGCCCTTGGTCGCGAGCTTGAGCAGTTTTCCGTTCAATGCGGGCTCGTGCTCGTAGACGTCGAGGCCTGCGCCGGCGATCCTGCCATCCTGGATCAGCTTGACCAGCGCCTCCTCGTCGATGATGTCACCGCGCGCGGTGTTGACGATATAGGCGGTGGGCTGGAGCAGTGCCAGCCGCCGCGCCGAAAGCAGATGGAACGTCGCCGGCGTCGACGGGCAGTTGACCGAGATGATGTCCATGCGGGCCAGCATCTGATCGAGGCTTTCCCAATAGGTCGCCTCCAGCCCGTCCTCAACCGCCTGCAGCACGCGATGGCGGTTGTGATAGTGGATGGAGAGGCCGAAGGCCTTGGCACGTCTGGCAACGGCGGTGCCGATACGCCCCATGCCGACAATGCCGAGCCGTTTGCCCCAGATGCGCCGGCCAAGCATCCATGTCGGCGACCAGCCGGCCCATTTCTTGTCGCCGGTGAGTACATTGGCGCCCTCCGCCAGCCGGCGCGGCACCGCCAGCATCAGCGCCATCGTCATGTCGGCCGTATCCTCGGTCAGCACGTTGGGCGTGTTGGTGACGGTGATGCCTTTCTTGGCCGCGGCCGCGACGTCGATCTTGTCGACGCCATTGCCGAAATTGGCGATCAGCTTGAGGTTTTCGCCGGCCTGGGCGATCAATGCCGCGTCGATGCGGTCGGTCACCGTCGGCACCAGCACGTCGGCCTCCTTGACCGCCGCGACCAGTTCCGGCTGCGTCATCGGCCTGTCCTCGACGTTCAGCCTTGCGTCGAACAGCTCGCGCATGCGGGTCTCGACAGGGTCGGGCAGTTTTCGCGTGATGACCACGAGAGGCTTCTTTTTGCCTGCCATTGTTTCCCTCGTTGAGACCTCTTTAACCAAGACCGGCGAAACTGGAAGCCGGTCGCGGTAGCCGATTTACCCATGTACCAAGCGGTGCCGCCGAAGACAAAGAAAAAGGGGCGCCGGGGCCGGCAGGCCAGCGCCGAAAGGAACGAAAGTGTCTGGTTTCGCGTCGCTTCGCCTGACCCTCAGCGCAGCATTTCTCGGCGCTCTGCTCTATTCACCCCAACTGTGCGCGC
This sequence comes from Mesorhizobium sp. BR1-1-13, assembly GCF_020165515.1. Lineage (NCBI taxonomy): Bacteria > Pseudomonadati > Pseudomonadota > Alphaproteobacteria > Hyphomicrobiales > Phyllobacteriaceae > Mesorhizobium > Mesorhizobium sp. BR1-1-13. The sequence continues at coordinate 112,944 of NZ_JAIUIH010000009.1, forward strand.
AAGGTGCAGCGGCCCCCGCCCAGAGCGTCGTCACGCTCGGGCCGAGCGGCCTGCCGCTGCCACGATTCGTCAGCCTGAAATCCGGCCGCGTCAATTCGCGTGTCGGGCCGGGCGCCAACTACTCGGTCGACTGGATGTACCTGAAGGCAGGCTTGCCGATGGAGATCATCCAGGAATTCGACACATGGCGCCGCGTGCGCGACGCCGACGGCTCGGAAGGTTGGATCAACCAGTCGCTGCTTTCGGGCCGGCGCACGGCGATCGTGGCGCCGTGGCAGCGCGGCAAGGGCGCCCAGATCAATCTCCTCAGGAGCCCCGAAAAGGACGCCAGCGTGGTGGCGATCGTCGAGCCGGGCGTCATGGGCACGATCAAATCCTGCGACGGCCAGTGGTGCGAAATGACGCTCGATGGCCATACCGGCTGGCTCGCCCAATCCGTCGTCTGGGGCGCCTATCCCGGCGAACGGGTCAAGGACTGATTTTTGGCCTTGCCCCGATTCGTTTGAACCGCAGGCCGGACCGTTTAGCGGCCGATGCGGCCGAGATGGGTATCCTGAAAGCTGCTCGACAGCTTCAAGCCGTAGCCCAGCGCACGATCGATGGCGATGTGGGCGATCCAGATCAATGCAATCGCTATAGCGGTTGCATTGCCGAACAGGCTGCCGGCAAGCACCAAAAACACCGGTGGGACCAAGATGTGGAAGGCATTGTAGCAGGCGGCGCCGACGCGCGGCCCGGCGAGATAGCCGAACATGGACAGATCAGGCGCCAGGATCAACAAGGCGAACAACCACCAGGACGCACCGGCGAGTGCATAAAAGACGATAGCGGACACCGCGACAGCGGACCATTCCAACCGGATAGCCAGATCGAGGGGTTTCATTCCCAGCCGTTGATACGTGCCCGGCCGTTCATAGGTGCCTGGCCCTCGGTCATTCGGCGCGTTTGGGGCGCAGCCTCACCACGATGTCGACATTGGCGATCTCCATCCCCTCGGGTGGTTCGGGTAGGTTGGTGACGGTTACCGGACCGTTGGCGATGTCGAAAATCCGGTTTTCGCCTTCGATGTAGAAATGATGATGATCGGAGGTGTTGGTGTCGAAATAGGTTTTGGCGCCCTCGACAGCGAGAATACGCAGCAGTCCCGCCTGGGTGAACTGGTGAAGGGCGTTGTAGACGGTGGCCAGCGACACCGGCACGCCGGCGGCGACGGCCTCCTCGTGCAGTTCCTCGGCCGACAGATGGCGGTCGCCCTTGGCGAAAAGCAGGTCTGCAAGCGCAATGCGCTGCCGTGTCGGCCTCAGGCCGGCTTCACGAACCCGCTTGTCCACAGCGACATTTTCCTTCCGGCAGCCCCGGTCCATCTGGTCGTCCAAGCTCACAGTTCCGCCTCAAGACACGTCCAGAATGGCAAAAAAACGGATGTCTGCCGAAACCGGACCCCTTCCGACATATATTCTGTCGTCCGGATGCGATCAATAGCGCGCATTGACCCGGCAAGACTGGCGGGTTAAGCGCAAACGCCGGTTTCCGGCCTGAAACAGATTGTGTTAGGACACCAACGACAAGGGCGCGCCAGCGCCCGGGACATATGGGAACGAGATTGATGGCGGGTTCGAAATCCAGCTACGACTACGAAGAATTGCTGGCCTGCGCCCGCGGCGAGCTGTTCGGACCGGGCAATGCCCAGTTGCCCTACCCGCCGATGCTGATGTTCGACCGCATCACCGAGATCAGCGAAACGGGCGGGGCTTTCGACAAGGGCTTCATCCGCGCCGAATTCGACATCAAGCCGGACCTGTGGTTCTTTGCCTGCCATTTCATCGGCAATCCCATCATGCCTGGATGCCTGGGCCTCGATGCCCTGTGGCAGCTGACGGGTTTCTATCTCGGCTGGTTGGGCGAACCCGGCAAAGGCATGGCGCTGTCGACCGGCGAGGTCAAGTTCAAGGGAATGGTCACGCCCTCGGTTAAAAAGGTCGAGTATGGCGTGGAATTCAAACGTGTGATGCGTGGCCGGCTGGTGCTGGGCATCGCCGATGGTTGGCTAAAGGCGGACGGCGAACCCATATACGCGGCAACGGACCTGAAAGTCGGTCTGTCTAAGCAGTCGGCGGTCGCTTGACCGTCGCCCTGGTCGACCTCGTGGCCAGCATTCCTGGAAGGAGTTGCGAATGAGACGTGTCGTAGTCACAGGCCTCGGCATCGTGTCGTCGATCGGCAACAATGCCAACGAGGTGCAAGCCTCGTTGCATGACGCCAAATCCGGCATCAGCTTCTCCGACTCCTTCGCCGAGCACGGTTTCCGCTGCCAGGTCTGGGGCGCGCCGACGCTCGATCCCAGCGCCATGATCGATCGCCGCGCAATGCGCTTCCTGAGCCAGGGTGCGGCCTGGAACCATGTCGCCATGGACCAGGCGATCGCCGATGCCGGCCTTGGCGAGAGCGACATCACCAATGAGCGCACCGGCATCGTCATGGGCTCGGGCGGGCCCTCCACCCGCACCATCGTCGAGGCGGCCGAAACCACGCTCAAGAACGGCAGCCCCAAGCGTATCGGCCCGTTCGCCGTGCCGAAGGCGATGTCGTCGACCGCGTCGGCGACGCTCGCCACGTGGTTCAAGATCCACGGCGTCAACTATTCGATCTCGTCGGCCTGTTCGACCTCGGCGCATTGCATCGGCAACGGCTACGAACTGATCCAGTGGGGCAAGCAGGACATGGTGTTCGCCGGCGGCCACGAAGATCTCGACTGGACGATGTCGGACCTGTTCGACGCCATGGGCGCCATGTCGTCGAAGTACAATGACAGGGCATCGGCCGCTTCCCGCGCATACGACGTCGATCGCGACGGCTTCGTCATCGCCGGCGGCGCCGGCGTGCTGGTGCTCGAGGAACTGGAGCATGCCAAGGCGCGTGGCGCCAAGATCTATGCAGAGATCGTCGGCTACGGCGCCACCTCGGACGGCTTCGACATGGTTGCGCCCTCGGGCGAAGGCGCCGTCCGCTGCATGCGGCAGGCGCTTGCGACCGTCACCACCCCGGTCGACTACATCAACACCCACGGCACCTCGACGCCGGTGGGGGATTCCCGCGAAATGGGCGCGATCCGCGAGGTGTTCGGCGAGAAGATGCCCTTCATTACCTCGACCAAATCGCTGACGGGCCATTCGCTGGGCGCCGCCGGCGTGCAGGAATCCATCTATTCGATCCTGATGATGCAAGGCGGCTTCATCGGCGAAAGCGCCCATATCGAGACTCTCGACCCCGAATTCGAGGGCATGCCGGTGGTGCGAAAGCGCATCGACAACGCCAGGATCGACACCGTTTTGTCCAATTCCTTCGGCTTTGGTGGCACCAACGCAACGCTGGTTTTCCAGCGCTATTCCGCATAAGGCCACGTTTTTTCCACGAGGATTGGCGATCATGGACGGATTGATGAAGGGCAAGCGCGGGCTTGTCATGGGCGTCGCCAACGATCATTCGATCGCCTGGGGCATAGCCCGGAAACTGTCCGAACATGGGGCCGAACTTGCCTTCACCTACCAGGGTGACGCCTTCGGCCGCCGAGTCAAACCGCTCGCCGACAAGCTCGGCGCGGCGCTGGTGGTTCCCTGCGACGTCGAGGACAGCGCCTCGGTCCGCGCCACCTTCGAGACTTTGGGCAAGGCCTGGGGTGGGCTCGACTTCGTGGTCCATGCCATCGGGTTTTCAGACAAGAATGAGCTCAAGGGCCTCTACGCCGACACCAGCCGAGACAATTTCGTCCGCACCATGGTCATCTCCTGCTACTCCTTCACCGAGGTCGCGCGCCACGCCGCGGCCCTGATGCAGGATGGCGGATCGATGATCACCCTGACCTATGCCGGTTCGGTGCGCGTCATGCCGAACTACAACGTCATGGGCGTCGCCAAGGCCGGCCTCGAGGCGAGCGTGCGCTATCTCGCCAACGATTACGGCCCGCGCGGCATCAGGGTGAACGGCATATCGGCGGGACCGGTGCGAACGCTTGCCGGCGCCGGGATTTCCGATGCGCGCCACATGTTCTCTTACCAGCAGCGCAATTCTCCGCTGCGCCGCACCGTGACCATTGACGAGGTCGGCGGCTCGGCTCTCTATCTCCTATCCGACCTCGCTTCCGGCGTCACCGGCGAAATCCACTATGTCGATTCAGGCTATCATATCGTTTCCATGCCGACGCTCGAGGAGCTGAAGCAGACGGATCGCGCGAGCGAATAGGCCATTTCGCGAAATGGTCTTTTCTCCTGTGAAGAAATAATTCCCTTCCAATAAAATTGGATGCATTCGCGGAAACTCATTTTAAGGGCCTATCCGCTACAAAGTCCCGCAATTTGGGGACTTTCAATGCCTGCCGTCAGCAACCCGAACCGCACACCGGTGTTCCGGCTGATCACCATAGCCAGTTCGGGCATTGGCAGTTTCATCCTCGGCATCTGGGGCCTGAAGCACGCGCTTGGCGACGGCTTTGCCGGCATGCCGGCGGACGTGATGGTGGCGATCATGGCTGCCCTTTGCGCGCTGGCGGCGGCGGGAGCCGCGATGTCTTTCTTCGCCGGCGTCGATGAATCGGCTGATTTCGTCTTCAACGAAACCCAGTTCGACAAGCTGACCGGATTGCTGGCGCGTCCGGCAATGGTCGGCAAAATCGCCGAGGCAGCCTGCGCGACGAGCCGCACCGGGGCCCCGATGTTCCTCATCGACATCGACATCGACCGGTTCAAGCAGATCAACGACGCGATCGGCTACAGCCAGGGCGACGAACTGATCCGCGCCTTCACCAAGAGGCTGCAGGCCTGCGTGCCCGAGCGCGTGCTGATCGGGCGCATCGGCGCCGGCGAGTTCGCGGTGCTGCTTCCGGATCATCAGATCCACGGCACGATGGAAGCTATGGTGGAGAGGCTCATCGACGAGATGATGGAGCCCTATGAGCTAAGCAGCCACCAGCAATCGGTGAGCCTGTCGGTGGGCATCGTGGCGATGCCCAAGGACGGTATCGACCCAGTCCTCATCCTGCGCCGCTCCAACCTGGCGCTGCAAAATGCGCGCGCCAGGGGAGTCGGCAACTGGTCGGTCTTCGATACCGAGATGGGGCGGGTCGCCGATCATCGCCAATGGGTCGAATCCGAGCTGCACATCGCATTCGAGCGCGGTGATTTCGACCTTCACTATCAGCCGCAGTTGGACCTGCCGAGCGGCCGCATCGTCGGCTATGAAGCGCTGATCCGCTGGAACCATCCAGAACGCGGCATGATCCCGCCTCTGGAGTTCATCCAGATCGCCGAGGAAACCGGCATGATCAATCCGATCGGCGAATGGGTTCTGCGCAAAGCATGCAGCGACGCCCGCCATTTGCCCGACGACTGCTTCGTCGCCGTCAACATCTCGCCGGTCCAGTTCATGACCAAGGACTTCATCGGCCTCGTGCGCGACACGATGCGGACCACCGGCATCAAGCCGTCGCGGCTGGAGCTGGAAGTCACCGAGACGGCCATGATGCAGGACCGCGACCGCGCCGCCGCCATCCTGAAAGAGCTTGCCGACATGGGCATCTCGGTTGCAGTCGACGATTTCGGGACCGGCTATTCCAATCTCAGCTACCTGATCGATTTCTCCTTCGGCAAGCTGAAGATCGACCGCTCCTTCGTCAGCCGCATCGATACGGATTCGAGCTCCGGCGCCGTCGTATCGACCATTGTCGGCCTCTCGCGAGCACTCGGCGTCAGTATCATTGCCGAGGGTGTCGAGACAGAGGACCAGGCGACACTGCTCAGGGCTGCCGGTTGCGAGGTGGTGCAAGGCTATCTGTTCGGCCGGCCCGCGCCGCTTGCAGTCATGGCCGGCGAGGGACATGTCGTCGAGGATTCGAGGCGCGTCGCCAATCTGCACTGAGTGCCAAGCCGTTGCGTGTCAGCGATGCGCGGAAAGAACCTTGAACATGCCGTCACGGGCGAGCTCGGCATGGCTGGAGAAGGCAGCGGCCAGCACGTGCTCGTAAGGTAGCTGGCGGTTCGCCACCATGTACAGCCGTGCTCCCGGCTTCAGCGCCTTTGCCGCTGCCCGGATCAGGCCGGCGCCGATCTCCGGTTCAGCCGCGCGGCTGCGATGAAAGGGCGGGTTCATGACGACCGCGTCGTAGCGACGCTCGACCGGCTCGCCCTGCAGGTCCGTCCAGAAGAAACCTTTCGCAACCGACTGGCTGGCCGTGGCAAGATTGGCTTTGGCGGCTTCGAGCGAAGCGAAATCCGCCTCATAGAGATCAAGTGCCGAGATGCCGGGCGAACGCGCTTCCATCTCCGCCGCCAGATAGCCCCAGCCGGCGCAGAAATCGGCGACATGGCCGCGCAGGTCGGCCGGAAGATGGTCCGCCAGCAACTTCGAACCGGCATCGACACGATCGAAGGAAAACATGCCGGGCGCCGTGCTGAAGCGGCCGTCGACCAGCCCGGCGGGATTGGCGGCACGCAGCGCTGCCGCCGCCTCCGTCCCGGCCGGCCGGCGAAGCCAGAAGGCGATGCCGTGATATTTGGGCAGATGGCCTTCGAGCGGCACAAGCTCGTCCATGCGCTTGCGCAGACTGGCGATGCCGTCATCCTTGCCGCCGGCAATGACGATCAATCCGCACTCGGCGACGCGCTCCAGCGCTTCCGCGATGCGCAGCTCGTTCTGGCCGCGATGGCGGCCCGCGAGCACCAGCGCGGCGTCAAAGCCATCACCCTCCGGTTGCGCGGTCACGGCGAACCCCGCAGCTTGCAGCGCGCGAAAGTGTGGCCGGAGGCCTTGCACCACGTGCAGCTCGGCGTCGAAGTCCCGCGGTGTCCGCAAGCCGGATTCGGCCCCGAGAAAAAGCATGCGCTCGCCCTTTCGCGGCAAGGCGACCGCCTCGGCCTCGAATGGATGGAACAGCGTCTTCAGCGCTTCAGCGGACATGCCTTTGCTCCATAAACGAAAGCGGGCGCGACATGAGCCGCGCCCGCTTCGATTTTTCCGTCAGCCCGTTCAGGCGGCGTTTTCTTCGCTCTCGGCCTTCTTGTCGCGAACGATTTCCTTGCCGGTAGCCTGGTCGACGACCTTCATCGACAGGCGGACCTTGCCGCGCTCGTCGAAGCCCATCAGCTTGACCCACACCTTGTCGCCTTCCTTGACGACGTCCGAAGTCTTGGCGACCCGGTCGTTGGCAAGCTGCGAGATGTGGACGAGGCCGTCACGCGGGCCGAAGAAGTTGACGAAGGCGCCGAAGTCGGCGGTCTTGACGACCGTGCCTTCGTAGATTTCGCCGACTTCCGGCTCGGCGACGATGGTGTGGATCCATTTCTTCGCCGCCTCGATCTCCTTGGCGTTCGCCGAAGCGATCTTGACCGTGCCGTCATCCTCGATATTGATCTTGGCGCCGGTCTTCTCGACGATCTCGCGGATGACCTTGCCGCCGGAACCGATCACGTCGCGGATCTTGTCGGTCGGGATGTGCATGACCTCGATGCGCGGCGCGAACTCGCCGAGCTCGGCGCGCGCGCCGGACAGCGCGTGGCCCATTTCGCCGAGAATATGCTGGCGACCGTCCTTGGCCTGGTCGAGAGCGATCTTCATGATCTCCTCGGTGATGCCTTCGATCTTGATGTCCATCTGCAAGGAGGTGATGCCGTTGGTGGTGCCGGCGACCTTGAAATCCATGTCGCCGAGGTGATCCTCGTCGCCCAGGATGTCGGAGAGCACGGCGAAGCGCTCACCTTCCTTGATCAGACCCATGGCGATACCCGCGACGGGCTTTGCCAGCGGCACGCCGGCGTCCATCAGCGCCAACGAGGTGCCGCAGACGGTTGCCATCGACGACGAGCCGTTGGACTCGGTGATCTCCGAGACGACGCGCAGCGTGTAGGGGAACTGGTCTGATGTCGGCAGCATCGGGCGGATGGCGCGCCAGGCGAGCTTGCCGTGGCCGATCTCGCGGCGGCCGGGCGAGCCCATGCGGCCGGTCTCGCCGACGGAATAGGGAGGGAAGTTGTAGTGGAGGAGGAACTTCTCCTTGTACATGCCGGTCAGGGAATCGACATACTGCTCGTCCTCGCCGGTGCCCAGCGTGGCGACGACCAGCGCCTGGGTCTCGCCGCGGGTGAACAGCGCCGAACCGTGGGTGCGCGGCAGGACGCCGACCTCGGACACGATCTTGCGCACGGTCTTCAGGTCACGGCCGTCGATGCGCGAACCGGTGTCGAGAATGTTCCAGCGCACGACCTTGGCCTGGAGCTCCTTGAATACGCTGCCGATCTGCTCGGAGGAATATTTCGGCTCTTCGCCTTCGGCCGGAGCGAAGGCCGCCTTGACCTTGGCCTTGACGGCGTCCACGGCGGCATAGCGCTTTTGCTTGTCGGTGATCTTGTACGCGTCGCGAAGCTCGTCGCCGACGATCTTCAGCATCTCGGCTTCGAGAGCGGAATAGTCCGGCGCGGTGAAGTCGCGCGGGTCCTTGGCGGCGACCTCGGCCAGCTTGATGATCGCGTCGATCACCGGTTGGAAACCGCGATGGCCGAACATGACCGCGCCGAGCATCAGGTCTTCGCCGAGTTCCTTGGCTTCGGACTCGACCATCAGCACGGCGTCGGCGGTGCCGGCGACGACGAGGTCGAGCTTGGATTCCTGCATCTCGTCGACATGCGGGTTGAGCACGTATTCGCCGTTGATGTAGCCGACGCGGGCGCCGCCGATCGGGCCCATGAAGGGCACACCCGACAGGGTCAGGGCCGCCGAGGTGGCGACGATCGACAGGATGTCCGGATCGTTCTCGAGATCATGCTGGACGACGGTGACGACGATCTGCGTGTCGTTCTTGTAGCCGTCGGCAAAGAGTGGGCGGATCGGGCGGTCGATGAGGCGCGAAACCAGCGTTTCCTTTTCGCTCGGACGGCCTTCACGCTTGAAATAGCCGCCTGGGATCTTGCCGGCGGCGTAGGTCTTTTCCTGGTAATTGACGGTCAGCGGAAAGAAGTCGAGGCCCGGCTTGGGCTCCTTCATCGAAACGACCGTGGCGAGAACCTTGGTCTCGCCGTAGGTGGCGAGCACGGCGCCGTCGGCCTGGCGCGCGATCTTGCCGGTTTCGAGGATGAGCGGGCGACCGCCCCATTCGATTTCCACTTTGTGGTGATTGAACATGTCTTGTCCTTCATATGAGGAAAAGGCCGCGCCGTTTCAGCGTGCGCGGGTGCCCTTTCCCCTGGCTTCCTTTCTCGGGCAGCCACGGGCAAGACAACGGGAAGCTCGATCCATGTCGGCCGGATGGCCGCACGAGCGTCCTGCAATCCTGCCCCATGACCGTCCATGGGGTGGCTTCGAGGGGGCCCTCTGCACGCTCGAAACCGGATTTGGCCAATCGATCCGACTGGCCCTGCGCATGACCCCACAAGCAGCGGCTTGCGGAATGCGTCACGCGCAAACTCAACTTGTTGGAGCGTCCGTCCGGCATCCGGATGGGTGCGCGGCGCTCCAGTACCTGCATTCGAGATCGGATTGGTCCGGTGCTCAAATGCGCGACCGGCGGGCCCTTGCGAGGGCCCGCCGGTCAATTCGTCAACGGCGCAGGCCGAGCTTCTCGATCAGCGTCTGGTAGCGCGTGTCGTCCTTGCGCTTGAGATAATCAAGCAGGCTGCGGCGCTGGGAGACGAGAGCGAGCAGACCACGGCGGGAATGGTTATCCTTCTTGTGGTCCTTGAAATGGTCGGTCAGGTTCTTGATGCGCTCGGAAAGGATGGCCACCTGAACTTCCGGAGACCCGGTGTCGCCCTTGGCGGTTGCGAATTCAGTCATCAATTCCTGTTTGCGCTCGGCAGTGATCGACATCGTGTTTTTCCTTATCTGTTCGAGGAAACGGGTCGCCCTCAGCCGGGATGTCGTCCAGCAGGGGCCGGTGCAAAGCAGAGCGTCATAGCGCTAAGCTGCGGCGCATATAGTGCAATTCCCAAGAAAACACCAGCCCAATTCACGAAGCCGGCTTTTCACGCCAAAACGGCAAGTTATCGCCGTCAAAGCCATTTCTTCCATTTGAAGAAGGCAATCAGCCCAATCGCGACCACGGCCATGAACAACAGCGACAAGGGATAGCCGTAATAGGCCTTCAGCTCCGGCATGTTCCAGGGCGACGTCTCCGGATCGAAATTCATGCCCCAGACGCCGACCAGAAACGTGAGCGGCATGAAGATGACCGACACGATCGTCAGATAGGAGATGACCTCGTTGGTGCGTGCCTGGCTCAGCGACAGATGCATCTCGATCAGGCCGGTCAGCATGTCGCGCTGGTTCTCGACCAACTCGATCAGCCGCAGCGCGTGGTCGAGCGTATCATTCAGGAAAACCTTGGTTTCAGCCTTCACATAGGACACGTCGTTGCGGATCAGCGTCGCCAGCGCGTCGCGCATCGGCCACAGCACCCCCTTCAGCACATTGGCGTCGTGCCGCAATCCATGAAGCTGCTGCATCTGATGCTTGTGCGGCGCGTGCAGCATCTGGTCCTCGATGCTGTCGACGAGTTCGCCGGCCGCCTCGATCGGCGGAAAGTAGCTGTCGACGATGGCGTCGATCAGCGCATAGGCGAGATAGTCGGCGCCACGGGCGCGCAGCCGGTTCGGCGCCGAGCTTTCGATGCGCTTGCGCACCGGATCGAACGGATCGCCTTCACGCTCCTGGAAGGTGACGACGAAATTCTTGCCAAGGAAGACGGCGATCTGCTCGTAGCGGTGCGAGGCGACGTCGTCGATCACCCGCATGACCACGAAAGCGTGATCTTCGAAGAAATCCACCTTCGGCCGCTGGCCTGTGTTGACGACGTCTTCCAGCGCCAGCGGATGCAGGTTGAAGATGCGGCCGATCTCCTCGATCAGCTCGATATTGGCGAGGCCGGTGCAGTCCAGCCAGATGACTGGCCACTTTTCGCAATTGGCATTGACGTCGTCGATGCTGGCATTGTCGATCGTTTTGGACTTTTGCGGCGAGATCAGGGTGAGCCGCAGTTCCGAGCGTCGCGCCGCGGGATCGGCGATCAGCGTGCCGGGAGATGCGCCTACCGGCGGCCGCCTGGTCCTGAACGGCGCCCGTGTCTTGATCGCCTCAACCTTTGCCATGCGGTCCCTCGGATAGATATCGCATAGAGATCAGATGAGGGGTTCTCACCCGGCAAAAACCCGTTTGGGCTTGAACATGCCCTGCTCGACGGCGCCGATGGCCACCAGCTTGCCGCGCGCGGTCGCGCAGGCTTCTTCGGCCTCCACCGGCGCGTCGCGGCCGCGGATGATGACGGGGTTGCCGAGGCGGATCTTCGTCGCCGCATCGTCGCTGATGGCGATCTGCGGCAGGCAGTCGAGTGCTGCCGAGGTGTCGACAAGCAGTGCATCGATCGCGCCAAAATCGATCGCCGCTTCTATCGTATCGGGGGACGGTTCCTGTGTGCCATGACCCTGCTCGCCGAAGCGCGCCGCCTCCAGTTCGGCGACGGTGACGAAATCCTCGGCAGTGAACGGCTCGACCTCGATCCGGCGCAGTTCAGAAATATGGCCGAAGCAGCCGAGATCGCGGCCCATATCGCGGGCCAGCGAGCGCACATAGGTGCCCTTGCCGCATTCGACCTCGAAAACCGTATGATCGGCCCCTTGCTCGACGATGTCGAGGCGGCCGATTTCGATCTCGCGCGCGGGAATATCGACCGTCTCGCCGTCGCGGGCGAGATCATAGGCGCGTTCGCCCGCGATCTTGATGGCCGAGAATTGCGGCGGCGTCTGCATGATGACGCCGGTGTATTTCGATAGCAGCGCCCGCACTTCGGCCTCCGCGGGACGCCGATCGGAGTCCCTCGTCACCGGACCCTCGAGGTCGTCGGTCGAGCGCTCCTGCCCCCAGGCGACAGTGAAGCGGTAGATCTTGGCGCCGTCCTGAACGTAGGGCACGGTCTTGGTGGCTTCACCGAGCGCGATCGGCAGCATGCCGGAAGCGAGCGGATCGAGTGTGCCGGCGTGGCCGGCCTTCTCCGCCTGGAACAGCCACTTGATCTTGGAGACGGCCTCGGTCGAGCCCATGCCGACCGGCTTGTCCAGCACCACCCAGCCCGAGACCGGCCGGCCCTTCTTCTTGCCGCGGCGCGCCATTATTCGCTGTCCTTATCGTCGTCGTCCGCATCCAGATCGCGCGACACTTCCGGCGATTTCAAGAGATCGTTGATCCTGGCGAAATTATCGAAGGAGGTGTCGAGCCGGAAGCGAAACTCGGGCATGTACTTCATCTGCCGCAGCGCGCCGGAGACACGGCCGCGGATGAACTTGGCATGCTTGTTGAGCGCCTCGACCACCGCGCCGGCGTCCGTGGCGCCGAGCGGCGAGATGAAGGCGGTTGCGATCTTGAGGTCGGGCGACATACGCACTTCCGAGACCGAAACCACGGCATTCTCGACCAGCGGATCGATGATCTCGCCGCGCTGCAAGGTTTCAGACAGCGCATGGCGCACCTGCTCGCCGACGCGCAGCATGCGCTGGGATGGGCCTGATGTGGTCGAACGGGGCATTTTTCTCGATCCTGAAAGCGTGGGGCACGGGATAGGACCGTGCCTCATGTCTCAAATATTAGCCAGGCGGCGGCCTCTCGGCCACCGCCTGGCATGACGGACGTCATACGAACTCAGAGCGTGCGGGTTACCATCTCGACGCGGAAGCACTCGATGATGTCGCCGACGCGCATGTCCTCGTAGTTCTGGAAGGCCATGCCGCATTCCTGGCCGCCCGGGACTTCCGAAACCTCGTCCTTGAAGCGCTTCAGCGTCTTCAGCGTGCCTTCGTGGATGACGACGTTGTCGCGGATCAGGCGCACGCCCGCGCCACGCTCGACCTTGCCTTCGGTGACACGGCAGCCGGCGATCTTGCCGACCTTGGTGATGTCGAAGATCTCGAGGATCTGCGCATTGCCGATGAAGGTCTCGCGACGCTCCGGCGAGAGCATACCTGACAGAGCCGCCTTCACGTCATCAACGAGGTTGTAGATGATCGAGTAGTAGCGGATCTCGATGCCCGCGGCCGCGGCGGCGGCGCGTGCCTGCACATTGGCGCGGACGTTGAAACCGATGATCGCCGCACCCGACGTCTCCGCCAGCGACACGTCGCTTTCGGTGATGGCGCCGGCGCCGGCATGGACGATGCGCGCACGCACCTCGTCGGTGCCGAGCTTGTCGAGCGCCGCGTTGATCGCCTCGATCGAACCCTGCACGTCGCCCTTGATGACCAGCGGGAACTCCTTCAGTCCGCTCGTCTGCAGCTGCGACATCATCTGTTCGAGCGAACCGCGCTGGCCGGCATGGCGGGCAACCGCCTTCTCGCGGGCCAGACGCTGGCGATATTCGGTGATCTCGCGGGCGCGGGCCTCGTTGTTGACCACCGCGAAGCGGTCGCCGGCCTGCGGCGTGCCCTGGAGGCCCAGCACCTCGACCGGCATCGCCGGCGGCGCTTCCTTGACGTGTTCGCCACGATCATCGACCAGCGCGCGCACACGGCCCCATTCATTGCCGGCGACAAGGATGTCGCCCGGCATCAGCGTGCCGGTCTGCACCAGCACGGTGGCGACGGGGCCACGGCCCTTGTCGAGCTGCGCCTCGATGACGACGCCCTCGGCGGTGCGGTCCGGATTGGCCTTGAGGTCGAGGATTTCGGCCTGCAGCAGGATCGCTTCGAGCAGCTTGTCGAGATTGGTGCCCTTGGTCGCCGACACTTCGACGTCCAGCACCTCGCCGCCCATCGATTCCACGAACACCTCGTGGCGCAACAGCTCGGAGCGCACTTTCTGCGGATCGGCGTCATGCTTGTCGATCTTGTTGATCGCCACGATGATCGGAACGCCGGCCGCCTTGGCATGGCTGATCGATTCGATCGTCTGCGGCATCACGCTGTCGTCGGCCGCCACCACCAGGATGGCAATGTCGGTGGCCTGGGCGCCGCGGGCGCGCATGGCCGTGAAGGCGGCGTGGCCGGGCGTGTCGATGAAGGTGATCTTCTGGCCGTTCTTCTCGACCTGATAGGCGCCGATATGCTGGGTGATGCCGCCGGCCTCGCCGGAGACGACATTGGCGTTGCGGATCGCGTCGAGCAGCGAGGTCTTGCCGTGGTCGACATGGCCCATGATGGTCACGACAGGCGGCCGCGACACCAGGTCTTCCGGACGGTCGGCGATGTTGAACAGGCCTTCCTCGATGTCGGACTCGGCGACGCGGCGGACCGTGTGGCCGAATTCGGTGGCGACCAGTTCCGCCGTGTCGGCGTCGATGACGTCGCCCGGCTTCAGGATCTGACCCTGCTTCATGAAGAACTTGACCACATCGACAGCGCGCTCGGACATGCGCTGCGCCAGTTCCTGGATAGTGATGGTTTCGGGCAGGATCACTTCGCGCATAACCTTCTCGCGCGGCTCATTGTGCATCGCGCGCTTGAACTTTTCCTGGCGGCGGCGCATCGACGACAGCGAACGGGCCCGCGCATCCTCGTCGGAAAGCGCGGAGTTCAAAGTCAGCTTGCCGCGACGGCGGTCTTCCTCGCCCTTGGTCGGCTTGGCCGGACGCGCCACTTCGGGCGTCACCAGACGGCGCACCGGCGCACCGGCGCCAGTCCGCTTCGGCTTGACCTCTTCTTCCTCGTCGGCGGTCGCCAGTTCGGCGGCCTGGGGCGCGCGGCGGCGTGCCTCTTCCTCGGCGCGGCGGCGGGATTCGGCCTCGGCCTGCAACCGCGCTTCTTCCTCGGCCTGGCGGCGTGCGGATTCCTCGCGCTCGCGCTTGCGGCGCTCCTCATCCTCGGCGCGGCGCTTGGCTTCCTCGACGGCGCGCTGGCGGTCCTCGACCTCGCGCGCCTTGGAGCCTTCGAGCGCCCTGCGGCGCGCTTCCATTTCGCTGCGCGACAGCTCGTTCAACACCATGCCGCTACGCTCGACCGGTGCCGGCGGAGGTGGAGGCGGTGCCTTGGGTGCCTCCTGCACGACGGGAGCCGCCGCGACCGCCGGCTTCGGGGTGAACACGGGGGCCACCACCGCCGGCTCCGGCTTGTCGCCGGGCAGCGAGAATTTGCGCTTCTTGGTCTCGACCACGACCGACTTGGTGCGGCCGTGCGAGAAGTTCTGGCGCACTGTGCCCTGTTCCATGCCGGGGCGCTTCAGCGTCAAGGTCTTCTTCGGCGTAACACTCAACGTCTTGTCGTCGCCCGATTTCGTATCGCTCATTCCATATCCTCTGCGGCCTCATCTTCGTCAGCAACGGCCGCAAGCATTGCCAGATCGTCCGGGGTACCGCCCCGATATCGGTCGAGCGCAACCATGCGCTTCTGGACCGCCTTACCCGCGTCTCCCGCGAGGACGGCAGCATGTATCACATTTGTACCCCCCAATGCCAAGCTCAACTCAGCCTCGGAGAAAAGTTTGTAGGCAAGGATGGAGGGGCCGCCAATATGGACGGTCGCCCGCCGCGCCTGGCTGATCTTGCGCACACCATCGTCTGAGGCTTCGGTCGCGTGGAGCACGAAAAGCGCCAATCCACCGCGCACCGCGCTCTCCACCTTGGTGGCGCCCAGCGCGATCGCCCCTGCCTTGCGAGCGAGACCCAGCATGCCAAGGGCGGATCTGGAAAGCAGCCCATCGACCATGCCGCCGAGGTCGGGCGGCACGACCACCTGTGCCTTGAAGGCGCGGGCGAAGAGGTTCTTCGCCGCCGCCTTGTCGATATGTAGGCGGTCGGCGCTCACCCAGCAACCACGGCCGGGCAGATTTCTCTTGAGATCCGGAACGACGGCCGAATCCGGGCCGATGACAAACCGGATCAGTTCATCCGGTTCGGCCTGCTTGCGGGTGACGATGCAGGTGCGATCGTTCATCTCGTCCAAGGGCGGGTTCTGTGCGATGCGGTTTCACCTCACGCACCAACGGCTTCGTCAGCCGGCGCTTCTTCGGCTGCAAGCTCGTCTTCGGAAATCCAGCCGGCCTTGAGACGGGCCGCGAGCACCATCTGCTCGGCATCGGCGCGCGAAACGCCATGATCGGCCAGCACGCCCGGATACACCTTGGTCTCGCCGTCCTTGCGTTCCTTCCAGCCGGTGAGGTCGTCGGCGGCATAGCCGGCGAAATCCTCGATCGTCTTCACGCCGTCCTCGCCAAGCGTCACCATCATGGCGGTGGTGATGCCCGGGATTTCGCGCAGCTCGTCCTTGACGCCCAGCGCCCTGCGCTTTTCGTCGTGCTCGGCTTCGATCTTCTCCAGATATTCGCGGGCCCGGGTCTGAATCTCCGAGGCGGTATCCTCATCGAAGCCGTCGATCGAGGCGATTTCGCCGGCATCGACATAGGCGACTTCCTCGACGCTGGTGAAGCCTTCGGAGGCAAGCACCTGGCCGACCATCTCGTCGACGTCGAGAGCTTCCATGAACAGCGCCGAGCGCTCGACGAATTCCTTCTGGCGGCGCTCGGATTCCTCGGCCTCGGTCAGGATGTCGATATCCCAGCCGGTGAGCTGCGAAGCGAGGCGCACATTCTGGCCGCGGCGGCCGATGGCCAGCGAGAGCTGGTCGTCCGGCACCACCACTTCGATGCGCTCGGCGTCCTCGTCGAGCACGACCTTGGCGACTTCCGCCGGCTGCAGCGCGTTGACGATGAAGGATGCGGCCGAGGGGGACCACGGAATGATGTCGATCTTCTCGCCCTGCAATTCGGCGACGACCGCCTGGACGCGGCTGCCGCGCATGCCGACGCAGGCGCCGACCGGATCGATCGAGCTGTCGCGCGAGATGACGGCGATCTTGGCGCGCGAACCGGGATCGCGGGCGACCGACTTGATCTCGATGATGCCGTCATAGATTTCCGGCACTTCCATGGTGAAGAGCTTGGCCATGAACTGCGGATGGGTGCGCGACAGGAAGATCTGCGGGCCGCGCTGCTCACGGCGCACGTCGTAGACATAGGCGCGGACGCGATCGCCATATTTGTAGTTTTCGCGCGGGATCAGCTCATCGCGGCGGATGATCGCTTCGCCACGGCCGAGATCGACGATGACATTGCCGTATTCGACGCGCTTGACGGTTCCGTTGACGATCTCGCCGATGCGGTCCTTGTATTCATCATACTGGCGGTCGCGCTCGGCCTCGCGCACCTTCTGCACGATGACCTGCTTGGCCGACTGGGCGGCGATACGGCCGAAATCCATCGGCGGCAGCTGTTCGGCGATGAAGTCGCCGAGCTGGGCGTCGGGATTGCGCTCGCGCGCCGAGGAAATGGCAATCTGCGTGGCGTAGTCGTCGACCTTCTCGACCACTTCCATCAGTCGCTGCAGCTTCATCTCACCGGTGTTGGGGTTGATGTCGGCGCGGATGTTGGTCTCCTGGCCATAACGCGAGCGTGCCGCCTTCTGGATCGCATCGGCCATGGCGGCGATGACGATCGACTTGTCGATCGACTTTTCGCGCGCGACCGCGTCGGCAATCTGCAGCAGTTCAAGTCTGTTGGCGCTTACAACCATGTTTTTTCTCCCGAGCCTGTTTGCCGGCCCTGGGGCCTGGCAGCTCAATCAACTTTCCTGTTCGTGTTCTTCCGTAGCGCCCGATTCCGTACCCTCCGGTACGTCGTCGTCCGGTTCGCCGCGGCGTTTCTTGGCTTCCTTGCGCGCCCTGTTGTCCTTCGACAACGCATCACGGATGAGGTCGTCGGTCAGGATCAGCCGGGCTTCGGCAATGGCGTCGTAGGGCACGCGCACTGTCGGCTCCTCACCGTAGGCCGCCTTGTCGCGCTCGATCAGCACATCGTTCTCACCGGCTTCGGCGATCTTGCCCTTGAAGCGCTTGCGATCCGCGACAACGACCGATGTTTCCATCTTCACCAGATGACCGGTCCAGGTCACGAAATCCGATTTGCGCACCAGCGGCCGGTCAATGCCGGGCGATGAGACTTCGAGATGATACGCCTTCTCGATGGGATCGTCGACGTCGAGCGCCGGCGACACCGCACGGCTCACCTCTTCGCAATCCTCGACGGTCATGGTGCCGTCCTCGCGCTCAGCCATGATCTGCAGCGTCAGCCCGTTCTGACCGGACAGATGCACGCGTACAAGGCGAAAGCCGATGCCGCGCAGCACCGGCTGGATGATCAGCGCGATGCGCGCATCGATGCCGCTTTCGCGGATGATGCGATCGTCGCTCTCGCTTGCCGTTGACGTCATTCGATTCCTGTCGATCATTCTCTAGCCGTCGGCAGGTAATAAAAAAGAGCGGGACCGGGTGGACCCACTCTTCGTCATACCGACCAAGAATTTGAGGCTGATATAAACGATCCGGCACGGTGTTTCAAGCCCGCCGTCCCAACTGCGCGCATGTCCGGTGCATTGGGCTTGCGCCAGGTGCATGCCATCCATGCGGCAACGGCCCTTGTTGGTTCTCAAGCCGCGCTCCTATCTACGTTGCATTGCACAAAACGATAGCGATAGCGCGTCACCGCACGCGAAAGGACATGACAATGAACAGCCGCAAGGTTTTTTCCGCCATAGGCGATCTCTTCACCACATTCGGCAGCGCCGTAGCCGCGTCGCGGGCGGTGGAAGCCGGCCGCAAGCCGCGCGCCCACGATCTGCGCAGGCTCGGCATGGATCCGACGGCTTTCGACAAGATCAGCCGTTTCTGAACTCCGGCCAACGGGCGACATTCGAGTTCTGTGTCCCCGCAACAATTGAAGATCGCCCACACACGAGGGGCGCCCAAATCCCGATGCCTAGGTCCTGATGAAGGTAAGATAGGCCGGCCGCCTGCCCTCGCGGACGGCTTTCGCCTCGTAGCGGGTGCCTGGCCAGCCATCGTAGGGGCGATGCCAGTCGGCGGCCTCTGAAGCCTGCCAGGCGAAACCGCCATGCGCGCGGCAATGCAACAGGGTCCAGTTCACATAGGTGTCGATGTCGGAAGTGAAACGGAATTCGCCGCCACGCTTCACAACGCGTGCGAAACGCTCGAGATTGACCGGGCTGACGAAACGGCGCTTCCAGTGCTTCTTCTTCGGCCACGGATCGGGATAGAGCAGGTCGATGCCATCGAGCGAGGCCTGCGGCAGCCAGTCGAGCAGCCGCGTGGCGTCGTCGTCGTAGACCCTGAGGTTGGCCAGCGGCTTTTCCCGCACCGCCATCATCATCTTGGCCATGCCGTTGACGAAGGGCTCGACGCCGATAAAGCCGGTCATCGGCGCTTCGGTCGCGCGATGCAGGAGATGCTCGCCGCCGCCAAAGCCGATTTCGAGGCGAAAGGCGGAAACATCGGCTTCGAACAGAGCCCGCAGATCCGACGGCGTCTCGGTCGTCAGATCGAGCCGATAGGTGTCGAGGCCGCTTTCCAGGGCCGCCGCCTGCTGCGGGCGAACCGGCTTGCCGCGCCGACGGCCGAAGAAGGCTTCTGTCGCGCGGCTTGGCCTGCCCCCGGAACTCATCGGCTGATCAGGTCCTGTCGCCGCCCTCAGGCAGCGACAGCATCCTTGAGTGCCTTGGCGAGATCGGTCTTTTCCCAGGAAAAGGACCCATCGCGGCCGGCCTTGCGGCCGAAATGACCGTAGGACGAGGTCTTGGCGTAGATCGGCTTGTTGAGGTCGAGGTGGCGGCGGATGCCGGACGGCGACAGGTCCATCACGCTGCGCAGCGCCTCCTCGAGCCTTGCCTCGTCGACCTTGCCGGTGCCGTGCAGGTCGACATAGACCGACAGCGGCTGGGCGACGCCGATGGCGTAGGAAAGCTGGATGGTGCAGCGGTCCGCGAGCTTCGCCGCCACGACGTTCTTGGCCAGGTAGCGCGCCGCATAAGCGGCCGAACGGTCGACCTTGGTGGTGTCCTTGCCCGAGAAGGCGCCGCCGCCATGGGGTGCGGCGCCGCCATAGGTGTCGACGATGATCTTGCGGCCGGTCAGCCCGGCGTCGCCATCAGGCCCGCCGATGACGAACTTGCCGGTCGGATTGATGTACCACATGCAATCGTCGGCAATCTTGAGGTCACCCAATGCCTCGCGGATATAGGGCTCGACGACCTTGCGCACCTTCTTGGAATCCCAGCTCGCATCGAGGTGCTGGGTCGACAGCACGATCTGCGTCGCTTCGGCGGCCTTGCCGTCGATATAGCGGACGGTAACCTGGCTCTTGGCGTCCGGCCCGAGCTTGCCGGCATCGCCGTTGTTCTGGTGGCGGGCGGCGGCCAGAAGTTCGAGGATCTTGTGGCTGTAGTAGATCGGCGCCGGCATCAGGTCCGGAGTCTCGCGGCAGGCATAGCCAAACATGATGCCCTGGTCGCCGGCACCCTCCTCGCCCTGGCGGTCGGAGGCATTGTCGACGCCTTGGCCGATGTCGGGCGACTGGCCATGTAGCAGAACGTCGATCTTGGCCTTTTTCCAGTGGAAGCCGGCCTGCTCATAGCCGATCTCGCGGATCGCCTTGCGGGCGACCGACTTGAACTTCGCCGGGTTGACGATCGGATGGCCGGCGGCATCCCTGAGGATGTTGCCTTCCTTGTCCTTCTTCAGCAGCGTCTCGGGAACGCGCACCTCGCCGGCGATGACGACGCGGTTGGTGGTCGCCAGCGTCTCGCAGGCGACGCGGACTTTCCACGGGTCCATGCCCGTCTTCTTGGCCTCACGGTAGACCAGGTCGACGATCTCGTCGGAGATCCGGTCACAGACTTTGTCGGGATGGCCCTCGGCAACGGATTCCGAGGTAAAGAAGTAGTTCTGCCGCGTCACGGGTGTCCCCTCTTGAAAAAACGATCGGCAGGCTGCCGATTTGGCGCGCCACGTGTTAGCGGGGCGAAGCGCCGCTCGTCAAGCGGCGCCGCCCTTCTGGCATGAATGTCGATGTCGATATTTTGTACCACCAGCGGCCGGAATGCCGCCGGTTCGAGTCCTGTTGCGGATCAGTCGGAATCTTCGGACGCCAGCGACTTCACCAGGTCTATGATCCTGCGACGCACCTTGACGTCGGCGATCTTGACGAAGGCCCGGTTGAGCTGAAGGCCCTCCGGGCTGCCGCAGAATTCCACGGCGAAAGCCATCGAAGCATCCTCCGCGAATCCGCGGCCGGCCGGGCTCTCCTGGCCCGGCGCATCCTCGAAAAAGAAGGCGACAGGCACGCCGAGTATGGATGCTATCGCCTGCAGGCGGCTTGCGCCGACACGGTTGGTGCCCTTTTCATATTTCTGTATCTGCTGAAATGTGATGCCGAGGTTCTCGCCCAGTTTTTCCTGGCTCATTCCCAACATATTGCGGCGAAGCCGGATGCGACTTCCAACATGGATGTCGATCGGATTCGGTTTCTTCTTGTTATCTTCTGTCATTTTTTCCTCGCCGAATTTTTTCGGCTTTGTGATTTTTTTCCTACCCAAACAAAGCCGGAGGCGACTGCCCCAACAGAACGATCCACCGACTTCGAGAAATTTTCAGGCGTTACAGTATGAGTTTCTAATGTGTCGACTGTCAATTCACCCGTAGCCTTTGCCTTACATTGAACAGGACGGCAGCCAGGGCAAACAGCAACATGATCAGCATTCCGTTAATGCGCAGCTGGCTGGCGGACACGACCGCTTGCCGCGAGATTGGCACACGGACGTCGATGGCCCCGCGCGCGTCGATGGCCAGCGCATCGATGATGCGCCCGCGTGGGTCGACAACCGCCGAGATGCCGTTGTTGGCCGCACGCAACAAGGGCAACCCGTTCTCCACTGCGCGAATCTGAGCCTGCCTGAAATGCTGATAAGGACCCGGCGTATCGCCGAACCACGCATCGTTGGTAACGTTGACAATAAGCTGCGCTGACGTTGCGTCAACCGCCACCAGTTCGGGAAAGATCACTTCGTAACAGATGAAGGGCAAGGCGCGGACGCCGTCCGGCAGCGTGATCGCATGCCGCTCATTGCCTGCCGTGAAGGTCACCGGGCCAGCGACCAGTTGTTCGATGTCGAAACGGTCGAGCAGGTCGGCGAAAGGCAGGTATTCGCCGAACGGCACCAGATGGACCTTGTCGACGGCGTCAGCGATTTCGCCCCTGTCGTTGATCGCCACCACGGAGTTGTAGTAGCGGCTGCCGGCACCGGCCGCCGGACCGCCTTCCTCGCGCACGACGCCGGCGATCAGCATCTGGCCGGCGTCCAGCATGTCGCCCAGTGCGGTCAAAGCGTCCGGCCGCTCGGTGAGGAGGAACGGGACCGAGGTTTCGGGCCACAGGATCAGTTTCGGCTTTTCATGGCCGGGGTCCGGCGCCTTGGCCGACAGGCCTATCAGGGTGGCGAAGATGCGGTCGCGTACCGAGGCGTCCCACTTTTCCGAGAGGTCGACGGCGGGCTGGACGATGCGCACATCGATGGTGCGGGCCGCAGGCGCGGCCGGAGCGTTGAGCCTGTGATAGCCGAAGCCGGCATGAGCGGCGACGAGCACGACAAGCAGCGCGACGCCAAGACGAAGATGGGTGCGCGCCGCCAGCAGCGCCGGCAGCGAGAAGACGAACACGGCGAGCACGTTCATGCCGACCATGCCGGTGACCGAGACGCTCTGCATCAGCAGGGGCACCGGCATCGCCGCGTAGCCGATCGCATTCCAGGGAAAGCCGGTGAACAGGAAGCCGCGAAGCCATTCGGCCAGCCCAAAGGCGGCGGCCAGCGCCGCGATGCGGCCGATGTCGTTGCTCCACAGGAGCCGGGCGACCATGGCCGCAAAGCCATAGAAGAAGGCCAATGCAAAGGGGATGCCGACCACCGCGAAGGGCAGCGCCCAGGCGAAACTGTCGGCCTCTACAAGCAGCGCCGAGCCGATCCACCACAGACCGGCGAGGAAATAGCCGAAGCCGAACCACCAGCCGACGGCAAAGGCCGGCCGCAGCCGCGCAAACAGGCTGCCCGAGGCCTCACCGGTCGCCCCGTCGAGCAGCCAGACCAGCAGCGGAAACGAAATGAAACAAGCGGCAAAGAAATCATACGGCGCCTGGCCAAGCACCGCCAGGGCGCCCGCGAGGAACGCCACGAGCGCACGCCGCCAACCCCAAAACAGAATTATCCGGCCGGCCAGGCGGTTCATGCATGGTTCCGAGTCGTGCGAATCACGGCAGCAGATTTATCAGGCCGCGGCCTGCGCTCCAAACTTCGGGTGGTCTGCCGTGAAACCCACTCACCGCTGCTGGGGCCATCACGCAATTCCGGACGCAAAACCGTACACACGTTTCCTGGAATTGCTTTAGCGGTGCCACCCTTCTATGCGCACGTCGCCGAGCCGTTCGGCCTCTTCCAGCGGAACCGAGCGGATGGTCTGCGTGAAGGTCCAGACATGGCCCTCGGGATCGCGCGCCCGATACTGGCGCTCGCCGTAGAACTGGTCCGCCGGCTCCTGGATTATACCGGCACCCGCCGTCCGCGCCTGCTCGCAATGTGCATCAATGCCGTCTTTCAGCCTGACATAGACCGACTGCGTGTTCTTGCCCGAGACCGAGGCCGGGCTGGCGACATAGTCGCTCCATTCGGAATCGACGATGATGTAACAGTCGCCGAACCGCATCTCGGAATGGACGAGCTTGCCGTCGGTATCGCTGACCACCATGCTGCGTTCGAAGCCGAAAGCTGTCTCCAGCCAATCCAGCGCGGCCCGCGGATCCCTGTAGAACACGCCGGATCCCAAGGCGGCGTGCTTGAAGGGGTCTTCGGTCATCCGCAGGCGCTTAAGCCTGCTCGGTGCGCGCCGCGGCGCGGCGGCGGCGTTCGCCCTTCTGGTTCTGCACGATGCGCACGCGCTTGACGCGGCGCGGATCGGCGTCAAGCACATGGAACTCGAAGCCAGGGATGGCCTGCACCACCTCGCCGCGCGCCGGCACCCGGCCAAGCGTGTTGAAGATCATGCCGCCGATAGTGTCGACATACTCGCCATGTTCGCCGGCGGCGAAATCCCCGCCGATCATCTTGGCAACCTCGTCGATCTCGGCCTTGCCGTCGACGATGAACACGCCTTCACCGGTCTGAGTGATCATCGGCTCGTCGTCGTCGTGCTCGTCTTCGATGTCGCCGACCACCATCTCGACGATGTCCTCGAGCGAGACAAGCCCGTCGGTGCCGCCATACTCGTCGATGACCAGCGCCATCTGCGTGCGCGTCGTCTGCATGCGGCCCATCAGATCGGAGGCCAGCATGGACGGGGGCACGAACAGCACCGGCCGGATCAGGTTCAGTTCGCCTATGGTGCGCGAGAGATCGACCTGGGTGAGGTCGAGAACCGTGGCCACGGGTGTCTTCCTGGTCGCCCGGCCCTTCCTGACGCGCGCAATCTTGGTGATATGGGCCAGCACGTCGCGGATGTGGACCATGCCGCGAGGGTCGTCGAGCGTCTCGGCATAGACCGGCATGCGGGAATGGCCGGACTGTTCGAACATGCCAAGCAGATCGCCAAGCGTGGTCGCGATCTCGACCGCCTCGATGTCGGCGCGCGGCACCATGACGTCCTCGACGCGCACCTCGCGCAGCCGCAGGATGTTGTTGAGCATGGCGCGTTCGCCCGGCGAGAAGGATTCGACATCGCTCGTCGTCTCGGCGAGCGCGCCGGCGATCTCCTCGCGCAGGCTGGTTCCGTTGCGTTGCCTGAACAGGCCCAGAACGCGGTTGAACAGGGAAGGCCCGGCAGGCGACGGCTCACTGGCGACGCTGCCGGTGTTGGCAACACCAGGGGTAACGGTACTCGGACTTGATCCCTCTTCCGACGTATCGGAAGCCTTGGTCGCACTGCCGGCGTCGGGGCGGACGGCAGTTTCAGGTTTGTCGTTCATCTTCGTCCGTCAAATGGTTAGAAGTAGTTACGCGTAGGGATCGGGAATGGCAAGTCTGGCGAGCGCGGCGCGCTCGACGGCCTCCATCTCCTCGGCCTCGGCGTCGGTCTCGTGATCATGGCCCATGAGATGCAGCAGGCCGTGGATGACGAGATGGGAAATATGGTTCTCCAGCGGCTTGTCTTCCAGTGCCGCCTCGCGCGCCACCGTCTCCGCGGCCAACACGATATCGCCGAGCATCGGCGGCAGCGGACCGCCCTTGGGGAAAGGAAATGCCGGAAAAGACAAGACGTTGGTCGGCTTGTCCTTGCCGCGCCAGCCGGCGTTGAGCGCCTGGACATGGGCATCGTCGGAAAAAACGACGCTGAGTTCGGAATGGCCCGCCGCACCCGTCTCGGCGAATGCCGCCGCGGCGGCGGCGCCAACCAGCCGGACAAGCTCGGCTTCGTCCGGCCAATCCCCCGCCTCGATCGTCAGATCGATGTCGACGGGCAGCGACAGAGCCGGCCCGCTCGGCGTTTCGGCCTCAACCATTGGGTCGCACGACCAAAATCAGCCTTCGGTCCCCAGGCCGCGGGCGAGCTTGCCGTCCCGGTCGTAGGCCTTGACGATCTCGGCGACCAGCGGATGCCTGACGACGTCGCCTTCATTGAAGCGGACCGTCACCATGCCGGTCACACCATCGAGAATCCGGAGCGCCTCGACAAGGCCTGACTTGGTGTTCTGCGGCAAGTCGATCTGCGTTGGGTCGCCGGTGACGATCATGCGCGAATTTTCGCCCAGACGGGTCAGGAACATCTTCATCTGCATCGGCGTGGTGTTCTGCGCCTCGTCGAGAATGACGGCGGCATGCGCCAGCGTGCGGCCGCGCATGAAGGCGAGCGGTGCGATTTCGATCACCTCGGCGGCGATGGCGCGCTCGACCTTGTCGGCCGGCATCATGTCGTAGAGGGCGTCGTAGAGCGGCCGCAGATAGGGATCGACCTTCTCCTTCATGTCGCCGGGCAGGAAGCCCAGCCGCTCGCCGGCCTCGACGGCAGGCCGCGACAGAACAATGCGCTCGACCATGCCGCGTTCGAGCAGCATCGCCGCATGCGCCACCGCCAGATAGGTCTTGCCGGTACCGGCCGGGCCGATGCCGAACACCAGTTCCGAGCGCTCCAGCGCCCGCATATAGGCGTCCTGCGTGAGCGAGCGGGCGTAGATCGTCTTCTTGCGCGTCGATATCTGGGCGGCCGAGACCTTGCCCTTGCGCTCCAGCGTCGGCAGCGTGAGCTGGTCATCGGCGGCGACCGCCATGCGCACGGCGCCGTCGACATCCGACTGGCCGATATCCACCCCCTTCTGGAGGATGCCGTAGAGATTGTCCAACGCGCGGCGGGCCTGCTCGGCGGCGGAAGCCGACCCCTTGATGGTCAGCTGGTTGCCGCGCGAGCGGATGTCGACGCCCAGTTTCTGCTCGAGCCGGGCGAGGTTCTCGTCGAACTGGCCGTAAAGGGCGCTGGCAAGCTTGTTGTTGTCGAAAGTCAGTACGATGTGCGCCATGTCAGAAGCCCCAGATGCCGGTACCGGGGGCAGGTTCTTCAGCTCCGCTGCGCTCAACCGTCTCTCCTCATCTGCCGAGGTCATCAGACCAATTCGGCGAACAGGCTATTGTAACCCGTCTTCGTGATTCGCACCTGGATAATGTCACCGATTTCGCCGGCCTTTTCATCAACAATAACCGGCTGAAGCCAAGGTGAGCGCCCGACCTTCTGGCCGGCCTGGCGACCTGGCTTCTCAATCAGCGTATCTATGGTGCGGCCGACGAGACTCAAGCCGAAATCCTGCTGCTGCTTCAAAAGCAGCGCCTGGAGCCGCTGCAAGCGCTCGTCCTTGACCGCTTCCGGCACATGGCCGGCCATCTCGGCGCCCGGAGTGCCGGGGCGCGGCGAATATTTGAACGAGAAGGCCGAGGCGTAGTTCACTTGGCGCACCAGCTCCATCGTCGCCTCGAAATCGGCTTGCGTCTCGCCGGGGAAGCCGACGATGAAATCGCCCGACAGCGCGATATCGGGCCGCACGGCGCGGATGCGGTCGAGCAGCGCCAGATAATCATCCGCCGTATGCCTGCGGTTCATCGCCTTCAGGATGCGGTCGGACCCGGATTGCACCGGCAGATGCAGATACGGCATCAATGCCGGCAGGTCGCGATGGGCCGCTATCAGCTCGTCGTCCATGTCGCGCGGGTGGCTCGTGGTGTAGCGCAGGCGCGCCAGCCCGGGAATTTCGGCCAGCCTGAACAGAAGGCGGCCAAGGCCCCATTCCTCGCCGTTTTCGCCTTGCCCATGCCAGGCATTGACGTTCTGGCCAAGCAGCGTCACCTCGCGCACCCCGGCTTCCGCCAGGCGCTCGGCTTCGGCGACGATCTGTGCCACCGGCCGCGACACTTCGGACCCCCTGGTGTAGGGCACGACGCAGAAGGTGCAGAACTTGTCGCAGCCCTCCTGGACGGTGAGGAAGGCGGTGACGCCGCGCTTGATCACCTCGGCGCGCTTCGGCTGCGGCAAGTGCTCGAACTTGTCCTCGATGGCGTAGTCGGTTTCGACGATCTTCTCGCCGCCGCGCACCCTGGCCAGTACGTCCGGCAGCCGGTGATAGGTCTGCGGGCCGATGACGAGGTCGACGGCGGGCGAGCGGCGGATGATCTCGGCGCCTTCGGCCTGCGCCACGCAACCGGCGACGCCGATCAGCAATTCGCGGCCGGCCGCGGCGCGTTCGGCCTTCATTTCGCGAATGCGACCGAGCTCGGAATAGACCTTTTCAGCCGCTTTTTCCCTGATGTGGCAGGTGTTTAGCAGCACCAGATCGGCTTCGCCGATGGTCTGCGTCGCCGTGTAGCCGTCGGCGGCCAGCGCATCTGTCATGCGCTGCGAATCATAGACGTTCATCTGGCAGCCATAAGTCTTGACGAAGACCTTTTTCGCTGCCGGGGAAATCACTGCCTGCTGTCCAGCCGCAGTCCCGATGTCGTCGCTTTCAACCGTGTTCAAGTCCATCCGGCGGCTTCTAACGCCTTTCCGCGACAAAAAACAGACGATTCTGCCTGGGGGCCTTCGGGATTCAGCGGCTCGGGCGCGGCGCGGCCAGTGCTCCCTGCATCATTTCGCGCACGCGGCTTTCCATCAGCTTCGCCGTTTCCTTCCGGTTCGACCCCTTGGCAAAGACAATCGGTTCGCCGAAATGCACCTCGACATCGAGCGCGCCTTCGGCCATCAGCACCTTGAGGTGCGGCATCAGATCCTCGTCGCCGATCCACGCCGCGATCGGCCGGTGCCGGCGGCCGAGCGGCACGCCATGCAACCGGGTATAGGCGATCGCTACCGGCTGGATGAAGACCTGCTCCGCCGCGCCCTCCGAAATCGCCATCGAGGCGGCGCCGAACAGCGTGCTCTTGAAAGGCAGGACGATGTTGCCGTCGCCCGTCGAGCCCTCGGCAAACAGCACCATGGCATCGCCCTTGGCCATGCGGTTGGCGATCTCGCTCGCTTGGTCGCCGGACGAGCGCTTGCGCTCACGCTCGATGAAGACGGTACGCTGCAGCTTCGACAGCATGCCGATCAGCGGCCAGCCTTCCATGTCGGCCCTGGCGATGAACTTCACATCGGCAAACGAGCCCAGCACCATGATGTCGGTCCAGGAGATGTGATTTGAGGCAATCAGCAAGGGGCGGCGGTCGGACATCGTGCCGTTGACATGGATACGCATGCCGAGGGCCCTGACGATCAGCCTGTGCCAGATCTTGAGGATGAAGGTTTCGGGCCACCAGCCGGTCTTCATCGACAGGACCTGCAAAGGCACCAGGATCAGCGAACCGGCGACGACCAGCCCTATCGCCAGGAAAATCCTGATTTTTCCGATCATCGCCACCCCGAAACCCTGGCTAGCGAAGATCGCGGCGCATGACAAGCGCGCCGGTCGGGCCATGCTCGGGCGACCTGTAATAGTTGGGGCGCTTGCCGACTTCGCGGAACCCCAGACGCCTGTAGAGGGCGATCGCGGCGACATTGGTCTCGTCGACCTCGAGGAAGAGCGCCTCGGCGCGCTGCGCGTGCAGTTCGCGCAGCACCGCGTCCATCAGCTGCCAGCCTAGCCCCTGGCGGCGATGCGACCGCGCCACCGCGACGGTCAGGATCTCGCCCTCGCCGGCCGCCAGCCGGGCCAGCACGAAGCCGACCGGCGGCTTGGCGCCCTGCCCGGTTTCGCGCGCGGCATAGCCGAACACGGTGTCCTGTTCGAGCAAGGCCGCGAACTCGCCATCGGTCCAGGGCCGGACGAAGTCCTCGCGGTGCAGCAGCGAGACCGCCGGACTGTCGGTGGTCCTGAGCGGTTCGAGCGCGTAATCGCGGCGGCGCGACTGGAGAAAAGGTATGCGCATTATTTCCCTTGCCTGGAAAGTATGAACCCGGCCTGCGGCTTGGCGTCGGCGCCGCGCAGATAAAGAGGTTTCGGCCTCTCGCCCCCGCCCTTGGCGGCCGCCAGGCGGGCGTAAGTGAGAATGTCCGCGGTCGCCGTCTCGGGTCCGATGTCGAAGGCGCATCCGGCGAAGGCCGCGATCCGCGTCGCGGCGGTCCCGGCGAGCACCGAAGACCCCTCGCTCGCCATGGCCACGGCATCCGCCAGCGTGACCACGGCCGGACCGTAAGTCAAAACCGACATTTCATCGTAGAGAGCGGCATGGATCTCCTCGCGGCCGGCATCGAGCGCGGCCAGCACGGCGCGGCCGGGAAATGCCCCTGCCGCCTCGGCCGCCAGTGCCTCGAGCGTCGCCACGCCGATAGCAGGCACCTTGAGCGCCAGCGCCAGGCCACGCGCCGTGGAAACCCCGACACGCAGGCCGGTGAAGGAACCGGGGCCGACGGAGACGGCGATGGCGCCAAGGCCGGCATAGGCGGTTGCGCCAGCCTTCAGCGCCTCGGCGATGACGCCCATCAGATGCTCGGCATGGCCCTTGCCGAGATCGAGCACCGCGCGGCCGAGCTCCTGCCTCGCCCCGGCGTCATAGACGCAGGCAGCGCAGAGGTTGGCGGCACAATCGATGGCGAGCACTTTCATGAAACGACCGGTTCGAAAAACAATTCCCTGTGCCTGCCACAGCGCGCCACCGCAAGGGGATAGCGCATAATTTGTTAAGCGGCTTCGCTTCGGCGCAGCGGGAAAGGTGTCTAGGCGCCCCGCTCGATGCGCAGCATGTGGTTGTCCCAGACATAGTCCGGTTCCGACCGCGTCGCGCCATTGCCTTCTATGATCTCGCCTGCGCCCGTCGTCGCCATGAAGCCCCCCTTGTCCGGCGCCACGCCGCAGACCTCGACCAACGCACTGGTCGCGACCACCTTGCCGCTCGCCGCCTCGATCACCACAAGCGAATTGCCTTCCGGCGAAGAGACGGCGACGGTGCCGGCAGCCGGATTGGCCGCGACGGAACCGATATAGTTGCGGAAGCCGGACAGAACATCCCGCGGCATGTCGAGAAGCTGCAAATCCTTGCCGCGCGCCGCGCGGCCGACCAGCAGCGGACGGTCGGTGCCGGGTCCCCTGTACTGGCAGCCGAACCAGACTGTGCCGGTCTGGTCGGTGTCCATGTGGCGGATCGACAGCTGGTGCAGCGCCGCCGGCAATTCGTGCTTCTCGACCAGGTCGCCGGTGACACGGTCGATGAGCACATAGGATGGCTTCATGGTGGCGATGTTGAGCTCGGCGCGGCCATAATCGGGATGAGTCTCGATGCCGCCATTGGCGACGGCGATCGTCCTGCCGTCGCCCAGGAGCAGAAGCTCGTGCGGTCCCATGCCATGGGTCGGGAATTCACCAAGGCGCTTGAATTTCGCCCGCGCATCGTAGACGCCGACGACGCCGGCAGCGTTGTCGAAATCGTTCTCGGTGGCGTAAAGCAAGGCGCCGTCCGGGGAGAATACGCCATGGCCGAAGAAATGCCGGCCGGTGATGCTGGCGATGGTCAGCGGTTCATCGCGCCCGGCGTGATCGAAGACCACGGCAAAGGTGCCGGGCTGGCGGGCGAAGACCACCGAGCGCTTCGATATGGGATCGAAGGTGACGTCGTGGCCGCGGTCGGGCAAGTCGATCGCGTGCAGGAGCTTGCCGGCCTCGGACAGGATTGCGGCGCCATAGCTGCCGTCGCGCTTGACGAAGGCGGTAGCGAAGACGGCATCGGCGGCAAGCGTCTTCGCCCAGGCCGGCGGCGCGATCGCCGCCACGAAGCCTGCTCCAGCGGCTCTCAGGAAATCGCGACGGTCGATGAGGGAGGTTTTCACGCTCAGTCCCCATCCAGCGAGGAAAACCCGGCGGTCAGGCCGAATTCGGCGGTCAGCCTGATGCCGAACAGGGTCGACAGGCTGGAGGTGATCACCGCGAAATGCTCGAGCTTCGCGCGTAGCGCCGGATCGCCGAGCGCCAGATCGATCGGCCCCTGGACCGTCTTCGCGGTGGCGACGCCGTTGACCAGCTGGATATGGATCGATTCCGCTATCCAGCGCGCATCGGCCGGCAGCGCATCGCCGAGCTTCGAGGCCTCGAACAGCCCGTCGATGCCGGCAAGGTTTCCGGCCAGCGAATTGGTGGTGTTTTGCGAACGCCAGTAGATCGCCTGCTTCGGCTTGTCCGCCTCCGGCTTGCCGCCCAGGAAGCCTTTCAGGCGCACGTCGCGAACCATTTCCAGCTCGTTGATGAAGATGCCGACCAGTTCCGTCACCGCTTCCGTGCCGTCGCGATAGAGCGGATTCCGCGGCCCCGGATTGGCCCAGAGCGCCGCAAAGCCGTCGCGCTTGTTCCAGGCGTCGGCGACATCGCCGGCCATGGTTTCGATGTTGCCGGCAACCGCGGCGCCATAGGCGCAGCGATAGGGATCGTTCTTGCCGGCAAGCGCATCGGCGCCGTCACCGTAGAGCACGAACTCCAACGCGCCGAGCCCCTGCATGGCGACGCTCTTGCCGGAAAGCTGTGCCGGATCGTCGGCGCTCGGGTCTTGGGCGGCCAACGCGGCCTGCACCTGTTTCAGGCCAATGCTTTTGCGATCCGGCCAAAACAGCATTCGCTCCAGCCGGTTGTTTTCCTTGATCGGGCCGAACCCGATGATCTCGGCCGACGACCAGGCATCCACCGTGCGCGAGAATTCGGCGCGTGCCGCATCGAGATCGCCCTTTGAGGGTTTTTCGCAAAGCGCGTGCATCGCCTTGTTCAAGCCCGCCGCGCGGTCGTGCAGACTGGCATAGGCCGGCCGGACAAAACCGTCGATTGCCTGCTGGATGACGTCAGCGGCCTTCACCGCCGCCCATGCGGGGGTGGCGCCCAGCAGGGCCAGAGGAAGAAGGATTACCAGCGCGGAACGCTTCAGCATCAGAGGGACTCCAGGAATTTGAGCAATGCCTCGCGGTCGGCCGCATCGGCGGCGGCGAAGCGGTCGCGCGACTTCTGGCCCTCGCCGCCATGCCAAAGAATCGCCTCGACCAGGCTGCGGGCGCGGCCATCGTGCAGATAAAAATTGTTGCCGTTGACCGTTTCGGTGAGGCCTATGCCCCATAGCGGCGGCGTGCGCCATTCGTTGCCCGTCGCCTCGCCCACCGCCTGGCCGTCGGCAAGGCCGGGGCCCATGTCGTGCAGCAGGAAGTCGGAATAGGGCCAGACAAGCTGGAAGGCCTGCGCCTTGTTGGGCGCGTCGCGGCGGGTGACGAATTTTGGCGCGTGGCATGAAACGCAGCCGATCTCGTAGAACAATTTCTTGCCGGCGAGCACATCAGGGGCGCCGAGGTCGCGGCGCGCCGGCACGGCCAGGTTCTGCGAATAAAAGGTGACGAGGTCCATGACCGGCGCCGGCGCCTCGGCCGGGCCGAGCCGCTCCTGCACGCCGTCCGGCATGGTAAGGCAATCCTTCTCCGCGGCGGTGCAGTCGCCCCAGTGTTTGGGCTCCTCCGGCGTCGAGATGCCGATGTCGCCGGCAAAGGCATCCGCGGCCTGCTGGCGGATCGACGCGGTCTGCGCCTTCCAGCCGAAACGGCCAAGAGTGAGCTCACCGCTCATGCCGTCGCGCACGATGTTCGGCCTGCCGGAAATGCCGTCGCCGTCCCGGTCGTTCGGATCGGCATGGGCGAGTATATCAGCGGGCGCGATCTGCTCGATGAGGCCGAGCCCGATCATCGGCGGCGTCAGGCGCGGCGACAGCGTGGTGCGCGGATCGAGCGGGCCGTAGGCCAGATCATCGACCGCGTAAGCGGGCTTGCGCAGCGAAACCACGGTGCCGTCGCCGAGCCCGACCTTTTCCTCACTGTAATCGACGCGCATCCGGCCCTCGCCGCGCAGGCCGGGGACGGCCAGGTCCTGCAGCTGCGAACCGTAGACCGGATCGGGGATGTTGAGCAGCCTGTGGTCGGCAAGCCGAGCCTTCTCTTCCTCGGTGCTCGCCTTGCGCGCTAGCCGCAGGAACATCGACGTGGTGCCAGCCGCGCCCTGCGGTGGGCGCCCGCGGCCGTCCTTCAGATGACAGTTCTGGCAGGCGCGTTCGTTGAACAGCGGTCCAAGCCCGTCGGAGGCCTGCGTCGAGGACGGCGACGACACCCAGTTCTTGCGGAACAGGGCGTTGCCCAGCTTGAAGGTGCCTTCTTCCTCGAAGGTGATGTTGGCCGACGATTGCGAGAAGGAATCGCGGTTGACGTCCTTCCTGGATGTGCCGGCGCCGCCTTGCATCAATTCGAACTGCTCGGGTTTCGAAAAGTCCGTGGTCGGCCTGGTAACGGCTGTGACGCGCGCCTGATCCTTCGGGCTGAGATCGGTGCGCGTGGCGGCGAAATTGGCGGGCTGCTGCGAGCCGGACCCGCCCGTGGCGAAGGCCAAAAGAATGATGGCGGCCGAACCGGAAAGCACGATGCTTCCCGGTTTCCTGTTTGACGATAGGCCTTTGGCCCGCCGCCAGCGGCGCAGCAATGCTAGGGTGCGCCGCATTCCCGCATGCCCTTACTCCGCCTCGTCCGCCGATGCGGCATTGAGCTGGCCGTATTTTTCCTCGCCGATCGAGGCAAGCAGATCGAGCTGCGTCTCGAGGAAGTCGATGTGCCCCTCCTCGTCGGCCAAGAGTTCCTCGAACAGTTTCATGCTGACATAGTCGCCGGCTTCGTTGCAGACCTCACGCGAGCGCTTGTAGGCGGTGCGAGCGTCATACTCGCCGGCAAGGTCGGATTCGAGCACTTCCTTCACGTTCTGTCCAATACGCAGCGGCGCCACGGACTGCAGATTGGGATGGCCTTCCAGGAAGATGATACGAGCCACCAGCTTGTCGGCATGGTGCATCTCCTCGATCGATTCGGCGCGTTCCTTCTTGGCGAGCTTGGCGTATCCCCAGTCCTCCAGCAGACGGAAATGCACCCAATACTGATTGACGGCACCAAGCTCCAGGAACAGAGCCTCGTTAAGCCGCTCGATGATCTGTGGTTCGCCTTTCATGGGTTCTGCTCCCGTATTGGACGCGCAGGCCTCTGACGCGATCCAGATGTGAAACGATGTCAACGCCGCTCGCCTCCGAGCGGGCGTGGTAGTTCTCGGTGACCCGAATGATCGTTTCGACCACATTTGGGAAGCAGCCGCAACAGCGCCCGCGCTTGTGCATGGCGTGATAGACTTTTGCCGGCACGACGAGCTGCCAGGGATCCTGGTCCAGCAGCCGGACGATCGTCTGCTCAATCTCCTTCTCGGTGATGATGTTGCAATGGCAGATCAGCATAAACTTGCTCGGATGGCTGACGGCGCCTCCCGCGCCGTGTGGCTTGACTCTATCTTCCCCGCGCCGAAGCCGTGTGACCCCGGCCCGGTTTCCAGACTTGATGCTTACTGGAACACCTTGTCCGGCGCGTCGAGGCTGTCTGAACCCTCAAAGGCGATGGCGTTGAGCTTCAGCGCGCCGACGGCGCGTTCGACCGATTTGGTCTGGTCGATCAATGCGTCGATCGCCGCCTGCACCGTGGCGTTGCCCTCGGGGTTGCCTTCGGCGATCTGCTGGTCGTAAGCCTCGCCGCCTTCGGCGCGGGCCTTGATCGCCTCCATCTTGGCGACGGTGACATCGAGCTTGTCAGACAGTTCCTTGTCGATGGCCGGATCAGCCGCCTTGACCATATCCGCCACCGACGGCCCTGAAATAACGGTGCCGTCCAGCCTGGTGTAGCTAGCGTGATAGGCGGCGCGGATGCCGATGGCGTCATAGAGATGGGAATTGTAGGTGTTGTCGGAGAAGCAGTCATGCTCCTCTTCCGGATCGTGCAGCAGCAGGCCGAGCTTCATGCGCTCGCCGGCGAGTTCGCCGTAGGAGAGCGAGCCCATGCCGGTGAAAATGGCCGAAATGGCGGCGTTCGGCTCGCCGTCGACCAGGTTCTTGCGCGCAGCGCCGCCCTCCTTCCAGTCGCCGACCATCTCCTGGAGGTCGGACACCAAAAGCGTGCTGGCGGACTTCAGATATTCCGCGCGGCGGTCGCAATTGCCGCCGGTGCAGTTCTTGAGATCATAGTCGGTGTAGGGGCGCTCGCCGGCGCCCGGTCCGGTGCCGTGCAGGTCCTGGCCCCAGAGCAGGAACTCGATGGCATGGTAGCCGGTGGCGACATTGGCCTCCACGCCGCCGGCCTCCTGCAGCGTACCTGCGAGGAATTCCGGCGAAAGCTTCGAGGCGTCGACCTTCTTGCCGTTGATCTCGATCTCCTTGTTGGCGATCACATTGGCCGTATAGAGCGAATTCGCGTCGGATTCGGTGCCGTAGCTCTTGGCGACATAATCGATCAGGCCTTCGTCCAGCGGCCAGGAATTCACCTTGCCTTCCCAGTCGTCGACGATCTTGTTGCCGAAGCGGTAGACCTCGGTCTGCTGGTAAGGAACGCGCGATGCCTTCCAGGCCTCGCGGGCGGCATTGAGCGTCTCGGCCGAAGGCTTGGCCAACAAGGTGTCGACCGCCTTGTCGAGCGCCTGGGCTGACGTCAGCGAATCCTCGTATTTGGCAAGCGCGATGTCGGCATAGGTCTTGATGACCGCCTTGGGATCGCTCTCGGCCTTGGCGGGCAGCACGAACACCGCTGCCGTCAGCAGGGCCGTGGCGCCGATCGCCGCAAGCCTGCTGCCATGTCGTGCCGTCATTATCGCTCTCCAGTTTTTCGGGAATTTTGTGAACGGCGCGCGCGACAGCCGGCGCCAGGCCATGTGCAGGCCGTCATTCGCGGGGTATGCCGCGCTGTCGCGCGGGTCGAAGAAGAAAGACACCAAAATGCCTCCAATCGAAAGGGTTCAAGGCCCAGACATCAAAGGGATGCGCCGATGCGCGAGGCTCCATAAAGCTTCAGGACCGATGGAAGTCAACGAAAATCGACAGGAAAACTCAATTGAAACAATAGTTTAGAATTATTCTAAACTGCGATAGTCAACTTTACCCGCCTGCACCGTGTGCCGACTTCGTCGCCGAACTGTCCGATTGACAGCCGCCGTTCCGGGTGCGACCCGCAACTGGCCTCTTGCGGCGGCGCCAGACAATTGCCACGTGGCGAGACATCCTAAAATCCAGCTTGGGATCGGAATGCGATGAAGAACGGCGTGGTCATTGTCGGTGCGGGGCATGCGGGCGTACAGGCGGCGGCAAGCCTGCGCGAGGAGGGTTACGACGGGCCGGTGATCCTCGTCGGCGACGAGAACGAACTGCCCTATCACAAGCCGCCGCTGTCGAAGACCTTCATCAAGGATGCCGAGGCCAAGCCGCAACCCTTGCGTGGCGAGGCCTTCTACACCGGCAACGCCATCGACTACCGGCCGGGCGTTCGGATCGACCGCATCGATGCCGGCAGTCGCCGTTTGGAGATATCAGGCGGCGGCGAACTTGCCTTCGATCGTCTGATCCTCGCCACCGGCTCGCGCCCGCGCCTCCTGCCGCTGCCGGGCGCGGATCTGTCCGGTGTGGTGTCGTTGCGCTCGCTGGCCGATGCGCGGCTGATCCGGGACTTGAGCGCACGGAGCGAAGACGTCGTCATCCTCGGCGGCGGCTTCATCGGGCTGGAGATCGCGGCGACGCTGCGCGCGGCCGGCCGCACCGTAACGGTCGTGGAAGCGGTCGACCGGCTGCTTGGCCGCGCCGTGGCGCCGGTCGTGGCGAGCCATGTCCGCCAACGGCTGGAAGCGACCGGCGTGCACATTCTCACCGGCACCACGATCGCAAGGCTCGAAGGCGAAAACGGCCATGTCACGGCCGCGATCACCTCGTCAGGCGAAAGGCTGCCGGCGCGCATGGTCGTCGTCGGCATCGGCGCCGTGCCCAATGTCGAACTGGCCGGGGAAGCCGGCCTCACCATCGCCAACGGCATTCGCGTCGACCACCAGATGCGCAGCTCGGTGCTGGAAATCCTCGCCATCGGCGACGCCGCCTCCTATCGGCATTGGTTCACCGGCGGCGACGTGCGGCTGGAATCGGTACAGAACGCCACCGACCAGGCGCGGCTTGCCGCGCGCACCATAACGGGCCATGCCGACGCCTATTCGGCCGTGCCCTGGTTCTGGTCCGACATCGGCGACATGAAGCTGCAGATGGTCGGCCTGACATCCGGCGCCGACAGCCATGTCGTGCTGGGCGATCTCGCCGACAACAAGTTCTCGATCTACCACTATGCCGCAGACAGGCTGCTCGGCATCGAATCGGTCAACCGCCCCGGCGACCACATGCTCGGCCGCAAGATGCTCGGCGCCGGCTTCTCGCCGGCGCCACAGACGGTGGCAGCGGGGCCGGACGGATTGAAAGCGGCGCTGGCCGCGTTTCAACAGGATGAGCCCGCAAGGGCTGCGGGATAGAAGGCACCCGAGGTCAAACATCAATTTCGACGTCTGCGCTGCCCCTCATCCGCCTGCCGGCACCTTCTCCCCGTATGGTGACGGGGAGAAGGCCCGCCCTTTCAGGCAGCGCGAACCTCGCGGATCGAGCTTTCCAGAATGTCGAGCGCCTCGTTCATGATGCCGTCCTGGATGGTGAGCGGCGCCAGGAAGCGGATGACGTTGCCGTGGACGCCGCAGGTGAGCAGGATCAGCCCCTTGTCGAGCGCCTTCAGCCTGACAGCATTGGCCATCTCCGCCGATGGCAAGCCCTTCCTGACGTCGTTGAACTCGACCGCGTTCATGAAACCGGGGCCACGGATGTCGACGATTTCCGGGACGTCGTCGCGGATCGAGCCCAGACGCTGCTTCAGCCTGGCGCCGAGCGAGTTGGCGCGGTCGCACAGCTTCTCTTCCTCGATCACGTCAAGCACCGCGTGCGCGGCGGCAACGCCGATCGGGCTGCCGCCATAGGTTCCGCCCAGACCGCCGGGGCCAGGCGCATCCATGATCTCGGCGCGGCCGGTGACCGCCGCCAGCGGAAAGCCGCCGGCCAGGCCCTTGGCCATGGTGGTGATGTCGGCGGCCACGTCATGATGCTCCATGGCGAACATCTTGCCGGTGCGGGCGAAGCCGGTCTGCACCTCGTCGGCGACGAGCAGGATGCCGTGCTGATCGCAGATCTTGCGCAGCGCCGCCATGAAGTCGCGCGGCGCCTCGTAGAAGCCGCCCTCGCCCTGCACCGGCTCGACGATGATGGCGGCGACCCTGGCCGGATCGACATCGGCCTTGAACAGGCGGTCGAGCGCGGCAAGTGAATCGGCCACCGAAACGCCATGCAGCGGCACCGGGAACGGGGCATGGAAGACGTCGGCCGGCATGGCGCCGAAGCCGACCTTGTAGGGCACGACCTTGCCGGTCAGCGCCATGCCCATGAAGGTGCGGCCGTGAAAGCCGCCGGCAAAGGCGATGACGGCCTGGCGACCGGTGGCATTGCGGGCGATCTTGATGACGTTCTCGACCGCCTCGGCGCCGGTGGTGACGAAGATCGTCTTCTTCTCGAACTTGCCCGGAAGCATGCCGTTCAACCGTTCGGCCAGCCTTACATAGCTCTCATAGGGCACCACCTGGTGGCAGGTGTGGGTGAAGCGGTCGAGCTGCGCCTTGACCGCCTCGATGACCTTGGGGTGGCGATGGCCGGTGTTGACGACGGCGATGCCGGAGGAGAAGTCGATATAGCGTCGGCCCTCGACATCCCAGATCTCCGAGTTCTCGGCCCGGTCGGCATAGATCTGCGTGGTCATGCCGACACCGCGCGAGATCGACTGGCTCTTGCGTTCGGAAATGGCTGAGTTCTTCATGATGTCCCTCATAGGGCCGGCGCCCGTTCTGCTTGATCAGATGTCTTCTGGGCTTATTTCATGTTTTCCTCAAGTCGGCACCGCCGGCAGTCGATTGGGCCTGACGTATCGCGCCTGACCAGCCGGCGACACCTGTACCAGGGCAACGGACCGCGTTAACGGGTTCGGAGCCTTCGCGGCGCGCTGTTGAGGAGCATTGGACGGAAAAACCCGCCTGTGCGGCGGGTCCCTTGGCGCAACTCAGCACCATGACTGAATATCTACCATAGTTGCCTTCACCCCGTCAAGAAAAAATTCCTATCATGAGAAACCGGCACGGCCGGACTGGCTGCCATGATGGGCGGCATCATCGCGGGCACCGCGATCACGCTGTTGTTCCTGCCAGCGCTTTACTTGACGTGGTTCAGAATCAAGGAGCCGAAGCAGGAACGGAATGGCGCGGTGGAAGACCGTACTGTTGCTGCGGAGATGTGAGGCAGGTCGAAGGACATGGCGTTCGTGAGGAGAGCTACACTCTCACGAACCCCTCGGATGCCCTGAGCAGATTGCGCGTATAGTCCTTCGAAACACGGCGTTCGACCAGGTCGTTCGCTGCCAAATTCTCCACCGCCTCGCCGCTTTGCATCACCATCAGCCGCTCGCACATATGGGTGATGATGGCGAGGTCGTGGCTGACCATCAGGAAGGTGAGCTTGCGCCGCCGGCGGACCTCCTCGAGCAGGTTGAGCACCTCGGCCTGCACGGAGGCATCGAGCGCCGAGGTCGGCTCGTCGAGCAGCAGGATCGACGGTTCGAGGATGAGCGCGCGCGCGATCGCCACGCGCTGGCGCTGGCCGCCCGACAATTGATGCGAGTAGCGGAAGCGGAAGCCGCTGCCGAGGCCGACCTCGTCCAGCGCCCGCTGGATGCGCTTTTCGCCGTCGCCAAAACCATGGATGGCCAGCGGCTCCTGCAGCAGGCGGTCGATGGTCTGGCGCGGGTGCAGCGAGCCGTACGGATCCTGGAAGACCATCTGCACTTCGCGGTAAAAGGCCTTGTCGCGGCGCGCGCCGAGCTTCTTGCCGTTGACCGTGATGCTGCCCGAAGCGACCGGCGCAAGGCCGGCGATCGCCCTCAGAAGCGTCGATTTGCCGGAGCCGGATTCGCCGACCAGGCCGAAGGATTCGCCCGGCTGCACGTCCAGGCGGACGCCCTTCAGCGCGCGAAAGCGGTCGAAGATGACCTCCAGCCCGTCGACGGCGATTGCTGAGGTCATGCCGCCCACTCCGGCTTCCGGTCGAGCACCGGCAACGGGTGACGATCGGCGCCGATCTTGGGCATGCAGTTGAGCAGGCCGCGCGTGTAGGGATGCTGGGCGCGACCGAGTTCGGAGGCCTTGAGTTGCTCCACCACCTTGCCGGCATACATGACGATGACGCGGTCGCAAAAGGACGAGACCAGGCGCAGATCGTGCGAGATGAAGATCAGCCCCATGCCGCGCTCGCTGACCAGCCGGTCGAGAATGCCGAGCACGTCGAGTTGCACGGTGACGTCGAGCGCCGAGGTCGGTTCGTCGGCGATCATCATTTCCGGCCCGGCGATCAGCATCATGGCGATCATGACGCGCTGGCCCATGCCGCCCGAGACCTCGTGCGGATGCAGGTCGAAGACACGCCGGGGGTCGCGGATCTGCACCGCTTCCAGCATGGCCAGCGCGCGCTCCCGCGCCTCGGCCTTGGAGACCTTCTCATGCGTGCGCAGCGTCTCGACGATCTGGCGGCCGATGCTCATCACCGGGTCGAGCGAATATTTCGGATCCTGTAGGATCATGGCGATGCGATTGCCCCGCAGCGCGCGGCGCTCGCGCGCCGAGACGCCGAGCAGGTCGATGCCGTCGAACGCCAATTTATTAGCCGATATCCGCGCTTGTGGCGGCGTCAGCCCCATGATGGCGCGGCCGGTCTGCGACTTGCCCGAGCCGCTCTCGCCGACAATGCCCAGCCTTTCGCGGCCGAGCGAGAAAGAGACGCCGCGCACGGCCTCGATCAGCCCGG
This sequence comes from Mesorhizobium sp. BR1-1-13, assembly GCF_020165515.1. Taxonomy (NCBI): domain Bacteria; kingdom Pseudomonadati; phylum Pseudomonadota; class Alphaproteobacteria; order Hyphomicrobiales; family Phyllobacteriaceae; genus Mesorhizobium; species Mesorhizobium sp. BR1-1-13. The sequence goes on from NZ_JAIUIH010000009.1 coordinate 154,018, forward strand.
TGCGCGTCGGGAAGGTGACGCGCAGATCGTCGACTTCGAGCAGCGTCTTGCTGTTAGCGTTCATTGGTCGCCGCTCCGGGGGTCGAGCGCGTCGCGCAGGCCGTCGCCAAGCAGGTTGAAGCCGAGGCTGACGATCAGGATGGCGAAGCCCGGCGCGCCGGCCACCCACCATTGGTCGAGCACGAAACGGCGGCCCGAAGCGATCATCGTGCCCCATTCGGGCAGCGGCGGCTGCGCGCCGAGCCCGAGGAAGCCGAGGCCGGCGGCGGTGAGGATGATGCCGGCCATGTCGAGCGTCACCCGGATGATCAGCGAGGAAATGCAGAGCGGCATGATATGGCGCAGCACGATGCGGAAGGGCGAGGCGCCCATCAGTTCCACCGCCTTGATGTAATCGGAATTGCGCACGGTCAGCGTTTCGGCACGCGCGATGCGGGCATAGGGCGGCCAGGAGGTGATGGCGATGGCGAGCACCGCGTTCTCGATGCCGGGGCCGAGGGCCGCGACGAACGCGAGCGCCAGGATCAGCTTGGGGAAAGCGAGGAAGATGTCGGTGATGCGCATCAGTATGGCATCGGTCCAGCCGCCGGCATAGCCGGCGACGGTGCCGACCACGAGGCCGATGGGGGCGGCGATGATGGCGACCAGGATGACGACATACAGCGTCCAGCGCGAACCGTAGAGAATGCGCGAGAGTATATCGCGGCCGAGATCGTCGGTGCCGAACCAGTGCTCAGCGCTTGGCGCCAGCAGGCGCGCATTCTTCAGATCGCCGAAAGTCGGCGAATAAGGCGCCAGCACCCCGGCAAGGGCGGCAATGACCAGCAGCGCGATGATGATGAGCAGGCCGAGAAAGGCCAGCCGATTGGCGGAGAAACGCCGCCACGCGACATAGGCGCGGCCGAGCCTTGCCTGCATGCGTGAGGCCGGCCGCTCGCTGAGCAGCCAGTCACGGCGGCTCTGGATGGCCTCGGCGCTCATGCGGATTTCGTCCTCGGGTCGAGCACGCGGTAGAGCAGGTCGGACAAAAGGTTGATGCCGATAAAGACCGAGCCGATGACGATGGTGCCGCCGAGCACCGCGTTCATGTCGGCATTCTGCAGCGAATTGGTGATGTAGAGGCCGATGCCAGGCCAGGAGAAGACCGTCTCGGTCAACACCGAGCCTTCCAGCAGCCCGGCATAGGAGAGCGCGATCACGGTCACCATCGGCACGGCGGCATTGCGCAATGCATGAGCCCAGATGATGCGGGTTTCCGACAGGCCCTTGGCGCGCGCGGCGACGATGTATTCCTGGGTGAGTTCGTTGAGCATGAAGGAGCGCGTCATGCGGCTGATATAGGCGAGCGAGAAATAGCCGAGCAGCGAGGCCGGCAGGATGATGTGGCGGAAGGCATCCCAAAAGACATCCCACTGCCCCTGCATCGCCGAATCGAGAAGATAGAAACCAGTGATCGGCGTGAAGGTGTATTCATAGACGACGTCGAGCCGTGCCGGGAAAGCAACCCATTGCAGCTTGGCGTAGAACAGGACGAGCCCGAGCAGGCCAAGCCAGAAGATCGGCACGGAATAGCCGATCAGGCCGATGACGCGGACGACCTGGTCGATGATGCTGCCGCGCCTGACGGCGGCCAGCACACCCAGCGGCACGCCGAACAGCGCGCCGATCAGCGTCCCCAACGTCGCCAGTTCCGTCGTCGCCGGAAGGGCGCGGCGGATGTCGGTCATGACTGGATTGGTGGTCAGCACCGAGGTGCCGAAATCACCATTGAGGGCATTTTTGACATAAATATAGAACTGCTCGACCAGCGGCAGGTCGAGACCCATCTCGCGGCGCGTGCGTTCCACGACATTGGCCGGCGCCCGGTCGCCGAGCACGGCCAGTACCGGGTCGATGGGAATGACGCGGCCGATGAAAAAGGTCACCGCGAGCAGACCGAGATAGGTCGTGATCGCGATCACCAGGAAGCGGCCGATCGATGAGAAAATGGCGACGGCACGGGCGCTGCCGCGCCCTGCCGCCGCCTGATTTTCAGCTACGCTCATCCGCCGGCGCTATTCCTTGGAAACCGGCCCAACGAAATTGGTGTCGAAGCTCGGGCCGAGCGCGAAGCCCTTGAGGTTCTTGCGCAACCCGGCGACTTCCAGCTGCTGGTGGATGATGACGAAGGGACTGGTGTCGAGGATCTTCTGCTGCAGATCCTTGTACATGTCGGCGCGCTTGCCCGAATCCTTCTCCAGCAAAGCCGCTTCGGTCTGCTTGGTCAGGTCCGGAATGTCCCAGGCGTTGCGCCAGGCCAGCGTCTTGGACTTGCCCTCATCCGAATTGTCCGGGTTCGAGGCAAAGGTCTGGGCATTGGAGTTCGGATCGAAATAGTCCTGGCCCCACTGACCGATATAGATGTCGTGGTTGCGGGCGCGGTACTTGGTCAGCGTCTGCTTGCCGTCGCCGGGAATGATCTCCAGCTTGATGCCGGCCTGGCCGAGCGTCTGCTGAATCGATTCCGCCATGCCGGTTGTCGGCTGGCCGGTGCGCACATCCATGGTCACGCTGAAGCCGTCGGGCAGGCCTGCCTTGGCCAGCAGTTCCTTGGCCTTGGCGACGTCGAGCTTGAACGGGTTCTTGTCCAGTTCGCCGAGCACGCCCTTGGGCAGGAAAGTCTGGTGGATTTCACCGATGCCCTTGAGGATGGTCGAGCTCAGCGCGTCATAGTCGACCAGATATTTGAAGGCCTGGCGGACTTCGGGCTTGGCGAGGTTCTGGTTCTTCTGGTTGAGGCTGATGTAGTAGACAGTGCCCTTCGGCGCACTGGTGGTGGTGAGGTCGGCGTTCTTGGCAATGGCGTCGAGGTCGTTCGGCTCGAGATTGCGGGCGACGTCGATGTCGCCGGCCTCGAGCGCCAGGCGCTGTGCCGAGCTTTCCTTCATGTTGCGGTAGATGACGCGGGCAAGCTTGGCCTTTTCGCCGTAGTAATTGTCGTTGCGTTCGAGCACGACGGCCTCGTTGGCGCGCCACTCACGCAGCTTGTAGACGCCCGAGCCGGCATAGCCGGTCTTGAGCCAGGCATTGCCGAAATCATTGTCCCATTTGTAGTCGGCGCTCGGCGTGACCGCCGCGACATGTTCCTTGACCAGCTTGGCGTCGACGACCGAGGCGACGGTGGCCGACAGGCAGTTCAACACGAAGCTCGGCGCATAGGCCTTGTCGACGGTGAACTGGAAGGTGCTGTCGTCGACCGCCTTGGCCTTTTCGGTGACATTGTCGCCGCTGATGCCGAACTGGCCGATGATGAAGGCCGGGCTCTTGTCCAGCTTGACGGCGCGTTCGAACGAATAGGCGACGTCGGCCGCGGTGATCGGGTTGCCCGAGGCGAATTTCAGGCCGGGCTTGAGCTTGAACGTATAGGTCAGGCCATCGTCCGAGACAGTCCAGCTTTCGGCGAGATCGCCCTTGACCTTGGAGGTGTCGCTGAGGTCGAGCCGGACCAGCAGGTCATAGGTGTTGCCGGTGACCTCGGCGGTCGACAGCTCGAACGCCTCGCCCGGATCCATGGAGATGATGTCGTCGATGGCGAAGCCTTCGACCAGCGTGTCGGCTGGTGTGACCGCGCCAGCCGGCGCTCCCGCCAGAAGCAGCGCCGACATGGCGGCACCCGCAAGCAGAATGCGGGATCGTAGAGCAAGCTTTTCCATCATCATGGTGACTGTTCCCTGTTTTGTTGACCTGAGTTCCCGGCTCAGGGTTGCGGTGTTTTTCCAGGCCGACAAGGGCCCCCTTTGACCACTTACCGTCGTGGTTTTTGTCCAGTTGGTCAACAGCATATCCGGCGGCCTCGCGGCGGGCAACGAGCATTTATGCGCCGGCTCACTGGATCATAGTGGCAGGCGGGCGAGCCGGAGCAGGCGAAGGGCCAACAGAGGCCGGCAGTCGAGAAAAACCCAGATTTGGGAGTTACTTCAGCGCGGCAACCAACCCGGCATCGGGGAAGCAGGTGGCGCGCTTGCCGTTCTTTTCCTGCCAGGCGCCGATCGAGCGGCGGGTCTTGAAGCCGGGCAGTCCGTCTGCGCTGCCGACATCGTAGCCCTTGGCCTCCAGCGCCCGCTGCAGGGCGGCGATGTCGGAGCGGTGGAGGTCACCGACCGCACCCCAGCTGCCGGAAAAATTGGCATCGCCATGGGCGATGCGGTCGGCGCCATGGCCGATGAAGAGGGCATAGAGGTCGCTGGTGTTGTATTGCTTCAGCACGTAGAAATTGGGTGTAGCGATGAAGGCCGGGCCGCTGCGGCCGGCCGGCATCAGCAGGAAGCCCTCCGCCTTCAGCTCGCTCGCCGGGAATGCCTTGCCGCCGACACGCCTGATGCCCATTGCGGCCCATTGCGAGATTGTCTTGCCCTGGTCGGGGCCTTCGAGCGAACAGGAGACGCTCTCGGGCACGGTCACTTCGAAGCCCCAGCCACGTCCCCTCACCCAGCCATAATGGACGAGATAATTGGCGATCGAGGCGAGCACGTCAGGCGTCGAGCTCCAGATGTCGACACGCCCGTCGCCATCGAAATCGACGGCATGCTTGAGAAACGATGTCGGCATGAACTGCGGCTGGCCGAGCGCGCCTGCCCAGGACGATTTCATCGCATTCACCGGGGCCAATCCGCGCTGGACGATCTCGAGCGCCGCCAACAGCTCGGTGCGGAAGAAGTCCTTCCTCGTCGACATGAACGCCTTGGTACCCAGCACCTCGAAGGCGTCATAAGGCATCTTCGCCGCGCCGAAGCCTGTTTCGCGGCCCCAGATCGCCAAAAGGACCTCCCCCGGCACGCCATAGCGTTTCTCGATCGCGGCGAGCGTCCTGGCGTTGGCCGCCTCGCGCGTCCGCCCGCCCGATGTGACGGCGCGGATGGTCTTCTCGGCGAAATAGGCGCCGGGCGAGCCGAACTCGGCCTGATGCTGCTTCTGCGGTGTCTTCGGCTTCTCGCCGGGCATGACAAGATCGGGCAGTTTGAGATTGGGTGTGACGCCGTCGAAGGCGGCATCGAAGGTCTGCTTGGAAATGCGCTTGGCCTTGGCGTCAGGCCACAGATCGCTCCGAAGCCAGGCGCGGAACTGGTCGTCGATCTTGGCGGCCGAGGCGGGGGTGGAGAGGAACAGTGCAGCGAGCGCAGCCAAGAGGAATGCAAAACCAAATTTGCGAAAGTCGCGTTCTGTCGCGCCCCCCGCGCCACGGAACGCCAACTTTTGAGGATGCGGGATCATCGTGACAAGCATCCTTCCCCGCAATCTGTCAAAACGCCGTCCTGGAGCGCAGCGCTGCCGCCAGGGTGCCTTCGTCGAGATAGTCGAGTTCGCCACCGACCGGCACGCCATGCGCCAGCCGCGTTATCTTCACCTCGAAACCGGACAATTGATCGGTCAGGTAATGGGCTGTGGTCTGGCCCTCCACCGTGGCATTGACGGCCAGGATGATCTCCTTGACCTCGCCGCCGGCGACGCGGTCGACCAATGAGCGGATGTTGAGCTGATCGGGGCCGATGCCGTCGAGCGGCGACAGCGTGCCGCCCAGCACGTGGTAGCGCACGTTCATCGCCGCCGCCCGTTCCAGCGCCCACAGATCAGAGACGTCCTCGACGACGATCAGCGTGCCGGCGTCACGGCGCGGATCGCTGCAGATCATGCAGGGGTCAGACGTGTCGACATTGCCGCAGGTTGAGCAGATGCGCACCTTGTCGGCTGCCTCGCCCATGGCGGCGGCGAGCGGCGACAGCAGCTGTTCCTTCTTCTTGATCAGATGCAGCGCGGCGCGCCTGGCCGAACGGGGACCGAGCCCCGGCACTTTGGCCAGGAGCTGGATCAGGCGTTCGATCTCGGGACCCGCGATTCGCTTGGACATTGCCTGATCTAGAGCAATTCCACCAAAAGTGCGAAGCGGTTTTGCGTCCGGAACGCATCTCCAACCAGCGCATGCAGGCCGTAAGTGCGGCCCGCCTCAGTTGGTTTCGAGCGGACGGCTCTGGCTGACGATCATAGCGCCGATGGCATCGGTGTTTTCAGGCGTCGACTGGAACCCCATCGCCGCTTCCTGCGGCGCACCCTGCACCGAGGAAATGACCTTCGTGTTCAAGGTCCCGCCAAAACGAGCGGCATCGGGTTCCTCCATCGGCTCCTGCATCGCCACTATCGTCGGCTTCTCCTGGAGGCGCGCAGACTTTGCGGCCGGCGCAGCCGATGCCGTCACGTAGGCCTGCTGGGCCGGCTTGACGGAGCGCACCGGCTCCGCGGCGGCAGTCACGTAGGCCGCAGCGGTACGATCGGATGTCTTGGCCGGCTCGGCGGAAGCGACACGAGTCGCGGCAACTCCGGGCAAGGCTGCCGGCTGCTCGGCCGAGGCGACCGCGACCGTCGGTTCGTCCGGCAGCGGCTGCCAGTTGCGGCCGCGCTTCTCGTAGAACGCATTGCCGCCGGCGACCATGGTGTAATGCATGTTCTTGTATGGGAAGCGCAGGCCCGCGGTGTGGAAATACATCGTGTTCTTGAGCTTGGCCTTGCGCTCGCCCTTGAGCACGGCGTCGGCGGCTTCCTCGACATCGGGCATGGCACGCGAATTCATCGGCCTGGTCATGACGCCGGGCGCGAACTGGCCGCGCTCGCCCACCACCGCGCAGATGGTGTCGCCATGCTTGCCGGAGCGCAGCCGGTTCATCACGACAGTGCCGACGGCGATCATGCCATCGCGGCTCGACCGGTTGGATTCGAAGAACATCGCCCTTTCCAGGCATTCCCTGTCCTTCGGCGTGTGGTAGCCGCGGGAGCTCAGGAAACTCGGCGTGATGGCGTCGGTCAGGCTGGACATGCCGTGTGACGCGGTCTGGCTGCAAGCGGCCAGGAACAGGGGAGACGTGACGACGCCGAGCAACAGCGGCGTCTTCCATCGCGTGGCAATCAACAGGTAACCCTCTCACTTCGATGCCCGCCCCCAGGCTGCGGCAAGAATGAGACACTTTCGGGCAAAATGATGGCTAAAACGTTATTAGCGAGATGCTGTTGCCAAACTGGCACAGTTACGTGGCAAGATCCGGGCTTCAAGCCTTTGTTTTATGCAAGCCCTTGTCCATGCCGAGACCGCTTTTGGGTGACATGCATTATCGCCCGGCTGAAATCGCAGCCGGCCGTCCTGGCTCAATTTCTTCGAATTTCTCCGAGAACAGCCCGCGCTTCAGGAACAATGCTCGCGCATTCCGGGCGACCGGTGCGATCTTTCCCGGCCAGTCGCTGTCGATGAACTCGGACCTGGTGAAATCGGGGTTGGCCTCCCCGGCAGCCTCGAGGAAATCCGCGATCTCCAGCACGATGGCGCGTTCTTCCTTCGAGAGCGCCGAGGTGCCCGCTTCGATCGAGGGGCGATGCACGAAATCCTCGAACAGGTTGAAATAGCCCTTGATGCCGACGAGATCGACGCCGGCATCAGAATCGGCCAGGATTTCCAGGATCTCGTAGATCCTGTTGCGGATACGCTGCTCGATCAGCCTTTCGGACGGCTCTTCGGCCATGGCCAACTAGTCTTTGGCTTTATGCATGTCGTTATCCCCAAAACCATCGCACGGCGACATGCATTTAGAACGGCAGTTTCATTCCCGGCGGAATCGGCAGGCCGGCGGTCAGCGCCTTGGTCTTTTCCTGCATGATCTGCTCGACCTTGGCCTTGGCGTCATTGTGGGCGGCCAGAAGCAGGTCTTCGAGGATCTCGACCTCATCCTCCTTGAACAGAGACGGGTCGATCTTCAGCGACTTCATCTCGAACTTGCCGGTCAACGTGACGATGACCAGGCCGCCGCCGGCCTGGCCGACGGCTTCGACTGTGGCGATCTCGTCCTGCATGGCCTGGAATTTGGCCTGCATTTCCTTCGCCTTGCCCATGAGGCCGAGAAGATCTTTCATGGTCCGATCCTTTGCAGAGTCGTGGTTTCGTCAGGGTTCGTCGTCATCCGCCGGCGGCTCGACCGGCACTTCGGCTTCGACCGCGTCGGCTTCCGGCGCATCGGGAATGCGCACGTCGATGATCCTGGCACCAGGAAAACGAGCCAGGATGGCGGCGACCGTCGGATCGCTCTTGGCATCGAGCAAAGCGTTCTCGCGCCTGGTCGATTCCATTTCGGCCAGCGTCTGGCCGCCCTCTTCCTTCGACAGCGACACCAGCCAGTTGCGACCGGTCCAGGCGCGCAGCTTGGTCGTCAAATCGTTGAGCAGCATTTTGGGCGCATCGTCGGTCAGGCTGACGTCGATGCGGCCGGGCTCGATGCGCACGAGGCGGATGCAGCGCTTGACCAGCACCTTGAAGGCGATGTCACGCTGCGCGTCGGCAAGGGCGACAATATCGGCCAGCGATTTCAGCGGTATTGGCTGCGCCTCCGGCGCCGGCTGTACAGGCGCAACGAAGGCGGCCGGAGCGGGCGCGGCCTCCACCAGCCGCATGGTCTGCGCGCCGCCCGACCCGCCGGGCATGCGCGCCTGCGCCACTGCGCTGGCGCCGTTGCCGCCGGACGTGCCGCCATTACCGGGGCTCGCCGGCGCGCCGTTCGAACGCGGCGCGGCGCCCGGCGCCGGCAGGCCGTTCTTCAGCGACCTCAATGCCTCGTCCAGCGTCGGCAGGTCGGCCGCATGCGCCAGCCGGATCAGCACCATCTCGGCTGCACTTACCGGCCGGTTCGAGGACTGCACCTCCGGGATGCCCTTGAGCAGCATCTGCCACGTCCGCGACAGCACCTTGATCGAGAGCGTCCGAGCGAAATCGGCGCCGCGCTCGCGCTCGTCCTGCGACAGCGCTGCGTCGTCGGCGGCGGCCGGCACGAAGCGCAGCCGGGTGACGAGGTGATTGAATTCGGCAAGATCGGTCAGCACGGCGGCCGGATCGGCGCCGGTGTCGTATTGCGCGCGCAATTCAGCCAGTGCCGCGGCCACATCGCCCTTCATGACATGTTCGAACAAATCGACGACGCGGGCGCGATCGGCAAGGCCCAGCATCGCCCGCACGGCTTCGGCGCTGACCGCACCGCCGCCATGCGCGATGGCCTGGTCGAAAATCGATTGAGCATCGCGCATCGACCCTTCGGCGGCACGCGCGATCATTGCCAGCGCGTCGTCGTCCGCCTCGATGCCCTCCAGGCCCGCTATCCGGGCGAGATCAGCCTTCACCACAGCCGCATCGATGCGCCTCAGGTCAAAGCGCTGGCAGCGCGACAGCACGGTGATCGGCACCTTGCGGATTTCGGTGGTGGCGAAGATGAACTTGACGTGCGGCGGCGGCTCCTCAAGCGTCTTCAACAGGCCGTTGAAGGCCTGCGTCGACAGCATGTGCACTTCGTCGATGATGTAGACCTTGTAGCGGGCCGAGACCGGCGCGTAGCGCACCCGTTCGATGATATCCCTGATGTCGTCGATGCCGGTGTGCGAGGCGGCATCCATCTCGATGACGTCGACATGGCGGCCTTCCATGATCGCCTGGCAGTGCTCGCCCAGCACGGCAAGGTCGACGGAAGGCTGGTCGATTGTTGCCGTTTTATAATTCAGGGCCCGCGCGAGAATGCGCGCGGTCGTGGTCTTGCCGACGCCGCGCACGCCGGTCAACATCCAGGCCTGGGCGATGCGGCCGGTGGCGAAAGCGTTGGTGAGCGTGCGCACCATCGGCTCCTGGCCGACCAGCTCGGAGAAATTCGCCGGACGGTACTTGCGCGCCAGCACGCGATAGGCGCCGGCCTTGCCTATCTCCAGGCTTTTTGGTCCCGAATTTCCGGCTTCGCTCATTCGCCCGCAAAACTCCAAATGGCCGCGCCAAAAGGCGGCCGATTCCTGCGCATAGTTTCGCCCGCGCTGCAATGCGTCGTCAACGTCGCGAGAAGGGCCGATGAGGTGGGAGGCTGGAACAATGACCCGTTCCGGGCTCGTTAGGGCTGCTTCCTTCCGGACCTGACCCGGTTGGCGAGTGGATCGTCCACCACCAACCTCCCGCCGTCCATATCGGCAATTGCGCGACGAAATGCAAGGGCGCAGGCAAATCGGCTGCACCAGCCACGAGATTCGCTTGCAGCCTCGATGCAGCCGCTCTAGCGTTCATGAACTCTGAGGAAAACACCAAAAGCAAGGGAAACGCCGATGTTGCCGGGCCTGAAGGCCGGATTCACGCTGGATGCCCGGCTGGAGGCGGATAGCGAGCAGTTGATGTGGCTTGGGCTGTGTGAATTGCGCGTGATGAACGACCGCCGCTGGCCATGGCTGCTTCTGGTGCCGCAGCGGCCGGGCGTCGAGGAAATCCACGACATGACGCCGCTCGACCAGACAATGCTAACCTTCGAGACCAATATGGTGGCGCAGGCGCTGAAGAAGGTGACCGGCTGCACCAAGATCAACACCGGCGCGCTCGGCAACATCGTGCGCCAGCTGCACATCCATGTCATCGCCCGTTCGGAAGGCGATCCCGGCTGGCCAGGCCCGGTGTGGGGGCACGGCCTGCGCGAGCCCTATCAGCGCTCCGAGCTGCGCCGGTTTGCCGAAACGATAAGGGCGGCGCTATAAGCCTTCCCGTGTCCATCCCGAACGTGTCCATCCCGAACGCCCAGAGTCCGCATGAGCTTTAGCCTGTTTGACGCGCCCTTGCGCGAGCCGAGCCAATTCGTCGGCTTCGCCGGCAACAGTATCGACCGACAATCCGAGAACCGCGCCGACGATTCGGTCGACAAGGCGCTCGCCGATCCTGGAACCAGGCTGCTTCTGATGCAAGGCGGCCGCCTCTACCTGAAGGTTCGTGACGGCGGCTTCGATCCCTGGTTCGGCGTCGCCGAAAGCCTGCCCTTCCAGACCTTGCCCGGCAGCGGCGTGCTGCTTGGATTCTCCGACCAGGGCCCAGTGCTGGCGGTGACCGCCGGCCTCGAGCCGGAACAGCTTCCCGAAACGGTCAAGGCCATCGATTACCGCTCGGTCTATATGCAAGGCCTGATCGACGAAGCGGCCGCCGGCGCGATGGCGCAGGGCGCCGCGCTGCTCGCCTGGCACGCCAGCCATCGTTTCTGCAGCAAATGCGGGACCGAGTCGCAGATGCGGGCCGGCGGCTACAAGCGCCATTGCCCGAATTGCGGCACCGAGCATTTTCCGCGCACCGATCCGGTGGCGATCATGCTGACGGCGACGCGCGAGAAATGCCTGCTTGGGCGCGGCCGGCATTTCGCACCGGGCATGTACTCCGCCCTTGCCGGCTTCATCGAGCCGGGCGAGACGATCGAGGCGGCGGTGCGCCGCGAGACACTGGAGGAGGCGGGCATCCGGCTCGGCCGCGTCGTCTACCACGCAAGCCAGCCCTGGCCATTCCCCTATTCGCTGATGATCGGCTGTTTCGGCGAGCCGCTCAATGAAGACATCCAAGCCGACCTCAACGAGCTGGAAGACTGCCGCTGGTTCCTGCGCGACGAGGTGCGCCTGATGTTGGCCAGGGAGCATCCGGGCAATCTGATCACGCCGCCGAAGGGAGCCATCGCGCACCACCTGATCCGCGCCTGGGTCGACAGCGAATAATGGAAATCAGGAGAGGGAAATGATCCGCCATACCGTCGTGTTCACGCTGAAGCATCCGCCGCACTCGCTGGAGGAAAAAAGGTTCCTGGTCGACGCCAAGAAAATCCTTTCGGCGATCAGGGGCGTCACCCATTTCGAACAGCTGCGTCAGGTCAGCCCCAAGAACGACTACCAGTTCGGCTTCTCCATGGAATTCGCCGACCAGGCCGCCTATACCAGGTACAACGACCATCCCGACCATGTCGCCTTCGTGCGCGACCGCTGGATCCCCGAAGTCGCGACCTTCATGGAGATCGACTATGTGCCCCTTGGCTGGGGCTGAGATTGGATGAACGCAATGGCTGGGCTTCCAACGGCTACACCATCTGCGATTGGCAAGGCCCTATGAATTTCGTCATCGTAGGCGGAGCAGCCGCGAAGCGGCGTCGCGAAGACCCTAGGATCCATGCCATGAAGTCAGCCGAAAAAATCGGCGGCTGAGAATGGCGCTTTACACGCTCACTCAAAGAATTCTGCACCGCCGTGACACTTGCAGTTTACGGCATGGATCCTAGGGTCTTCGCGACGGAGCTGCGCTCCTGCTTCGCCCTTGAGCGGTTCAGCGTTTGATGGAATCGCCGACCCGCTCTAACTCCTTGTTTTTACGCAATTCCGGACGGAAAACCGCTACGCACTTTTCCTGGAATTGCTCTAGGATGACGAGGCTGGGGAGGCTCGGCCAATCCAGACGTGTGCGATAGTCCGCTGAAGTCGCCTGCTGGCGCCTGCGGCCAAGAGTCTAATCCGCCACCTTCCACTGCTCGCGTGACTCACTTGCCGGATAGACGCCGAGGATCCGCACCTCGCGCGAGAAGAAGCGAAGCTCGTCCAGCGCCAGCTTGACCAGCGGATCGTCGGGGTGGCCCTCGATGTCGGCGTAGAACAATGTCGCCGTGAAGGCGCCGAGCTGGTAGCTCTCGAGCTTGGTCATGTTGATGCCGTTGGTGGCGAAACCGCCCATCGCCTTGTAGAGCGCGGCCGGCACGTTGCGAACGCGGAAGATGAAGGTCGTCATCATCTTGGCGTCAGGCGACGGGCGTTCGGCCCACTGCTTGTTCTTGGTCAGGACGACGAAGCGCGTGACGTTGGAATCGGTATCCTCGACATTCTCCTCGATGATGTCGAGCCCATAGAGCGCTGCTGCCAATGCCGGGGACAGGGCGGCCATGGTACGGTCCTTGACCTCGGAGACCATCTTGGCCGCGCCCGCCGTGTCGCCGGCGACAACCGCCTTCCAGCCATTCTTGCGGACATATTTGCGGCACTGGCCGAGCGCATGGATGTGGCTGTGCACGGTCTTGATCTCGTCACGCCTCACACCTGGCAGCACCATCAGCTGGAAATGGATGGGCAGGAAATACTCGCCGACGATGTGCAGCCTCGATTCCGGCAGCAGATGGTGAATGTCGGCGACCCGGCCGGCGATGGTGTTCTCGATCGGGATCATGGCGAGATCGGCCTTGCCGGTTTCGACCGCGTTGAACGCGTCCTCGAAGGTCGGGCACGGCAGCGGCTGCATCGAGGGATAGACGTTGCGGCAGGCGGTGTCGGAATTGGCGCCGGGTTCGCCCTGGAAGGATATTCTGTTGGTCTTTTCAGGCATGGCCAATTCTCGGTTGAGGGAGTGCCGGTTCGGCTCTCAGTTTGAAAGGATCGTCCTGGCCCTTTCCAGGTCTTGCGGCGTGTCGACGCCGAGCGGCAGCGACCGCACGATCTCGGCGTCGATGCGCATGCCGGCCTCCAGCGCCCGCAACTGCTCCAGCCGCTCGCGGCGTTCCAGCGGCGACGGCTTGAGCGCCACGAAGCGCTCGAGTGCCGAGCGGCGATAGGCATAGAGGCCGATGTGATGATAGAGCGCGCCCTCGCCCCAGGGCGCGGTGGCCCGGGTGAAATAAAGCGCCCTCAGCCTGGTGGCCGACAGTGGCGAGCCAACGATCTTGACGACGTTGGGATTAGTCTTTTCCTCGTCGCGCTCGATCTCGACGCCGAGCGTTGCGATGTCCACCGCCTTGTCCTCGAACGGCCTGAGCGAGGCCACGATGATCGCGGGATCGATGGTCGGCAGGTCTCCCTGCACATTGACGACGGTTTCGACCTTGTTTGCCGGATCCAGCACCGTCAGGGCCTCGAATATCCGGTCCGAACCCGATTCGTGGTCCGATCGCGTCATCACCGCCTCGAAACCGTGCGCGCGCACGGCTTCCGCCACGCCTTGCGTGTCGGTCGCCACCACGACACGGCCAAGCCCGGCCTCGGCGGCGCGGCGCGCGACATGGACGATCATCGGGACGCCGGCAATGTCGGCCAGCGGCTTGCCCGGGAGCCGGGTCGAGGCCATGCGGGCGGGGATCAGGATCAAGGTGGACATCGGTTTGGCGGGCGTTCGAAAACGAGGAGGGGAAAGTGGCAAAAGGTCTCACTGGAAGCGCCCTTATAGGTGTTGCAACGCCGGAGCAAAAGACCTAGTTTCCGCGCGATTTGACCGGCTCTGGAGGGCAGGTCTCGATACCGACGGACGGAGTGGACGGTTCGGTCCGCCGGAAAAGGGAGCAAGGGGCGTATGGATTCCAACGAAGTCAACAAGCTGCTCGCCGGATTGCTCGGAACCGTTTTCGTGGTCTTCTCGGTCGGCATCGTGTCGGACGCGCTGTTTGCCTCGCCCGCTCCGGAAAAGCCAGGCTTCGCCATCGAAGCCGCCGAACCGGCCGAAGGCGGCCCTGCCGCGCCGGCCGCCGCAGCCAAGCCGATCGCCGATCTGCTGGCCACCGCCAATGTCGAGGCAGGTGCCGCCGTGTTCAAGAAATGCCAGGCCTGCCATTCCGGCGAAAAGGGCGGCCCCAACAAGGTCGGCCCGGATCTGTGGGATCTCATCGATCGTCCCGTCGCGGAGCATGAAGGCTTCGCCTATTCGGCCGGCATGAAGGAATTTTCCAAGGGCGGCACGGAAAAGTGGACCTACGACAACATCAACCACTTCATCACCTCGCCAAAGAAATTCGTGAAGGGCACGGCTATGGGCTTCGCCGGCCTACCCAAGGATGAGGACCGGGCCAACGTCATCGCCTATCTGCGCACGCTTTCGGACAATCCCAAGCCGCTGCCAGCACCGGGCGCTGCCGCCGATGCATCCGCCCCCGCCAAGCCCGCCGAAGGGGCCGCACCGGCCAAGCCGGCCGAAGGCGCAGCTCCTGCCAAGCCGGCGGCGCCTGCGGCTCCCGCCGCACCGGCTCCGGCCGCCCCGGCACCGGCGCCTGCTCAATAAACCGGATATCGTCTCGACGACCTTGAAAAAGCCGGGTTCAGCCCGGCTTTTTCGTTAGGAAACCGCATATGCGGCGACAAAGCCGCGCATGGCGGTTTTCACGCGCGGCAAATCATCTAGATTGCCTTTCTGGATGATGGCACGCATCGCGAAGAGGACAGTGGATGACGCTTGGCCGAGTGCTTCTCAAATCGTTGCTGGCGGCGGTCCTGCTGGCCGCGGGGTTGCAGGCGGCCCTGGCCGATGAATGGCGCACCACATCATCGCTGATCGGCCAATCCAAATACGGCGACAATTTCCAGCACTATGATTACGTCAATCCGAGTGCGCCCAAAGGCGGCACGCTGAATTCGGTGGTGCTGGGCACGTTCGACAGCTTCAATCCCTATATCGTGCAGGGTTCGCCGGCCGCCGGCCTGGTCGGCTTCGGCGGCGGCCTGCTCTACGACACGCTGATGGAGCAGGCGACCGACGAGGGCAGTGTCAGCCATCCGCTGATCGCCGACGCTTACAAATACCCGGCCGACTTTTCCTCGGCGACCTATCGGCTCGATCCGCGCGCGAAATGGCATGACGGCCAGCCGATTACCGTCGACGACGTGATCTGGTCGTTCCAGGTGCTGAAGGCGAACAGCCCGATGTACAGCCGCTATTTCGAGAACGTCACGGATGCCGTGGCCGTCTCGGATCGCGAAGTCGAGTTTCATTTCAGCCAGAAGGGCAACCGCGAGCTGCCTAAAATCCTGGGTGATCTCGCCGTGCTGCCGAAACACTGGTGGGAAGGCACCGACGCCAACGGCAAGAAGCGCGACGTCACCAGGCCGACGCTGGAGCCGCCGCTCGGCTCCGCCGCCTACAAGATCGCCAGCTTCAAGCCGGGCTCGGAAATCGTCTGGCAGCGCGTGCCGGATTATTGGGGCGCCAAGCTGCCGGTGAAGATCGGCCGCGAGAATTTCGACAGGCAGCGTTTCACCTACATCCTTGATGACAACGCCGCCTGGCAGGCCTTCACCAAGGGGGGCCTTGACGACATCAAACCGGAAAACAGTTCGAAGCGCTGGAAGACATTCTATGATTTCCCGGCGGTCAAGGCCGGCGATGTCATCAAGCAGGAATTCAAGACCACCTCGCCAGAGCCGATGCAGGCTTTCATGCTCAACCAGAGGCGCCCGCTGTTCCAAGACCGCCTGGTGCGGGCCGCGCTGACCTATCCTTTTGACTTCGAGACAATGAACCGTACGCTGTTCTACGGCTTCAACACCCGCACCAGCAGCTATTTCCAGGGAACTGAACTGGCCTCCAGCGGCTTGCCGCAAGGCAAGGAGCTGGAAATTCTGGAACAGTATCGCGACAAGCTGCCGCCCGAGCTGTTCACCCAGGAATTCAAGCTGCCGGTCTACGATGCGCCGCAGGCCGAGCGGAAATACCTGAAGCAGGCAGTCGACCTCTTCGCCAAGGCTGGATGGGTGATCAAGGGCGGTAAGATGGTCAATGCCAAGACCGGCGAGCCGTTCAAGTTCGAGATACTCGGCTGGAACGACACCGACCAGGTCATCTCCAGCCCCTATATCGCCAATCTGCGCAAGATCGGCGTCGACGCTACGTTGCGCATCATCGACCAGACCCAATATGTCAACCGGGTCAACAATTTCGACTACGATGTCATTATCGGGCAACTCGGCCAGTCGGAATCGCCTGGCAATGAGCAGCGCGACTTCTGGAGTTCCAAAGCAGCCGACCGGCCGGGGTCGCGCAACTACGCCGGCATCAAGAACCCGGTCGTCGATGCCCTGGTCGACCGCATCATCTTCGCCACCGACCGCGAGGATCTGGTTGCCGCCACCCATGCACTCGACCGCGTGCTGCTGTGGAATTACTACGTCGTGCCGCAGTACTATCGAGCCGTGGTCTGGCTGGCTTACTGGAACAAATTCGGCATTCCCGCCAAACAGCCGAGCTATATCGGCGCCGACCAGAACTCCTGGTGGATCGATCCGGAGAAGGAAAAGGCGCTGGCGGCCAAGTACAAGGGCAACAATTGATGGCGGTGCTGCCCCGTCGCGATTTCCTGGCCCTGGGCAGTGCCGCCGCTGTCGCCGCCCTGTTGCCCGGAAAAGCCTTTGCCAATCTTGCGACCGGCACCAAACTGCACGGCTTGTCCGCCTACGGCGACCTCAAATACAAACCGGATTTCGCCCATTTCGACTACGTCAATCCGGACGCACCCAAGGGCGGCCAGATGAATTTCGCGCCGCCGAACGCTACGCTCAACCAAAGCTTCCTGACCTTCAACACATTGAACTCCCTGGTGTTGAAAGGAGATGCGCCGCCGCGCACCGAACTCTGTTTCGATTCATTGATGGCAAGCGCGCTCGACGAGCCGGATGCGGTCTACGGCCTGCTTGCCGAGTCCGTCACCTTGTCGCAAGACCGCAACGGCTTCCGCTTCGCGCTTCGACCGCAAGCGCGTTTCCACGACGGCTCGCCGCTGACCGCCGAAGACGTCGTCTTCGCGTTGAAGCTCTACAAAGAGCAAGGGCATCCGAACCTTTCCCAAGCGTTGCGGTATATGACCGACGCGGTCGCGGTGGATCCGCTCACCCTCAACCTTACCTTCAACGGCGAACAGTCCGCGCAAAACATCCTCAGGATCGTGGCGATGCCGATCGTGTCCAAGGCCTTTTATGCGGTCAATGATTTCAATGCCTCGACGATGACGCCGCCGCTCGGCTCCGGACCATACAAAATGGGGCGAGTGGCCGCCGGACAGACAGTCGAATATGAGCGCGTGCCCGATTATTGGGGCCGCGATCTCCCGGTGAACCGCGGCCAGTACAATTTCGACCGTATCCGCATCGACTTCTATCTCGACCGACAGGCGGCGTTCGAAGCCTTCAAGAAAGGCGACACCCATTTTCGCGAGGAGTTTACCGCGCGGGTCTGGGCGACCGGCTACGATTTTCCCGCGCTCAAGGACGGCAAGGTCGTCAAGCGGGAATTTCCCGGCGAGAAGTCGCCGGACATGCAGGCTGTCGCGCTGAACCAGCGTCGTGCGCAATTCCGCGACGAGCGGGTGCGGCTGGCGATCGCCAGATGCTTCGATTTCGAATGGATGAAGCGGGCCCTCTTCTACGGCTCCTATGAGCGCTCGCAATCGAACTTCGAACGGTCCCAGTACAAGGCCGAAGGCCTGCCTTCGCCTGCGGAATTGGCCCTGTTGGAGCCGTTTCGGGCCGAGTTGCCGCCGGAGGCGTTTGGCGAGCCGGTGATGCAGCGTGCGTCCGACGGCTCGGGCCATGACCGCAAGCTGCTTGGCGAGGCTTCGAGGCTGCTCGCGGAAGCCGGCTGGACGCGGGCGGGCAATTTCGTCGTCAACGACAAGGGCGAGCGACTGCGGGTCGAGATGCTGGCGCAAGAGGATGGCATCGTCCGCATCTTTACCCCATGGTCGGAGAATATGAAGGCGATCGGGATCGACGCTTCGATCCGACAGGTCGATTCGGCGCAATATGAACAGCGGCAGAACGATTTCGACTTTGATCTGACCCTGCTCCATTGGTCGATCGGGGCGACGCCGACAGACGACGGCCTGGAAATGCTCTATGCCTCCCGAATGGCCAAAACCCCGGGGCAGCGCAACTATCCCGGGACGGAAAGTAGGGCCATCGACGCGTTGATCGCGGCAGCCGGCAAGGCGCAAAGCCGGTCCGAACTCGTCACCGCGCTCAGAGCGCTCGATCGGGTCTTGCGCGCGCGGCTGGACTGGATTCCAACATACTATCTGGCGAATCACCGCGTCGCCTATTGGGACATGTTCGGCTTCGTCGAGCAAAAGCCCGATTTCGGCTTTCCGGTCGAGACGCTGTGGTGGTTCGACAAGGGCAAGGCGGCAAAAATTGGCAAAGGCTGAATTTCTTGCGGGCGTAAGCACCGCCCCTCACCGGCCTGCCGGCATCCTCTCGCCGTATCGTGACGGGGAAAGAGGCGCGTTCATCGACGGTTTCGCCAATCACATGCGTCGGGAGGGCACCATCTGATGGGCGCCTATATCCTGCGCCGCATCCTTTTGATGATCCCGACCCTGTTCGGCATCATGGCGATCTCGTTCGCCGTCATCCAGTTTGCACCCGGCGGCCCGGTCGAGCAGGTCATCGCCAAGCTGACGAACCAGGGCGGCAGCGACCGTCTGGGCGGTGGCGGCGGCGATGCGGGCGGCGGCAATTTCGATGCGGCCGGCGACGTCGGTTCAAAATATCGCGGCGCGCAGGGGCTCGATCCGGAATTCATCAAGAAGCTGGAGAAGCAGTTCGGCTTCGACAAGCCGCCGCTCGAGCGCTTCGGCCTGATGCTGTGGAATTATATCCGGTTCGATTTCGGCGACAGTTATTTCCGCGACATTTCGGTGCTCAACCTGATCCTGGAAAAGATGCCGGTGTCGATCTCGATCGGGCTGTGGATCACGCTTCTGTCCTACCTGATCTCGATCCCGCTCGGGATCCGCAAGGCGGTGAAGGACGGCAGCCCCTTCGATATCTGGACCAGCGGCGTCGTCATCGTCGGCTATGCCATTCCGGGCTTCCTGTTCGGCATCATGCTGATGGTGCTGTTTGCCGGCGGCTCGTTCTGGGACTGGTTCCCGCTGCGCGGCATCGTCTCGGACAATTGGGACCAGTTGTCATGGCCGGCCAAGATCGCGGACTATCTCTGGCACATGACCTTGCCGCTGACGGCGCTGGTGCTGTCGGCCTTCGCCACGACGACGCTGCTGACCAAGAATTCCTTCCTGGAGGAAATCCGCAAGCAGTATGTGGTGACTGCCCGCGCAAAGGGCCTCTCGGAACGACAGGTGCTCTATGGCCATGTCTTCCGCAACGCCATGCTGATCGTCATCGCCGGTTTCCCCGGCGCCTTCATCTCGGCCTTCTTCACCGGTTCGCTGCTGATCGAAAACATCTTCTCGCTCGATGGGCTCGGCCTGCTCGGCTTCCGGTCGGTGGTCGAACGCGACTATCCCGTGGTGTTCGCCAACCTCTACATCTTCTCGCTTCTCGGCCTGTTCGTCGGATTGCTGTCCGACCTCATCTACACCTGGGTCGATCCGCGCATCGATTTCGAGCGGAGAGACGTCTGATGTCGGAGGCAAGTGTTACCGCCGGGGTCGTGCCGGAGCGGATGCCGCGGCCGTTTCTCTCGCCGCTCAACAAGCGCCGCCTGGAGAATTTCAAGGCCAACCGGCGCGGCTACTGGTCGCTGTGGATCTTCCTTGTCCTGTTCGTGCTGTCGCTGTTCGCCGAATTCATCGCCAACGACAAGCCGATCATCGCCTCCTACAAGGGCGAGATCCTGTTTCCGGTGCTGGTCGCCTATCCCGAGGAGAAGTTCGGCGGCTTCTATGCCGTCACCGACTATCGCGACCCGGTCATCCAGGACGAGATCAACGCCAATGGCTGGATGATCTGGCCGCCGATCCGCTATTCCTACCAGACCGTCAACAATGCCATTCCCGAAGCAGCCCCGGCCAAGCCGTCCTGGCAGTATGACGCCAAGACGCGCTGCAACCAGTACCCGCAAGGGGCTGATGATCCGGCCTGCAGTGTCGGTAACTGGAACTGGCTGGGCACCGACGACCAGGCGCGCGACGTGCTGGCGCGGGTCATCTACGGCTTCCGCATCTCGGTGCTGTTCGGACTGATCCTGACCGCCGGCTCGGCTTTGATCGGCGTCGGCGCGGGTGCCTTGCAGGGCTATTTCGGCGGCTGGACGGACCTGCTGTTCCAGCGCTTCATCGAGATCTGGTCGGCTATTCCCGTGCTCTACCTCCTGCTCATCGTCGCCGCCATATTGCCGCCGGGCTTCTTCATCCTGCTCGGGCTGATGCTGCTGTTCTCCTGGGTGGCGCTGGTCGGGGTGGTGCGGGCCGAATTCCTGCGCGCGCGCAATTTCGAGTATGTCAACGCGGCGCGCGCGCTCGGCGTGCGCAACCGCACCATCATGTTCCGGCACCTGTTGCCCAACGCCATGGTGGCGACGCTGACCTTTCTGCCCTTCCTGCTCTCAGGCTCGATCTCGACGCTGACCTCGCTCGACTATCTCGGTTTCGGCCTGCCGCCGGGCTCGGCCTCGCTCGGCGAACTGCTCAAGCAGGCGCAACGCAACCTCAACGCACCGTGGCTCGGGATATCAGGCTTCGTCGTCATCTCGCTGATGCTGTCGCTGCTGGTCTTTGTCGGCGAGGCAACCCGCGACGCCTTCGATCCGCGCAAGACATTCAGATGAGCGAAGCCCCACTGCTCTCGGTCCAGGACCTCTCCGTCGCCTTCGCGCAAGGCGGACAGCAGTCGATGGCGGTCGACCACATCTCCTTCGACATCGCCAAGGGCGAGACCGTGGCGCTGGTCGGCGAATCCGGCTCCGGCAAATCGGTTTCGGCGCTGTCAGTGCTGAAGCTCTTGCCCTATCCCAGCGCCAGCCACCCCTCCGGCAAAATCCTGTTCCAGGGCACCGACCTGCTCGCCATGAGCGAGAAGCAACTGCGGCAGGTGCGCGGCAACAAGATCACCATGATCTTCCAGGAGCCGATGACCTCGCTCAATCCGCTGCACACGATCGAGCAGCAGATCGTCGAGATCCTGAAGCTGCACCAGGGCATGGCGGACCGCGCGGCCAAGGCGCGCACGCTGGCTCTGCTCAACGAGGTCGGCATCCGCGAGCCGCAGAAGCGCCTCGACGCCTATCCGCACCAGTTGTCCGGCGGCCAGCGCCAGCGTGTCATGATCGCCATGGCGCTGGCCAACGAGCCGGAACTCCTGATCGCCGACGAGCCGACGACGGCGCTCGACGTCACCGTGCAGGCGCAGATCCTCGAGCTGCTGGCCGGCTTGAAAAGCCGCAAGGGCATGTCGATGCTGTTCATCACCCACGATCTCGGCATTGTGCGCAAGATCGCCGACCGGGTGTGCGTGATGACCAAGGGCAAGATCGTCGAGATGGGGCCTACCAAGGACATCTTCGCCAATCCGCAGCACGCCTATACGCGCCATCTCCTTGCGGCCGAGCCCAAGGGCAAGCCACCCGCGGCCAACAGCGCCGCGGCACCCGTGATGACCGGCAAGGACATCAAAGTCTGGTTTCCGATCAAGCAGGGCTTCTTTCAGCGCACCGTCGACCATGTGAAGGCGGTCGACGGCATCGACGTCACCGTGCGGGCCGGCCAGACGCTGGGCGTGGTTGGTGAATCCGGGTCGGGCAAGACCACGCTCGGCCTGGCGCTGGCGCGAATGATCTCGTCTAGCGGAACCATCCGATTCAACGGGCGCGACATCAACCAGCTCTCGTTCAACGCCATGCGCCCGCTCAGGCGCGAACTGCAGATCGTCTTCCAGGATCCTTTCGGCTCGCTCAGCCCCCGCATGTCCATCGCCGAGATCATCGAAGAAGGCTTGAAGATCCACGAGCCGAAGCTGTCCCTCGACGAGCGCGACGACAAGGTGGTCGACGTGCTGAAGGAAGTCGGGCTCGATCCGGCCACGCGCAACCGCTATCCGCACGAATTCTCCGGCGGCCAGCGCCAGCGCGTCGCCATTGCTCGCGCCATGGTGCTCAACCCGCGCTTCGTCATGCTGGACGAGCCGACCTCGGCCCTCGACATGAGCGTGCAGGCGCAGGTGGTCGACCTCCTGCGCAGCCTGCAGGCCAAGCATGGCCTCGCCTATCTCTTCATCAGCCATGATCTCAAGGTCATCCGGGCGCTGGCCAACGATGTCATCGTCATGCGCAATGGCCAGATCGTCGAAGCCGGTCCTTCCGAACAGATTTTTGAAAAGCCGCAAACCGACTATACTCGGGCGCTGATCTCGGCCGCCTTCAAGATAGAGACCGCCCCGACGGGGGTCGTCAGCGAGTGACTCCTTCCTTCGCAATTCCGGCCGGAAAGCCGCCGCGCACCCCTCCCGCAATTGCTCCAAACCGAACAACAGGACAAAATCCATAAATGGAAAAAGGCAAAATCCTGCTTGCCGTCACCGGCTTTCACCCGCAGCGCTGGCGTGAACTGCTGTCCGCAGAGCGCGAGGTGGTGCTCGAGCCGGACGGCGCCAGCGATCCTTCGATCACCTATGCGGTGGTGTGGAAGCAGCGGCCGAACCTGTTGGGATCGCTGCCCAATCTGCGCGCCATCTTCTCGATCGGCGCCGGCGTCGACCACATCTTCTCCGATCCCAGCCTGCCGGACGTGCCGATCGTCAAGGTCGTCGCCGGCAACCTGGCCCAGCACATGACCGAATATGTCGTCTGGCGGGTGCTCGATCATCACCGCCAGGGCCTGCTGTACCGGTCGCAGCAGCCGAAGAAGATATGGCACGAGCCGGCGCAGCGCACCGCTGAAGATATCTCTGTCGGCATCATGGGGCTCGGCAGTCTCGGCCGCGCGGCGGCGTCGGCGCTGCTGTCGCTCGGCTTTGCGGTCAATGGCTGGTCGCGCACCGACCGGCCGATGGAAGGTGTCGCGACCTACTGCGGCGAGGCCGGGCTTATCCCGTTCCTCAATGCCACAGACATACTGGTCGTGCTGCTGCCGCTGACGCCGGATACCAAGGGTATCATCAATTACGGCGTGCTGAAGGAATTGCGCAAGCGCAACGGTCTTGGCGGCTCGGTGCTGATCAATGCCGGTCGCGGCCGCCTGCAGAAGGACGCCGACATTGTGCGCGCGCTGGACGACGGCACGCTGAAGGAAGCGAGCCTCGACGTGTTCGAGGTCGAACCGCTGCCGAAGACCAGTCCGCTATGGGCCCATCCGAAAGTATTCGTGACGCCGCATGCCGCGGCCACATCCGATCCCGTCCACCTGGCGCCGATCATGCTGCGCCAGATGGACGCCTTCGAGCGGGGCGAAAAGCTGGAGAACCTGGTGGACCGCAAAGCGGGATATTAGACCGTTGTAATATGGTCATTGGGACCGCCTCAGGCGACATGCGTCAGCCCGGCAGAGCGAACTTCTTCTGCTTGTCCGGCTTGCCGCAATCGCGGCGCTCAATGGACCGGTTCATGGCGTCGATCTCGCCGCTTGCCTTGTCGGCATCGCGCTTGGTCTTGGAGCGGATATCCGGAATGAACGGGCCGAAGCCCATCGCCGGGTTGGAGAATGTCGGCTTGGCCTGCTGCGACAGATTGTATTGCTGCGCCAGGGCGTTGCGTTGCGCCAGCAACTGGCCGCATGGCACGCTGTCATATTGCAATGAGGACTGGACGTTTTCGTCCTGGCGCTCGGACATGGAGTTGCCGACACAGCCCGCCATAACGAGGCAAGATGCCAAGGCCATCATGTTCCAGCGCATGGAAAATCCCTCCGTACGACACTGCCCCGACATAATCCGGCATGCGATTGGGGCTTTTTCGCAGCAGAAGCATCCGCAGGCCTCAGAGTGCGTTGCCTGACTGCTGCCCGGGGGTTGGCTGTAGGACGAGTCAACAGTCCCTTGCAACAGGCTTCCCGCGCCCGAATTAGCCACTATCTTGGAACAATGCGCGCCAGCGACCTGCTCCACCCCCGGCCCGAGGGCCTTTACTGCCCGCCGGGCGACTTCTTCATCGACCCGGTGCGGCCGGTCAACCGGGCGCTGATCACGCATGGCCATTCCGACCACGCACGCTCCGGCCACGGCTCGGTGCTGGCGACGCAGCAGACGCTGGACATTATGGGGCTTCGCTATGGCGAGGGTTTTGCAGGCACGACACAGGCGGCTAGACTGGGCGAGCGAATTGCCTTCAACGGCGTCGACATCAGCTTTCATCCGGCCGGCCATGTGCTGGGCTCGGCACAGATCGCGGTCGTGCATCAGGGCATACGCATCGTCGCCTCCGGCGACTACAAGCGGCAGCAGGACGCGACATGCCTGCCGTTCGAACCGATCGCGTGCGACGTGTTCATCACCGAGGCGACCTTCGGCCTGCCGGTGTTTCGCCACCCGCCGGACGAGGAAGAGATCGCGCGGCTCCTGAAATCGGCGGCGCAGTTCCCCGAACGCTCGCATCTCATCGGCGCCTACGCGCTGGGCAAGGCGCAACGGGTGATGCGGCTGTTGCGCGACACCGGCTACGACAGGCCGATCTATATTCACGGGGCGCTGGCCAAGCTCAGCGACTATTATCAGCGCCAGGGCATCGATCTCGGCACGCTCGAGCCGGCGACGGTGGAGAGCGCCAGCAAGGATGATTTCACCGGCGCCATCGTCGTCGGCCCGCCGGCCGCCTTCGCCGATCGCTGGGCGCGGCGCTTTCCCGATCCGATCTCCTGCTTCGCCTCGGGCTGGATGCGCATCCGCCAGCGCGCCAAGCAGGGCGGCGTCGAGCTGCCGCTGATCATTTCGGATCATGCCGACTGGGACGAACTGACCGCCACGATCAAGGAAACCGGGGCCGGGGAAATCTGGGTGACACATGGCCGCGAGGAGGCGCTGGTGCGCTGGTGCGAACTCGAAGGCATCGCGGCGCGGCCACTGCATCTGGTGGGGTATGAGGACGAGGGCGATTGATGGCATGAATCGCTTCGCCGAACTGCTCGACCGCCTTGTGCTGACGCCGTCGCGCAACGGCAAGCTGACGCTGCTGACCGATTATTTCCGCAGCGTCGAGGATCCTGATCGCGGGCTGGCGCTGGCTGCCATCACCGGCGATCTCAACATCGCCGCGATCAAGCCGGCGATGCTGCGCATGCTGGTGACCGAACGCATGGACCCGGTGCTGTTCGGCTATTCCTACGACTATGTCGGCGATCTCGCCGAGACCGTGTCGCTGGTCTGGCCGCAGACGCCCGGAACCATACCGAACCGTGAGCCGACGCTCCGTGAGGTGGTCGCGAAGCTGCAGGCGGCGAGCCGCTCCGACGGCCCGAAAGTGCTGTCAAACCTGCTCGACAGTGCCGGCATCTCGGCCCGCTTCGCCATCATCAAGCTGGTCACTGGCGGGTTGCGCATCGGCGTGTCAGCGCGGCTGGCCAAGCAGGCGCTGGCGGATTTCGGCAAAGTCGACGTCGCCGAGATCGAGGAACTCTGGCACGGGCTGTCGCCGCCGTACACAGCCTTGTTCGCATGGCTGGAAGGCAAGGCCGCAAAGCCCGAGAGGGCCGCGCGGGCACTGTTCCGGCCGGTGATGCTGTCCAACCCGGTCGGTGACGGCGATCTCGACAGGCTCGACCCCGCCGACTACGCGGCCGAGTGGAAATGGGACGGCATCCGCGTCCAGGCGGTGTCGGAAGGCGGCATCCGCCGGCTCTATTCGCGCACCGGCGACGACGTCTCCGGCGCCTTTCCCGACCTCGCCGAGGCGATGGTTTTCTCGGCCACGCTCGACGGGGAATTGCTGGTCGGCGATCCCCGGGAAGCGACAGGGACGTTCTCGGACCTCCAGCAGCGGCTGAACCGCAAGACGGTGTCACTGAAGATGCAGCAGCAATATCCGGCTTTCATGCGTTGCTACGACCTTTTGCAGGTCGGCGCGGAGGATTTGCGGGGGTTGTCCTTCCGGGAGCGGCGCGGCCGCCTCGAAAGCTTCGTGAAAACGCTCGACCCGAGCCGCTTCGATCTTTCGCCATTCGTCGCGTTCTCGGACTGGCAGACGCTGGAGGAACTGCGCCGGGCGCCGCCGCACCCGATCATCGAAGGCGTGATGCTGAAGCGCTGGGATTCGCCCTATGTCGCCGGCCGGCCGAAGGGCCCGTGGTTCAAATGGAAACGCGACCCGCACACGGTGGACGCCGTGCTCATGTACGCCCAGCGCGGCCACGGCAAGCGCTCGAGCTTCTACTCCGACTACACGTTCGGCGTCTGGTCCGGAGCGGAAGGCGAGGAGGAACTGGTGCCGGTCGGCAAGGCCTATTTCGGCTTCACCGACGAGGAATTGAGGCAGATCGACAAATATGTCCGCGACAACACGATCGAGCGTTTCGGGCCTGTGCGCTCGGTGCGCGCCGACCGTGACAACGGGCTGGTGCTGGAAGTCGCCTTCGAAGGGCTCAACCGTTCGACGCGCCACAAATCCGGCGTCGCCATGCGTTTCCCCCGCATCTCGCGGCTGCGCTGGGACAAGCCCGCCAACGAGGCCGACCGCATCGAAACGCTGCAGGCGCTGCTCGATCGTTGATCGCACCCTCTCCGGTGCCGGCGCTCAAGGCTCGATGGAGACGCGGATCTCGTAGATGTTGACCGCCTTGCCCTGCTTGTCGAAATCGGAGTTGATGGCGATCGTTCCGGCCGAGCCGGGCCGCTTGTCGGGGAATTTCACGTCGAACAGATATTCGTTGCGCTGCTGGCCGACCGCATAGCGTTTGCGGCCGCAATCACCGAGCTCGCCGAAATTGCAGTCGATGGAGATCTGCGTGTCCTTGCCGTCCTCGGCGCGGGCGACGATATCGAACACGGCATGCTTGCCGGCGAGCTTCTCCAGCACGCCTTGGCCGACATCGAAGCTGATCGCCGAACCGGAGGCGCCGGACTGGATGCGCAGGAATGGCCCGGAATCGTCCTTCATCGCTTCCGCCTTGGCATCCGACGGAGCGCTGACATGCGCCGGGTCGGTGGGCGAAAACACGTTGATCCAGTTGCGCGCCTGATCGGCAGCGCCAGGCTTTTCCGGCCCGGTCTCGCCATCCGCCGGCGTGAAATCGTCGTCCTCGACGGTCGGGGGCGCTTCGGGCGGCGCGGTGTCGAGCTGGGCCTGGGTCTTGAACACGCCGGTCTGCATGGCGAAAAACAGGCCGATGCCGACCGCGGCGAGCAGCGTCACGGTTAGGAAGATGGCGGTCAGTGGCAGGCGCCGGCCCCTGATGCGCCTCTCGTCGCGATCGGGCGCCACTTCAGCCGTGGCTTCGGACGAAGCAGGAGCCGACATATCGATGGACGGCACGCCGGGAAGGGTCGCATCGGGCATGATGTCTGGAACGACCGGCAAGACGCGCGAGCGCGGCGCATCGGCAGCCGGCTGTGCAGGTTCGTCGAGGGAAACTGCGGGAGGTGCGGCGCTCTCGCCGGTTACGGCGGGTGCGACCGGGCTCGCCGGAAGCTCGACCGCCGGTGCATCGGACTCAGCCTGGGGAGCGACATCCGGCACCGCCGGCAGGAATTCGGATTCGATTTCGGTGATCTTGGCCTGTATCGCCTTGCGGCGCTTGATGGCGAGTTCCACCGTCACGCCGGGATTGGCCTGGAGCGCACGGTCGAGCGCGGCGAAAGCCGAGCGATAGACCTTCTCGCGGTACGCGCGGTCCTCGGCATTGCCTCTTTCGAGGGCGTTCCGGATCGCTTTTTCGATTGCGTCCAAGCGAGATCCCTCTGTGCGTTGCCCAAACCTCGCCATGATCGTTAGCCGCAGCCGACCAATCAATCAACGGGCGAGCGTCCGCATTCTGCCTCGTTGGAGTGTCCAAAGTCCATCTTGGCGGTATTCCGGCAACGAAATCAACATGCTTCATCGATCTTTGCCGGCACATAGGCACGGGCAGGGCCATGTCCCGGCCGATCGGTAAAGGGCGTGGCAGTGGGCTTTGTCGGCGATGTGTCGGGCGGAACGACGCGCAACACGAATTGCCGGGGCCGCATCCTGAATTCGCAATCGCCCATCTTGAATTCGCCGTCGGTTGAGTCTATCACCCAGCCCATCTTGGAGGCCTAGCGCTTCCCGGGCCGCTTTAGCTCAGTTGGTAGAGCACATCATTCGTAATGATGGGGTCGCGTGTTCGAGTCACGCAAGCGGCACCACTTCCCCGTCCGCTGTCGCCGTCATGGCATCTGTCCCTGCCACAAGGGCAATCCAGTTTCGGCAGCGAAGTCTTTGTCCTCCGCGTAGATCGGTTCGCCTCTTCTCACCACCCGTCGAAGCAGGGCCGCATCTTCGTCGGCGTGGTATCGAAAGGCATTTCGGGTGTCGTATCCATGCCCGGCCTGGGACAGGGAAAACCCGCTGACCACCACAGGGGCGAAACCGGCGAAACGCGCCAGTATGATCGCGAAGGCTCCGGTGGAGATTTTCCGGTGCCAGCCGCGGAACATATGATACTTGCCGCTAAGCTGCCAGACGACGTTGGCAAGCTGCCATTTGGTAAGCGCCTGCAAGGTTTCATAACGATAGTCGAAGGTGCGACAACCGGCTTTCAGCTTGTCCTCCACGCCAGGCCAAACTGGGATGATCAGATGCTTTGCCTGCCGTCCTCTCAACAGATCACGCTTGTAGAAATCCTGCTCGCTGGCATCGACGAAAATGCCGCGGCGGATCACGGCGATATCGGGAACGGGGAGGCCGACGGTTTCCGCCAAAAGCTGGGAAGCATTGACGGTCACAAGTGCCCAATCGGCGTCATGTCCCTGCGGGAGGCGAAAATTCGGCGCCGATCCCATCACCAAGGCGGGACCCGTGGTCCTGGGCAGGCGAAGAATTGGCTTTGAGAAGGCTGGCAAGAGATCCGAAAGCGGAGTTTTCATCCGGGGATCTGAACCGCCTGTTCCTCAAACGCGCGCAGGATGCTCTCTTCCCGGCTCCACAATTCGTCCCATTGCGTGGTCCCGGACCAGCCCGCGAACCAAGGGCCGCCGAGCGTGTAGTGCGCCAGCGAGACATCGGCGGGGTCGAGTTCGGAAGCCGAAGCCCCGACGAGGTAGTTCCATGCCAGCGGCAATTCGCCGATCTCGTGGTCCTCAAGCCATTTGAAGGCGTGGAGGTCACGTCCGGGCCACGTATTGAGCATCTCGTTGGTCAGCCGCTTGTTGGCGGGATGATCCAGATTCCACAAAACCACCGACGACCAGTTTTTGCGGCGATAGAACGTCTGGGTTTGCCCATCCATCTTGACCGCTTCGGACTCGCGTTGCTGGTGCTTGACCGCCATGATCGCGTAGGAGGGATCGAGTAGATCGAGCAGCTTGACCGGATCCTTCAGGAACAGGACGTCGCAATCGCAGAACATGGCCCAGCCGCTCTGCCTCATGAACGGAACGGCAAAGCGCGATATGGCAAACTCGGTCGCCATCGGCGCCTCGGAAATCGGGCACCAGAGCTTACCGTCCCGTACTTCCATCGGTCGCGTCATGATTCCTTGGGCGACAAGGTCCTTGAGCACGAGCGGCTGTATCTGCAACGGCGTGCTTGTCCGCCGGTAGGCGCTCCATCGCGCTACGTCTAGAACTCGCGATTCGCGCGGATCATAGCCAATGTAGATTGGTATCATGTGGCGATTCTGGCGTGAATTTACCCGAAGCTAGCATGGCAGCACTGCAAGCGGAAGACCCGAGTACATTTGCCAATACCGTGTGTCTGGCGTTGGCAGGAGCGTTTCAACCATACGTTTCCCGAGCGACCGGCATTATCGCCCGAAGGTCTCGCTGGAGACGAAAGATGTAACCAGGTTTGCTCGAGACGGCGCAGCTCGATCATGATGGCGGCGAGCCGGTTATTGGACCTCACATCTCCCGACCTGGCCTGTCCAGAGTGGCAGACCGAGCGAGTCCGCCACGTGCGGATCGCTCGTATAAAGGGGGAAACCGAGCGCCAACAGCGCCAGCAGGGTGGCACGGTCGGAACTGATGTGCATCCGGTCGATGTTCAGTTTGTTGTACACATGGCCGTGCGAACCCGGGTCAATACCCGTGATGATCACGGCCGGCGCGCCGTTATGCAAGGCGTAGAGGACCGCCGTGATCCCGGTCGAGAACTTCTCCTCCAGATGCATCTCGAAATTGGGCACACCCATCACTGCTTCGTAGAGCGCCATGCGCTGGTGACGGGTCATCGTGCGCAGGTCGCGGCAGCGGTAGTTGAAAGCCGCGATGTTGCAGCGCAATTCCTCCATCGTGCGGTGTGCGCGCACAATCCAGAGCAGATCGGTTTCCTGGCCGGTCAAGACGGAGCGCACGGCCAAAGCGTTGGGCTTGGTCGCGTCAAGCTGGTTGACGTAAAGAAATGTCGCGTCAGGGGTCCCCATCTCCCAGCGGGCCGTGACGGTCTGCGAGCCATTCACGGTAAAGAGTGTGAAAGCATCGCGCTGAAAACCCACCGGCGGGTTTGAGACAGGCGCGGAGCCTACGACGAGGACCGGCTTTGTAAGCGGCACAGGGTGCCGTGGCGCCTGGGGGTGCAGCAGGCGATATAACAGTTTCCGCTTAACCACGAGAAGCGGGTGATCGAACAAGCGCTTGCGCAGCGGCTTCCGTGCATCGGGATTCGCTGCGCTATGCTCTGCAATCTCCAGAGCGATCCCCTTGGCCTTCGCCAAACTGGCCTCCTCTCAATGCTTCCCGGGCATGTACTCTCCCTGCCAGCCGTCGTTGATCAGCGGCCTGATCATTGGGAGAGGCAGCAACCATGACGCGACGAATCATTTCCTCCGGCGCTCCGATGGGACCCTTCGCTTTTCCCCAGACGCTTCAATTCCCTTTCACTCAATGTCGCAACTCTACTGTATTCGTCATGAGAATGCATGCGGGTTGCTATAGTTTTCTGCTTCTGATCACAGCGCGATAAGACCCCTTTCGAAACTCATGGCACCAGATCGGCAGCATCGCAGAAGCGATAGCCGCACTCAATACTCGGCAGATGCCAATCTCGGCCAGCCGAACGGAAATTTCAACATCCAATTTCGACAACCAAGGCAAGAGACATTGCTGCATATGCGGCCGGGTCTACAACCCGACCGGGCCCGGCCCCAACGCCGCCTGGCACTGTGGATCGCAATGCTGGCCGAACGCATCCGCCATTGTCGAGACCGAGGTTTGATGTGAAACTCCCGGCGTCAGCATGGGAGGCAAAAATGCCCAACAGTTTCAAGACCGGCGACGTCGTCAGGCTGAAGTCCGGAGGCCCGAAGATGACGATAAGCGACGGTGCCGCCTCCGGCACATATATGTGCCATTGGTTCAACCGCGAGGGCGATGTGTGGACCCCGCAGCATGCCGGCTTCAAGCCGGACCAGCTGGTGATGGCGGACCAATCGACATAGAGCGGTTCACCGCTTCGCGGAAACGCCGAAACGCTCTATCTCTTTGTTCTTGCGCAATTCCCAAGGGAAAGCGCTACGCGCTTTTCCCGGGAAAACCGTACACACTTTTCCTGGAATTGCTCCAGTTCCTGCCCTTCGGCTGAAGGGTTCGAATATGGCGCAAGCAGCGCCCTATCGGGCGCATTGTTGCGGCATTCGCCTGCCGGCACAAAAGTCACCGACGGATTTTTCCCGCCGCTGCGTTTAACGGGAGAAGCGTCGCCACGGCACAACGTGGCAGCGCGCCAACCGGAGACGCCAGCATGATACGCCGTTCGATCCTTGCCGCTGCCTTGAGCCTGCTGACCGCCACGGCGTTCGCCCAGACGGCGACACAGCCTCCGGCCGCGACGCCACCTTCTGCACCGCCCCCCGCTGCCGCGCCAGCCACCTCAAAGACCAGGCCCGACATCACCCTGGCCAAGTTCCAGAAGCGGCGTGAGAAGGCGGTCATGGCCGCCGACACGGATGGCGACGGCAAGATCAGCCTGCTGGAATGGGAGGCGTTCCAGGCAAAGCGCGGCACCAAGGGCGACCCGACACAGTCCTTCGCGCGCGCGGACTCGAACCATGACGGCTTCATCGACCGCGCCGAACTCGATGCCTTCTTCGCCAAGCGCTTTGCCAGGCTTGACAAGAATGGCGACGGCGTTTTGAGCGTCGACGAAATGCCGGGCCATAAAACCGCTCCCAAGCCGGAGCAATGAACGGGGGGAATGGCACGCGATGACCATCAGCGGTGCGCCAGCCGATGAGCGCGGATCCGGACGAGGAGCTGGTTCGCCGTGTCGGCGCCGGCGATCCGGCGGCCGTGCAAACGCTCGTCGCACGCAAACTGCCGCGTATCCTGGCGCTTGCCGTGCGCATGCTGGGCGACGCGGCGGAGGCCGAGGATGTCGCGCAGGAGACCTTCGTCCGAATCTGGCGCCATGCCTCGGGCTGGCGGCGCGGCAATGCCCGCTTCGACAGCTGGATCCACCGGGTGACGCTGAACCTCTGCTACGACCGGCTGCGCCGCCGCCGCGAATGGGTGACAGACGATCTGCCGGAGGTGATAGACCCGGCGCCGCTTCCGGATGCCCAGCCGCGGGAAGACACGCAGCGGATCGAACAGGCCTTGCAAGCCATTGCGCCGCGCCAGCGCGAAGCCATCATCCTGGTCTACTATCAGGACATGTCGAACATCGAGGCGGCCACGACCCTGGAGATCAGCGTCGATGCCCTGGAGAGCCTGCTTTCGCGCGGCCGCAGGGCGCTGCAGGCGATCCTGGCCAGGGACGGTGTCCATGAATGAGAACCGCGCCGCGATGAAGGCGCAGCGTTCGCGCCTTGCCGACACCGCCTGGCGGCCGGCTCCGATGATCGCCGCGCGCGGGCACGCGATGCCAGCGGGCAAGGGACCAACAGGCAAGGGAAAGACCGATGTCTGACCGATCCAGGGACGCACCGACGATGGATGCCGAACGCTTTGCGGCGCTCGCGGCAGCGTATGGCGGCGACTTGCGGCGATGGCCACAGGCCGAACGCGCGGCGGGCGCGGTCTTTGCCGCAAGCGACGCGGGCGCGGCCATTCTGAGGGATGCCGGCAAGCTCGATGCCCTGCTCGACCGCTATCGCGTCGAAGCGCCCGGCAAGGCGCTGCACGTCGGCATAGTGAGGGATGCCGACCGGCATCTTGCCCAACGCTGGCGCCAGCGTTTGTGGTGGCTGGGGCTTGGACTTGCCGGTATCGGCCTGGCCGGCGCGGTTGCCGGATCGGCTTTGGTGATCGTCGCCACGCCTGAGGTTCAGCCCGATCAGTATGTGCTGGACGCCAATGCGACGGCGTTCGGCGATGCCGGTCCCGACGACACGATCGAGGAAAACCTATGAGCACGGGCCGCAAGCTCCTCATCGCGTCCGTGGCGCTCAACGTCTTCCTGGCCGGCGCCCTTGCCGGCGGCGCAGTCTGGCTGAGAAGTGGCAAGGCGGGCCAGGGCTATTCGCTGGAAGCGGCCGGAGGCCGGCTTCCGGACCAGGAACGCAGGATATTCCGCAAGGCGTTGCATGAGGTCCGGCGCGAATCCCACCAGGTCATCCTCGACGGCCAGCAGGCCAGGCGCGAGGCCGCCGACCTGCTGAGGCAGCCCACCCTCGACACGGCAGCCCTGACAGCCGCGCTCGAGCGGGCCCGCAACGCCGACGTCACGATGCGCATGCGGCTGGAGCAGCGCATCGTCGAGTTTGCCGCGGCAAGTTCGGCAGAGGATCGCGCAGTGCTGGCGGAGGGACTGACAAGACGCGCCGGGCTGCCGCCGGCGCCAAAAAAATCGCCATAACCACCGACGGAATGCGCCGAAGCCGCCGTTTAAGGCAAGAAGGGCACACCTGCCGGACCGCCTGGTGCGAACAGGTTTTCAACTTCGAGACCATTTGGAGTATCGTCATGAACCGTCTGACACAATACGTGGCCGCCGCTGCGCTTGCCTTGACCGGAACGGCCGCAACCGTTGCGGCGGCGTCCGCCACGCCGATGCTGGCCCAGCCAAGTGCCCCGGCGCTGATCGAGCATGTGGCATGGGGTTGCGGCCCCGGCTGGCATCCCAACCACTGGGGGCGCTGCGTGCCCAATCGAGTGGTTGTGTATCCGCGTTATTACCGGCCCGGCCCCGTCTTCCACGTCTGGCACCCCCATCGTGTCTGGCACCGCTGGCGTCACTGGTAAGCGTGCGCGGGGCCAGC
Source organism: Mesorhizobium sp. BR1-1-13 (assembly GCF_020165515.1). Classification (NCBI taxonomy): domain Bacteria; kingdom Pseudomonadati; phylum Pseudomonadota; class Alphaproteobacteria; order Hyphomicrobiales; family Phyllobacteriaceae; genus Mesorhizobium; species Mesorhizobium sp. BR1-1-13. Next base: position 188,613 of record NZ_JAIUIH010000009.1, read on the forward strand.
CGCTTCACCGGCCTGGCCCCCTCGACCGCAGTAACCGATCCGACCTGAGCCCTCGCGCCGAAAACGGGTTCATGCGCCGCGCTGGGCCTGACCAAGGAGAGCTGACGTGGCTATCCCGGCCAAAGGCTCCATGCCGCCGGCCTGCCGATGTCACCCGTCATGTCCGATCTGGTGCGGCTGCGCGATCATTGCGGCGGCAGGTTCCATGGCTGTGCTGACCGGGCCGAGGTGGATGCACATCTGCGCCGCCGCGCCGATTCGGGACTGCTGCATCTTTTCCCGCAAGCTGCGCCGCTTCATTCACAAATCGAAACACAGTGACGGCGCGACGCGGCCTCAATGTGTCGGCCCGGCCCCCAGCGTCGCCACCGTCTTGAGGGCACCGTCGAGCATGTCACCCTTCTCGTCCTTCAGCGCCGCCTCGCGCAACCGCCTGATCCAGTCGGCGGCGTCGGCGCGCCCCTTGAGCAGGTCGAGCGCCGACAGCACGCGGTCGAATTTCGACTGGGCGCGGACATGGGTGTCGCTGTAGCCCTTGATCAGCCGGCGGCAGTTGAGGATCTCGACGGCCAACGCATAGTCGTCACGCGCGTGGCCCAGAGCCAGCGCGTACCAGCGCTCCAGATGCGCGGCTTCCACCTTGTGGCGCAGCAGGCGGCGGCGCCAGCGGCGCAGGCCGCCGATGAACCACAGAGCGGTGAAGCCGGCAAAACTGTCGGTACGGATGCGCCGGCCCCGGTTGATGCGACGGTCGAGGAAGGCGGCGAGCTTCGGCCGGTTCTCGATGTAGCTGCCCAGCCCCGCCGGCAGCGTGCCGCAGAACTCCTCGATGCGCGGATGGAAATACTCGGTCACCTGCAGGACCGAGCCATCCCTGACGCCGACCTCCTTGCGCACGCGCCTGTCGCGGGTCGAGCGCGTCTTCAGGTCGGCGACGCGGATCATGTCGTCGTAGCATAGGGCGTTCGCCAGATGCTTGGCGGCGGCGATCGAGAGGGCATAGGCTCGATCAGGTCCGTCCAGCACGACGGCTTTGTCCAGGCGGTCGAGATATTCACGCCCATAGGCAATGTCCTGATAGTCCACGACCTTTCGCAGACCGCGCAGCGCCATGTCGCGCACCGCCACGGGCATTACGTCGATGCGGGCGGCCAGGGCCTGCCAGCCTCGCAGGAGGTCTTGCGGGCCACTCACCTGTCCAGCAGCCAGGGCGGAGCCGACGACAGCTGCTTCCGCCGGTTTTGGCGCAGCGGATGATGCCGTGCCGCGCGCGCGATCGTAGGCGGCGGCGAAGGCGGCGAGGCTGGCCTTGACGCCGCGGCCACCGGCGCCGATCGCCTCCTGGTAGCTTTCGCGCGTGAACGGCAGGGCGTCGGAGCCGGCCAGCGCGCCAAGCAGACTGGCCGAGATCATCGAGCCGCTGTCGGCGGCGATCTTTTCCATGTCGAAAGCGATGAAGCGCTTCGATGCGGCTTCAGCCGTCGCGTGCACCTTCGACGACGACGCCCTGCCGTCGCCGGGCTCGATCTTTTCCGATACGGCGGCGATGCGGTGCGAGGAGGTGATCAGCGTCGTGCGGTCGGGGGTGACGAAACCGCGGATGATGGCGCGGCCGGCTTCCATCAGTTCGGCGGCGATCAATATGTCGACGTCGCCTTGCGAGGGCGACAGCGCGAAGACCGGCAGGCGGCCGGTGTCACGGGCCATCTCGACATAGTAGATCGTGGCGCCGGTGCGCTGGGCGACGCCGGCCACCGAGGTCGATTGTGCGACGTAACCGTTGCGCTCCGCGACGTCGGTGATCCAGTCGGCAAGCACGCCGCCGCCCTGGCCGCCGACGGCGAGCACCGCAAGTTTGATAACGCGTTCGTCGTCGGCGACGCCTGTCTTCGGGCGCAGTGAGGCGTTGTGATCAAGCATCGGCGAACACCAGACGGCGGCCTTCGCGGCGACGCTGCAAAAGGCCGATAGCGGTGCGCCGGGCGCTCTCGAGGAAGCGGTCCCAGCGGCTCGGATTGTGCACGACATCGGCGCGATAGAAGGACGGGCACAGCACCGCCGCATCGGCGACTTCGCCGCAATTGCCGCAGCCGACGCAGTTCTGGTCGATGCTTGCCACCGGATCGTCGCGCAGCGGATCGTCGAGCGACTTCACCGACAGCGACGGGCAGCCGGACAGCCGCATGCAGGCATGGTCGCCGGTGCAGATGTCCTCGTCGACGCCGAACTTCGGCTTGACGACGCGCGTCCCGCCCTTGATCGCCTTGTCGACCAGAGGCTTTTCGCGACGCTGGCGGTTGAGCATGCATTCCGACGAGGCGACGATGACCTTCGGGCCCTTTTTCTCGGTCGTCAGCGCCTCGCGCAAAGTCTCCTGCATCTTGCCGACATCGTAGGTACGGTCGACATGGCGCAGCCATTTGACGCCCATGCCTTTCACCGCCTCGGTGATGGGATGCTTTGTCGACTTGGTCTTGTTGCCGGCGCGTGACGACAGGATGTCCTGCCCTCCCGTCGCGGCCGAGTAGAAATTGTCGACGATGACGATGACGCCGTCGTTCTTGTTGAACACCGCATTGCCGATCGAGGAGGTCAGGCCATTGTGCCAGAAGCCGCCATCGCCGACGAAAGAGATCGAGCGGCGCTTGGCGTCGGGCGAATTGAACGCCGAGGCCGAGGCCGGGCCGAGCCCATAGCCCATTGTGGTGGCGCCGAGTTCGAAGGGCGGCATGATCGAGAACAGGTGGCAGCCGATGTCGGACGCGATGTGGTGCTTGCCGAGTTCCTGTTCGACCAGTTTTGTCGCGGCAAAGATCGGCCGCTCCGGGCAGCCGATGCAGAAACCGGGCGGTCGCCCTGGAACGACATTGATCAGGTCCGCCGTGTCGACGCCCTCGCCGACCTTGTTGGGCGCCCGCACTTCGCCGGGCAGGAGGTGAGGCGCCTCGGCGCGCAGGAAGGCGCCGATGCCGTCGAGCATGACCTGGCCGGTATATTCGCCGGCCATCGGCAGGTGCTCCTTGCCGACCAGGCGGGTGCCACGCCCGGCCTTGTGCAGCATGGCGGCAAAGGCCTGTTCGATATAGTTGGGCTGGCCTTCCTCGACGACCAGCACCGCCTGCTTGCCTTCACAGAACGACAGGAATTCGTCGTCGATCAACGGATACACGGCATTGAGCACGTAGAGCGGCACGTCGGTCTCGCCATAGGTGTCGGCAAGGCCGAGCCGCTGCAAAGCGCGGATGACGGAATTGTACATGCCGCCCTGCATGACGATGCCGACCGACCCGTGATCGGAACCGAAGATCTCGTTGATCTTGCGGCTCTTGATGAAATCCACCGCCGCCGGCCAGCGCTTCGCGACCTTCTCCTTCTCATGCAGGAAGGAAGCGGGCGGCAGCACGATGCGGCCGGTGTCGCGGCGCGGCGCCTCCAGCGCATCGGCCACCGTCATCGGCGGCCGCTTGTTGTCCTTGGCGATGAAATGGCCGTGGACATGGCAGCAGCGAATGCGCACCTGCAGCATGACAGGCGTGTTGGAGGCCTCTGACAGCTCGAAGCCGTCCTCCACCGCCTTGACGATCGAGGGCAGGTTCGGGCGCGGGTCGAGCAGCCAGACCTGGCTTTTCATGGCGAAGGCATGGCTGCGTTCCTGCATGATCGAGGAGCCCTCGCCATAGTCCTCGCCGACGATGATCAGCGCGCCGCCGGTGACGCCGCCGGAGGCGAGGTTGGCGAGCGCGTCGGAGGCGACGTTGGTGCCGACCGTCGACTTGAAGGTCGCCGCGCCGCGGATCGGATAATGCACCGAGGCCGCCAGCATGGCGGTGGCGGTGGCCTCCGAGGCGCTCGCCTCGAAATGCACGCCAAGCTCGCCCAGAATGTCCTGCGCATCGGCCAACACGTCCATCAGATGGCTGATCGGCGCACCCTGGTAGCCGCCGACATAGCCGACGCCGCATTGCAGCAGCGCCTTGGTGATGGCGAGGATGCCTTCGCCGGCAAATTCCTCGCCGGCGCCGAGCCTCAGCTTTTCGACTTCCTTGGCAAAAGACCGTTCGGCCATTTTTGGCCTCCTTCCGTTGCCGCCCGGCTTCGGCGGCGCGTAGCTCTAGATGTCGTGCTTGCGAATGTTCTTCAGCATCTTCTGCAATGTCGCGATCAGCGCGGCGTATTCGGCATCGTCGACATCGTCGAACATGGCCTCGAAAGCGTCATGCATGGCCGGCCAGGCGCGAGTGAACTCGGCACGGCCTTCATCGGTCAGGAACACATGGCGGATGCGACTGTCGCTAACGCCCTGCTCGCGCCGCACAAGCCCCTGCCCCTCAAGCGTGTCGAGCGTGCGGCTCAAGGTCGACTGCTCGATCACCGTGTAGACCGAGAGGTCGTTGACGGTGACGCCGTCGGTGACCGACAGCACCGCAAGCGCCCGCACCTGCGAAATGGTCAGACCCTGCTTGCGGAAATCGTCGCGCAAGGTGGCGTTGTAGCGGCCCATGATGCGGTTCATCAGATAGGGCGCGAATTGCTGCAGGCCGATCTGACCCAAGGTCGAAATGCGCTGGTGCTTTTCCGCGATTTTCTGCTCCATCACAGCCTCCCGGCCAGGAGAAAGCCGGAGCCGCCGCCGAGGCCCGCGCCGGGATGGGTCGAGGCGCCGATGTGGTAGAGGTTCTTGATGCCGGTCTGATGGTTGCGGCTGGTCTTGAACGGCCGCCACAGGAAGGACTGGTCGATGGTCGAGGAACCGCCATAGGGGTCGCCGCCGACCAGATTGATGTTCATCGCTTCGAGATCGGCCGGCGAATAGGCGCGGCGCGCGATGACGCTGTCCTTGAAGCCATCGATATGGCTGGCAAGGATCGCTTCGGCGCGATCGGCATAGGCCTCGCGCAGGCCGTCGGTCCATTGCCCGTCCGCCGGCGCCAGCAGCTTGCCGGCGGCATCACCCTTGATGTGACGGGGCGCTTCGGGCAGTTGCAGCCACAGGATCGCTTTGCCTTGCGGGCAACGCGAGGGATCGAGCGCGTGCGGCTGGCCGACACAGATGGTCGGCACCTCGGGCAGCATGCCCCGCGCCGCCTCGTTGCAGGCCTTCGACACACCGTCCAATCCAGGCGTCAGATGCAGCAGCGCCACCTTGTCCAACCCCTCGCCCCGCCATGAAGGCGGCTTGTCGAGTGCATAGTGGATCTGGAAATTGCCTTTGCCGTAGCGAAATTTTCGCGTCGCCTCGATGTCATTCCTGGGGCTGTCGTTGCCGAGCAGCCGGCCGTAAAGCTGCGTCGGCGTGACCGAGCAGATGACGCTCTTCTTCGCATTGACGGTTTCGCCCGAGGCCAACCGCACGCCGGTGGCGCGGCCTCCTGTCTGGATGATGGCGGCAACGTCCGCTCCGGTGGAGATGACCCCGCCGCGCTCGGTGATGAGTGCCTCGAAGGCCGACAGCAGGTTCTTCGCGCCGCCCTTGACGATCGGCGCGCCGGCGGCTTCGAGCGCGAAGGCGATGACCTTGGCGATCTGGCCGGAGAAAGCATCTTCCGGTCCAAGCCCGGCATGCAGCACCCAGGGCGCCCACAACGCGCGGATGATTTCGGATCGGTAGGTGCTTTCCAGCCAGCCGCGCGCCGGCACCAGCGCTTCGCCAAGGAAGGCGGCAAGACCACGCGGGCTCCGCCGCCAGGCATCGCCGGCGAGCAGTTTTGCGGTGGGATAGGACCAAAGGCTGCCGCCGAGCAGGCCGAACAGCAGACCGGCATTGCGCTCGACGCTGCCGACATCGTCCGCATGCCGGTCGCCATCACCTGCCGCGATCGCGTTGAATGCCGCGACGTTGGCGGCCCGGTCGGTGCGGAGCACGGCATGGCTGCCGTCCGGACGCAGCACGCCAGTCGGCGTGGCGGTATGGCAGAATTCCAGCCCGTGCCGCGCAAGGTCCGCGCCAAGCGATGCAAAGGCGGGCGAGGTGATGAACAGCACGAAGGTCGTCGCCATCACATCATGGATGAAGCCGGGCGCGGTGATTTCCTCAGTGCGCATGCAACCGCCGATGCGGTCGTTGCGCTCCAGCACCAGCACCTTGGCGCCCTTGCCGCCCAGCATCGCCGCGCAGACCAGCGCGTTGATGCCGCTGCCGACAATGATGTGGTCGGGGGCGTTCATTGGCGGTTCCCCGTGGGCAGCGGATAAGCTTGGGAGGTCAGTCCTCTACGGGCGCGAGCGCCGCCAGTCTGCCTCCCTATCGCATCTTCGGCGCGCATGATCTTCTCCCGAAGACCGACTTCGCCCTATTTGCCCGGCACCAGCGCCAGTGCGCGGATCGGGCTGCCGGTACCGTGCTCGATCTTGAGCGGCGCGGCGATCAGGATGGCGCCCTTCGGCGGCAACTGGTCGAGGTTGCACAGGCTGGCCAGGCCGTAACGGTTGGCCTTGTGCATCAGCGTGTGGGCCGGGAATGGCGGCTCCATGCCGCCGGCCTTGCCGGCATCGGTGCCGATCGTCTCCGAGCCCCAGCCCTTGATGTCCTTGCTGATCAGGAACTGGATTGCTTCCGCCGTCGGGCCGGGCGTGTGCGGGCCGGTCTCGTTGGCGTTGAGGAACTCGGCTTCCGAGCCGTTGCGCTTGTACCAGTCGGTGCGCATCACCACCCATTCGCCTGATTTGATGGCGCCATGCGTGCCTTCCCACGCCTTGATGTGGTCGACGGTGAGCAGGAAATCATGGTCTGCGGCCGCCTCCTTGGAGCAGTCGATGACATTCACCGGACCGATGAAATTCTGCGCCGGAATGGTGTCGGTGGCGCCATCCGGATAATCCTTGCCGCTGATCCAGTGCTGCGGCGCGTCGAAATGCGTGCCCGAGTGTTCGCCGAGCTTCAGCCAGTTCCAGGCCCACCAGGGACCATTCTTGTCGTAACGGGAGATGTTATGGATCTCGACCTTCGGCGTGTCGACGGCGAGTTCCGGCGGCAGCTTGATCAGCGGTGTGTCGGGACCGAGCGGCGCCGACAGGTCGACCACCCTGATGGCGCCTGAAAGAAGCTGGCCGGCGACTTCGCCGAGGAGTTGTTGCGTGTCCATGGTCTCTGTTCCCTCTTGTCTGATGTGCTGAAGGCTCGTCTCGGCCCTTAATATCCTACTAGACGAAAACATATGCATCTGCAATTATCTTTAAGCATAAAGGAAATGGGTGCGGGGCGTGAGCGAGTTCGACGCCATCTTTGTCGGGGCGGGCCACAACAGTCTGGCTTGCGCCGCGCATCTGGCACTCAAAGGCTGGAAAACCGGGGTTTTCGAGCGCAGCGCAACCACAGGCGGCGCCGTCCAGACCCGCGAATTCACGCTGCCGGGTTTTCGGCACGATTTCGGCGCGATGAATCTTAGCCTGTTCGCCGGCTCGGCCTTCCATCGGAAATATGCAAATGAATTGAACGCCCACGGCTTGGAGTTCGCGCCGGTCGCCGACTGTTTCGCCAGCGCCTTCCCGGACGGACGCTGGTTCGGCGTCAGCAACGATCTGGAAAAGACGGCCGCGCGCATGGCTGCCTTCTCCGCCGCCGATGCCGTCACGTGGCGCAAGCTGGTCGCCGCCTTCCCGGCGGAAGCAGAGCATCTGTTTCGCCTCCTGGGATCACCGATGAGCGCCCGCGCCCTTGCCGGCACGGCATGGAACCTTTGGCGCAAGAAGGGCCTTGCCGGCGCGCTCGACACCGGGCGCCTGCTGCTTTCCTCGCCCCGCGCGTGGCTGGAGGAGACTTTCGAGTCGCCCCATGTGCGGGCGACGCTCGCCACCTGGGGCATGCATCTCGACTTTGCGCCCGACATCGCCGGCGGCGCCGTGTTCCCCTATCTGGAATCCATGGCCAACCAGAGCTTCGGCATGGTGCTGGGCAAGGGCGGCGCCGACACCATCATCCGTGCCTTGTCGGGCATGGTCGCGGGGGCCGGCGGCAAGATCTTCACCAACGCCGAGGTAGCCGAAATCACGGTTTCGGCCGGCAAGGCGACGGGTGTGCGGCTCGCGTCCGGTGAGACGCACACGGCCACCAGGGCGGTCATTGCCGGCGTTGCACCCAAGGCGTTGGCCGGCACGCTTTTGCCGAACGGTTCCGGCGACGCCGGCTTCGACACGGCGATGCAGAAATTCCGCCACGCGCCGGGCACCATGATGATCCATCTGGCGCTGGACGACCTGCCGGACTGGCGCGCCGGCGCCGAGTTGCGGCAGTTCGCCTATGTGCATCTGTCACCGTCGCTCGACGCCATGTCGCGCACCTATCAGCAGGCGATGGCGGGCGTGCTGCCGGACGAGCCGGTGCTGGTCGTCGGCCAACCGACTGCGGTCGATCCGTCGCGCGCGCCCCAAGGCAAGCATGTGCTGTGGGTGCAGGTGCGCATGCTGCCGGCAGAAATCCTCGGCGATGCCGCCGGCAAGATCGCGCCCGCGCATTGGGATCAGGTCAAGGATCGCTATGCCGAGCGCGTGCTCGACATCATCGAAACCTGCGCGCCCGGCCTGCGAGCCAAGATCCTTGGCCAGGCCGTGTTCTCGCCCATCGACCTCGAGCGCGAGAACCCGAACCTCGTCGGCGGCGACCAGGTTTGCGGCAGCCACCACTTGGCACAGAACTTCCTGTTTCGCCCGGCACGCGGCTACGCCGGCTGGAACACGCCGGTGGCCAATCTGCATCTCACCGGTGCCGGCACATGGCCGGGCGCCGGCACGGGTGCCGCCTCGGGCTTCATGCTGGCGCAACAGCTTGGCGGGAGGTAGCAGCGGAAACGCATTGGGGTGAAGCGAGGCGAAGCGCGGTCGCCCAGGGAACCCACTGATCAGACGATGAAGCCGTGCGCAGAAAACAGAAAAACCAACAAGGGGAACGACCATGACAATCAACAGACGCGAATTGCTCGGATACGGTGCCGCCGCACTCGGGGCGACAGCCATCGGCCTGCCGAAGATCGCCAGGGCGGCCGCCGGCGAACTGACCATTGCCTACAACGTCAACCTGCCGTCCTGGGATCCGACCACCGGACCTTCGGCGGTCAACCCAACCATCCAGGGCCTTTACCAGTCGGTGTTCGACCAGTTCATCCCGCAGAAGCCGGACCTGTCCTTCGCGCCGGGCCTGCTCACCGAATGGGGCTGGAACGACGACCGCACCAAAATCATGATGACGGTGCGCGAGGGCGTAACCTGGCATGACGGCTCGCCGTTCACGCCCGAGGACGTGGTCTGGTCGTTGCAGCGGGCGGGCGATGAAAAGACCGGCAACCCGATTCAGTTCGTGTGGAAGAACGTCAACAATTTCAAGATCGACGGCAACAAGATCACGGGCGATGTCGTGCAGTTCGACCCGGTCTATTTCAAGTGGATGTCGTTCCTCACCGGCTACATCATGCCGAAGGCCTATTACGAGAAGGTCGGCGCCGAAGGCTTCGAAAAGGCTCCGATCGGCACCGGCCCCTACATGGTCGAAAAGTTCGAACGCAACGCCTTCCTGCGGCTCAAGGCCAATCCGAAATACTGGGGCGGCAAGCCGGCATTCGAGAACGTGACGATCAAATTCGTCACCGACGCGGCGAGCCGTGTCGCCGAGATCGAATCCGGCTCCTCGCAGGTGACGCTCGAAATCCCCTACGAGGAGTATGACCGCCTGATCGCCAAGGACGGCCTTGCCGGCTCGATCAAGAATGTTTCCGACATCGGCATGATCTTCTTCAACGACATCGAGGCGATGCTGGACAAGAACGTGCGCCAGGCAGCCGTCATGGCGGTCGACAAGGAGCTTCTGGTCAAGCGGCTGCTGCGCGGCTACGGCCAGCCGCTCGCCACGCTGGAAACGCCCGAATACGCGGCCTACGACCCGTCGATCAAGGTCGAGCACAGTCCGGAAAAGGCGAAGGAATTGCTGGCCGCGTCCGGCTACTCGCCGGAGAAGCCGGTTAAATTCACCATCCAGACGACCAAGGGCTTCAAGCCCAAGGACTATGAGATGATCCAGGCGATCGTCGGCATGTGGCGCAAGGTCGGCATCGAGGCCACGATCGAGGTCTACGAGATCGCCAAGCACTACGAACTGCGCGCCGCCGACAAGCTGGCGCCGGCGGCCTTCTACAATTGGGGCAATGCCATCGGCGACCCGACCACCTCGACCGGTTTCGCCATGTATGGGCCGAGCCCGCACTCGGTGTGGGACAGCCAGGACCTGATCGACATGATCAACCCGCTGTGGGGCGAGAAGGACGAGGCCAAGCGCATCGCGGGCTGGAAGGCGGTGGACAAATACATCGCCGAGCAGGCCTATGTGCTGCCGCTGATGCAGTATGCGCAGCCGATCGTGCACGCCAAGGGCGTCAACGTCGTCCAGCACGTGTCCGGCGCGCTGCTGCCGGCCCTGATGACGCCGGCCTGATATCGGCCTGGGCTTGCGCGCGCGCCGTCCGCAGCGATGGCGCGCATCTCTATCGGCATACGAGCCTCCGGGCTCCAGCAAAGATTTACATGCTCCTGCAACGATTCCTGATCCGTCTTTTGACGATGCTGATCACGCTGTTCGGCGTGGCCGTCGTCGTCTTTGTCGTGATCCGCATCGCTCCCGGCGATCCGATCGCCATGATGCTGCCGCCCGGCGCAACCGATGCCGATATCGCCCGGCTGCGGGCGCTCTACGGCCTCGACAAGACGATCATCGAGCAGTTCTTCATCTGGCTGTCCGGCGTCGTCAAAGGCGATTTCGGCACCTCGATCTCGCTTCGGCAAGACGTGCTCGGGCTTGTCTTCAACCGGCTGCCGGCGACGCTGGAGCTTGCCATCGTCGCACTTGTCATGGCGGTGGCGATCGGGGGGACGACGGCCATCCTCGGCGCCCGCGAACGAGGCACGGCGGTCGAAGCCGGCATCGACATCGCCAGCGGGGCGGCACTTTCCATTCCCGACTTCCTCTGGGGCCTGGTGCTGATCCTGCTGTTCGGCGTGCTAGTGCCGATCTTCGACATTTCCGGGCGCGTCTCGCCGCAGCTCGACCTGCCCTTCGTCAGCCAGTTCTATCTGTTCGAAAGCTTGCTTCGGCTGCGCCTCGATCTCACGTGGGATCTCCTGAAGCACATGCTGATGCCGGCAGTGGCGTTGGCATTGCCGTTGGCGGCGATCATCTCGCAGCTGTTGAAACAGTCGCTGAAGGAAGTGCTCGACCTCGACTATGTCGTGCTGGCGCGGGTGAAGGGTTTTTCGGAAACGCAGGTCATCCTGCGCGAGGCGCTGAAGAATGCCGCACTGCCAACGCTGACGCTGGTCGGCGTGCAGTTCACCTTCCTGATCGGCGGCACGGTCATCGTCGAGCGGCTGTTTTCCTATGAGGGCCTCGGCAACATGGCGATCGACGCCGTCATCAACCGCGACCTGCCGCTGATCCAGGGCATCGTGCTGGTCTTCGCTCTGTTGTTCGTGCTGATCAACCTCGCGGTCGACATGATGTATGCGCTGCTCAATCCGAGGCTGCGCCATGGATGACGGCCGCATCTCGAGACACGGCTCAAGCGCCAGGCTTTGGCTGGCCGGCGGCTGGCTGCTGCTGGCGCTGCTAGTGGCGATCCTGGCGCCGCTGGTCGCACCGCAGGATCCGTTGGCGCAGGATCTGATGCTGGAACGGCTGCCGCCGTTCTGGCTCGATGGCGCCGAGCCCGGCTATTGGCTGGGCACCGACAGCCTCGGCCGGGATCTCTTGTCACGCCTGATCTTCGGCGGGCGCATCGCCTTCATCGTTGCCTTCGCCGCCGCCGTCGCTGCATGCCTGGTCGGCTCGACCCTTGGGCTGATCGCCGGCTATTTCGGCGGCTGGGCCGACCGCATCATCTCGCGCATCGTCGATGTCTGGATGGCATTCCCGCCGGTGCTGTTCGCCATCCTTTTGGTTGCCGTGCTCGGCACGGGTTTGAGCTCTGTCATCCTGGCAATCGCGATCATCGACTGGACGCGTTTCTGCCGGGTCATCCGCGCCGAGGCGATGGGCCAGTCGCGCATGGATTATGTCGAGAACGCCCGCATCGCCGGCCATGGCCGCGTCGGTATCATGCTGCGCGAAGTACTGCCCAATGTCGTGCCCTCGATCGTGGCGCTGCTGTCGCTGGAAATGGGCATTGCCGTCATTGTCGAGGCGATCCTGTCCTTCGTCAATCTGTCGATCTCGACCGACGACCCGACCTGGGGCGGCATCATTGCCGAGGGCCGGCTTTCCATCCATCAGGCCTGGTGGGTGCTGGTATTCCCGCTGATCACGCTTATCCTGACCGTGCTGTCGTTCAGCCAGTTCGGCGAAGCGCTGAAGACGCGTTTCGATCCGGTGCTGCGATGAGCGCCTGTCTCGATATCAAGGAGTTGAGCGCCGTTCTGCCGAACGGCCAGCGCGTGCTGCGCTCGGTGTCGCTTGCCGTGCAGCCCGGCGAGGTGCGTGCGCTGGTTGGCGAGAGCGGGGCCGGCAAGACGATGATCGGCAAGGCGGTGCTTGGCGTCTTGCCGTCGAGCGTGCGTGTCGTCGAGGGCGATATGCAGCTCGAGGGCGAGGACCTCGGCAAGCTCACCCCGAAGGCACGGCGCACGCTGATCGGCGCGCGCACCGCACTGATCCCGCAGGATCCGCTGACCGCGCTCAACCCGTCGCGCCGCATCGGCCCGCAGATGACCGACCGGCTGGTGCGCATCCTCGGCTGGGGCGGCGAGAGGGCCGAAACCCGCATCCGGCAATTGCTGGACGAGGTGCAGATCCGCGACCCCGACCGGGTGCTGAAAAGCTATCCGCACGAGCTTTCCGGCGGCATGCGCCAGCGCGTGCTGATCGCCGCCGCTTTCGCCGCCGAGCCACGGCTGATCGTCGCCGACGAGCCGACCACGGCGCTCGACGTCACCGTGCAGAAGCAGATCCTGCGCCTGATCGCTGCGTTGCAGCGCGAGCACGGCACGGCGATCCTGTTCGTCACCCATGACCTCGGCGTCGTCGCCAAGATCAGTCAGAAGGTCTCTGTGCTCTATGCCGGCAAGGTCATGGAAGAGGCCGAAACGGCTGCTCTCTTCGCGGCACCGCAGCATCCCTATACGCGGGCACTGATGGCGGCAACGCCGCGCTACACCGATCCCCTCGCCTCGCTAAAGCCGGTCGACGAGGCAGTGCTGGCCGGGCTTGCCGCCGAGATTGCCGCCGCCGATCAGGTCTGGAAGCGCCCGCATGGCTGAGCCGCTGTTTTCCGTGCGCGGGTTGAAAGTCGCGCTGCCCGATATGACCCGCAAGCCGCTGATCGGCCGCGCGCCGCTGGCGGAAATCCTAAAAGGCCTGGACTTCGACCTGCCCAGGGGATCGGTGACCGGCATTGTCGGCGAATCCGGATCCGGCAAGTCGACGCTCGGCCGCGCCCTGGTGCGGTTGCTGGAGCCCAGCGCCGGCAGCATCAGCTTCGACGGCATAGATACCACGCATCTGCCGGAGGCGAAGTTGCGGCCGCTGCGCCGGGATCTGCAGATGATTTTCCAGGACCCGATGTCGTCGCTCAATCCGCGCCGCACCATTGCCAGCATCATCGCCGCGCCGCTGAAGCAGAACGGGCTTGGCGACAATCTGAGGGACCGCGTGGCCGAGGCATTGCAGCGCGTCGGCCTGCCGCAGAGCTTCGCCGGCCGCTACCGACACGAACTGTCGGGCGGCCAGCGCCAGCGCGTCGGCATAGCGCGCGCGCTGGCGCTGTCGCCGAAATTCGTGCTGGCCGACGAGATCGTCTCCGGCCTCGACGTCTCGACGCAGGCACAGATCCTCACCCTTCTGGAGAAACTGGCGGCGGAGATGGGGCTGACGGTCGCCTTCATCAGCCACGATCTGTCGGTCATCCGCCGGCTGTGCCGGCAGGTGATCGTCATGCGCGAAGGCAGGATCGTCGAAGCGAGCGCGACGGACGCTCTCTTCGAAAAACCCCGACAGAACTACACGCGCGACCTGATCGCGGCCATCCCACTGCCCGAAATCGACGAGGGCTGGCTGGATATTCCTTCCGCTGCCAAGGCTCCGACATGAATGCATACGCACGCCGAAAAGCGGGCTCGGATGTGCGACCGGCCAATGACAAAGCCCCGCCAAATGGAGGAGAAACTGACATGAAGACAATAATTCGAAATGCAGCACTGGCTGTCGCCATCCTCGGCAGCACCGGTATGGCGGCAGCCAGCTCGATCCCCGGCATGCGCGGGCACGACCACACCGGCATCACGGTTCCCGACATGAAGCAGGCGGTCGACTTCTTCACCGACGTGGTCGGCTGCAAGAAGGCGATGTCGTTCGGCCCGTTCGCCGACGACAAGGGCACCTTCATGCAGGATCTTCTCGGCGTCGATCCGAAGGCTGTCATCGAGCAGGTCACCATGGTTCGCTGCGGCTATGGCTCGAACATAGAGCTGTTCAAATACACCGCGCCGGACCAGAAGGACCTGACACCGAAGAACAGCGACATTGGCGGTTTTCACATCGCCTTCTATGTCGACGACGTCGCGGCGGCGAAAGCCTATCTCGAGGCCAAGGGCGTCAAGACCAGGTTGGGGCCGCTGCCGGTCAAGGAAGGACCCGCCGCCGGCCAGACCATCCTTTACTTCCAAGCGCCTTGGGGCTTGCAGCTGGAAGCGATCAGCTATCCCGACGGGATGGCTTACGAGAAGGGTGCCGAGACGGTGCTGTGGAGCCCGAAGAACCCGGAAAAGTGACCCCACGGGCCGCGCGTGCGGCGATGCGCGAGCGCGCGGTCCGCTATTTCGCATAATCATTTCGGCATAAAACTTTAAGCTTGAAATATCTTGGCCCCGGCGCGATACTGAAACCAAGCAAGCGAAGAGGAGATCGCACAGATGAAGGTTGCGGTTCTCGGCGGCGGACCAGCCGGCCTTTACTTCGCCATTTCGATGAAGCTGAGGGACGCCGCGAACGATGTGACGGTTTTCGAGCGTAATCGCGCCGACGACACGTTCGGCTGGGGCGTCGTTCTGTCAGCCGAAACACTCGAGAATCTGGCCAAAAACGATCCGGTCAGCGCCGTCTGGATCAAGAAGCATTTTGCGTATTGGGACGACATCGCCGTAGTCCATGACGGCGTGCGCACTGTATCCTCAGGCCACGGCTTCTGCGGCATCGGCCGCAAGCGGCTCTTGATCCTGTTGCAACGGCGCGCACGCGAGCTCGGTGTCAAGCTGATGTTCGAGACCGACATCGCCGATCCCAAACCCTATATGGAGACGCATGACCTGGTCGTCGCCGCAGACGGACTGAACTCCAGGGCGCGTAACAGTTTCGTCGATATCTTCAAGCCCGACATCGACACGCGCAAATGCAAGTTCGTGTGGCTCGGCACCCACCAGAAATTCGACGACGCGTTTACGTTCATTTTCGAAAAGACCCAGCATGGCTGGGTGTGGGCGCACGCCTACCAATTCGACAGCGACACCGCGACCTTCATCGTCGAGTGCAGCGAACAGACCTGGGCCGCCTTCGGCTTCGGCGCGATGACGCAGCAGGAATCCATCGCCGTCTGCGAACGCATCTTCGAAAAACATCTTGGCGGCCATGCGCTGATGACCAATGCCAACCACATCAGGGGGTCGGCCTGGATCAATTTCCCGCGCGTGCTGTGCGAGCGCTGGTCATACGAGAATCTGGCGCTGATGGGCGACGCGGCGGCTTCAGCCCATTTCTCGATCGGCTCCGGCACCAAGCTGGCGCTGGAAAGCGCGGTTGCGCTGGCCGAGTATGTCGAAACCGAGCCGGACCTCGACGCCGCCTTCCGCAAATATGAGGATGCGCGCCGCACCGAGGTGCTGAAGCTGCAATCGGCGGCGCGCAACTCGCTCGAATGGTTCGAGGAGGTCGAGCGCTATCTCGGCCTCGATCCGGTGCAGTTCAACTATTCGTTGCTGACCCGCTCGCAGCGCATCAGCCACGAAAACTTGCGGCTGCGCGACGCGGAGTGGCTTGAAAGCGCGGAGGAGTGGTTCCAGCGCCAGGCGGGCGCCGGCGCCAACAGACTCCGTCGCGCCCCGATGTTCGCGCCCTTCAAGCTGCGCGACATGCGGCTCAGCAACCGCATCGTCGTCTCGCCGATGGCACAATACAAGGCTGTCGAGGGCTGCCCGACGGACTGGCATTTCACGCACTATGCCGAGCGTGCCAAGGGCGGCGCCGGGCTCATCTATATCGAGATGACCTGCGTCAGCCCCGAAGGCCGGATCACGCCCGGCTGCCCGGGCTTCTATGCGCCCGAACATGAGGTGGCGTGGAAACGGCTGGTCGATTTCGTCCATGCCGAGACCGAAGCGAAGATCTGCGCGCAGATCGGCCATTCCGGCGCCAAGGGCTCGACACGGGTTGGCTGGGAAGGCACCGACGTGCCGCTGGCCTCTGGCAACTGGCCCGTCATGGCGGCATCGGCGGTCGCGTGGTCACCTGAGAATCAGGTGCCGAAGGCGATGGACCGCGCCGACATGGACAGGGTGCGCGACGAGTTCGTGGCTTCGGCGCAGATGGCCGATCGTTGCGGCTTCGACATGCTGGAGATCCACGCCGCGCACGGCTATCTCCTGTCGTCCTTCATCACGCCGGTCACCAACCGGCGCACGGATGAATATGGCGGTTCGTTGGAAAACCGCATGCGCTATCCCCTCGAAATCTTCCGCGCAGTGCGCGCCGCCTGGCCGGCGCAGAAGCCGATCTCGATGCGCATTTCGGCCAATGACTGGGTCGGCATCGAAGGCGTGACACCCGCCGACGCCGTGGAGATCGCGCGGCTGCTGCACGAGGCCGGCGTCGACATTTGCGACGTCTCGGCCGGCCAGACTTCGGTGTTGGCCAAGCCGGTCTATGGCCGCATGTTCCAGACGCCGTTTTCCGACCGCATCCGCAACGAAGTCGGCATGGCGACGATGGCGGTCGGCAACATCTATGAGCCGGACCATGTCAATTCGATCCTGATGGCCGGCCGCGCCGACCTGGTGGCGCTGGCACGGCCGCATCTCGCCGATCCCTACTGGACGCTGCATGCGGCGGTGACGCTCGGCGACCGTGGCGTGAAATGGCCGGATCCCTATCTGCCCGGGCGCGACCAGACCTACCGGCTGGCCGAACGCGACGCCGCGGCGGGGCTGAAAGTATGACGGCCGCCGCGATGATCGCCGGCAGCCACGCCCTTGTTACCGGCGGCGGGTCCGGTGTCGGCCGCGCCATTGCGCTGGCGCTGGCCGGTGCCGGCATCGACGTCACCATATGCGGCCGGCGCGAGGCGGAGCTGGCCAAGGTGGCTGGCGAAAGCAAACGCATTTTCGCCATCACTGCCGATGTCACCGATGAGGAGGCGATGGCATCGCTTTACGAGGCGGCTGAAGCGGCGCGAGGCCCTTTCGACATCGTCGTCGCCAATGCCGGCATGGCGGGCAGCACGCCGGCGCACAAGACCGCGCTGGCCGACTGGCAGCACACGCTGGACGTCAACCTGACCGGCGCCTTCCTGACCGTGAAGCCGGCGCTCGCCGGCATGGCCGCGCGCAAGGCAGGCCGTATCGTCTTCATCGCGTCCACCGCCGGACTGAAGGGCTACGCCTACGTCGCGCCTTACGTGGCGGCCAAGCATGGCGTCATCGGCCTGACGCGGGCGCTTGCCGCCGAGACGGCGAAGTCCGGCGTGACCGTCAACGCGGTGTGCCCGGGTTTCGTGGAAACCGAAATGCTGGAGCAGTCCCTCCAGCGCATCGTCGAAAAAACCGGCCGCTCGACTGAACAGGCGCGGGCGAGCCTTGCCTCGACCAATCCGCAAGGCCGCTTCATCCAGCCGCAGGAAATTGCCGCAGCCGTGCTGTGGCTGTGCGGCGATGCGGCGGCGTCGATCACCGGACAGGCAATTTCGATCTCAGGAGGCGAAACATGGTAGCCGGCCCCCTGCCCGCGCCGTCGGGACCCGGCAAGGACCGCTTGCGGCTGTGGATCAGGCTGCTGCGCGCCTCGCGCACGATCGAGGCCGAACTGCGCGAGCGCCTGAAGAAGGAGTTCAACACGACGCTGCCGCGCTTCGACGTGATGGCCGCGCTCTACCGCGTGCCCGAAGGCATGCTGATGAGCGACCTGTCGCGCTTCCTGCTGGTGTCCAACGGCAATGTGACGGGGATCGTCGATCGGCTCGTGTCCGAGGGGCTGGTCGCCCGCGCCCGCCGCAATGGCGACCGCCGCACCTCGATGGTGCGGCTGACGGATGAAGGCTCCAAATCCTTCGCCGTCATCGCTGCCGCACACGAGGGCTGGGTCGGCGAATTGCTGGGCAAGGTAAGCGAGGATGACGCGCGCCGGCTGACCGGCATGCTGACCTCGTTCCGCAGCAACTGGGAGGGACGCGAATGAGCAAGATGGCCGGCTTCAAGCCGAAGCATTTCCTCTGGCGGGTCGAAGAGCGGATCGCCAAGATCCGGCTCGACCGGCCGGAACGCAAGAACCCGTTGACCTTCGAAAGCTATGCGGAACTGCGCGATACGTTTCGCGACCTCGTCTATGCCGACGATGTCGACGCCGTTGTGTTCCTGTCCAATGGCGGCAATTTCTGCTCCGGCGGCGATGTCCACGACATTATCGGGCCGCTGGTCAAGATGGACATGAAGCAGCTCCTGGCCTTCACCCGCATGACCGGCGATTTCGTCAAGGCGATGCTGAACTGCGGCAAGCCGATCATCGCGGCGGTGGATGGCGTGGCGGTCGGTGCCGGCGCCATCATCGCCATGAGCTCCGACATCCGCATCGCCACGCCGGAAGCCAAGACCGCGTTCCTGTTCACCCGCGTCGGCCTCGCCGGCTGCGACATGGGCGCCTGCGCGATCCTGCCGCGCATCATCGGCCAGGGCCGCGCCGCCGAACTGCTCTACACCGGCCGCACCATGACGGCTGCCGAAGGCGAGCGCTGGGGGTTCTACAACAGGCTTGTAGAGGCAGCTTCCTTGGAAGCTGACGCGCTCGATATGGCGGCGCGTATCGTCTCCGGCCCGACCTTCGCCCATGGCATCACCAAGACGCAGCTCAACCAGGAATGGTCGATGGGCCTCGACCAGGCGATCGAGGCGGAGGCGCAGGCACAGGCGATCTGCATGCAGACGCGCGATTTCGAGCGGGCGTACAAGGCGTTCGTCGCCAAGGAAAAGCCGGTGTTCGAGGGGGATTGAGGATGTTTTCTTCGCTCAAGAAGGACATGCCGGCGGGACAGCGCCCCCCTCTGGCCTGCCGGCCATCTCCCCCTCCAGGGGGGAGATTGGCAGCTTCGGCGGCGGCAGCCATCCTGCGGCGCAGGCGATTTGCGAAAGCCGAGATGAGGATTGATCTCCCCCCCGGCGGAGGAGATGTCCGGCAGGACAGAGGGGGGCGCCCTAGAGCACGGACTCTGGAGAATAGCGGAGGCAGAAATGCCTGACCGCTCCTTCCTCGACTGGCCATTCTTCGAAGACCGCCATCGCCAGCTGGCCGAAAGCCTGGAAGCATGGTGCGCGAAGAACCTGCCTGTCGATCACCATGACGTCGACGCCGCCTGCCGCGAGCTGGTGCAAAAACTCGGCAGCGACGGCTGGCTGAAACCGACGGCGCTCGACACCGACAATCCCGGGCCGCTCGACGTGCGCACCTTGTGCATCACGCGCGAGACGCTGGCGCGGCATGACGGGCTCGCCGATTTCGCCTTCGCCATGCAAGGGCTCGGCACCGGAGCGCTCAGCCTGTTCGGTACGCCGGATCAGCAGCAATGGCTTTCGAAGACGCGCGCCGGCAAGGTCATTTCCGCCTTTGCGCTGTCGGAACCGCGCTCGGGATCGGATGTCGCCAATATGGAGATGACCGCGACCCGCGATGGTGGCGGCTATATCTTGTCGGGCGAAAAGACCTGGATCTCCAATGGCGGCATCGCCGATCTCTATGTCGTCTTTGCCCGCACAGGCGAGGCACCCGGCGCCAAGGGACTATCAGCCTTCATCGTGCCGGGGGACAGCAAGGGCCTCGGCATCGCGGAGCGCCTGGAAGTCATCGCGCCGCATCCGCTGGCACGACTGTCTTTCGATCAGGTCCGGCTGCCCGCCTCGGCGCTGATCGGCAAACCGGGCGACGGCTTTCGCATCGCTATGTCGGTGCTCGACGTGTTCCGCTCGACCGTCGGCGCGGCGGCACTCGGCTTTGCGCGCCGCGCACTCGATGAAAGCATCAAGCGGGTGGCCGAACGCAAGCTGTTCGGCGCGCCGATGACCGAGCTGCAGATGGTGCAGGGCCATATCGCCGAGATGGCGCTCGACGTCGATGCCGCGGCGCTCCTGGTCTATCGCGCCGCCTGGACCAAGGACATGGGCGCGGCGCGGGTGACGCGCGAGGCGGCGATGGCCAAACTGTTCGCCACCGACAAGGCGCAGGAGGTGATCGACAAAGCGGTGCAACTGCATGGCGGCGACGGCGTCCGCAAGGGTCACATCGTCGAAAGCCTGTATCGCGAGATCCGCGCGCTGCGCATCTACGAGGGTGCTTCCGACGTGCAGAAGGTGGTGATCGCGCGGCAGGTGATGGGCGCTGCCTGAACCCGGTCGCGTCAAGGTTTGGACTGTTTCGAACGCGGATATTGCGGAGAGTTTGAAATGCACGAGATTCTGCAGCCGGATGGCTGGGCCAAGCCGGTCGGTTACGCCAATGGCGTAGCGGCCCGCGGGCGGCTTGTCTTCGTCGGCGGACAGGTCGGCTGGAACGGGCAGTGCCAGTTCGAGACCGACGATTTCGTCGGACAGGTGCGGCAGACGCTTCAGAATATCGTGGCGGTTCTGGCGGAGGCCGGCGCGGAGCCGCGGCACATCACGTCGATGACCTGGTATTTCACTGACAAGAGCGAATATCTGGCCAACCTCAGGGGCATTGGAGAAGCCTATCGCGAGGTGATCGGCAGGCATTTCCCGGCGATGGCCGCCATGCAGGTGGTGGCGCTGGTCGAGGACCGCGCCAAGGTGGAGATCCAGGCCACCGCCGTCATCCCGGAATAATCTATCGGTTGTCCCGGAATGACCGACCAATTGTCTTGGAATAGTCGTCCATCGCTTCGTCATCCTGGGGCGAAGCAAGGAGCGCAGCGACGCAGCGCAAACCCCAGGATCCATGCCGTGAAGCCAAAGCGCCGCTGCGGTCCAGAATTCTGCACCGATGCGCTCTGCGTCCAATGTAACGGCATGGATCCCAGGGTCTTCGCGACGGAGCTTCGGCTCCTGCTCCTCCCTGGGATGACGACTTCGGCTAGCTGGAATAATCTATTCGCGAAGGCCGGCCCGCTCCAGCAGCGGCAGCACGTGATCGCAGAAATAAGGCAATTCCTGCGTGTAGTTGACGAAGGACAACGCAATGCCCTGGTAGCCATGCCCGGCAATGGCGGCCATGTCGGCGGCGATCGTTTCGGGCGTTCCGATCAAGGGGTAGGTGCCTGCGCCGCCGGCGAAACGCTGGCGGTAGCGGTCATAGGCATGCGGGTCGTGCGAGCGCGAGAATTCCTTCTTGCCGGCCATATGGGCATCGACCGCCTCGCGGTCGGCCAGATCGACGGCATAGCGTGTGTAGTAGGCCTGCGCCTCCTCCATCGTCGGCCGGCAGACGACATGCGCCACGGTGTAGACGCCGACCTCGCGGCCAGCCTTGTCGGCCCGCTCACTAATATCGGCGACATGTTTGCCGGCATCGGCCATCTCGGAAAAGGTCGTGAACAGGTAGTCGCAACGGGCGGCGGCGAAATCGCGGCCCGGACCGCCGAAAGCCGCGTTCATCGTCACCGGTCGCGGCACTTGCAGGCTGGCCGGCCGGCTCACGGCTTCCTTGAGACGATAATAAGTGCCCTCATAGTCGAGAGGTTCAGCCGACGCATAAAGCCTTTCCAGAATGTCGATCCATTCGGCGGCCTGATCATACCCCTTCTCGACCAGCGGCGTGCCGAACATGCCGAATTCCTTCGGGTTCCAGCCGCAGACGATGTTAAGGCCGGCGCGGCCCTGGCTGATATGGTCGACCGTCGCCAATGCCTTGGCGGCATAGAGCGGATGCATAAGCGGCACATGCACGGTCATGAACAGGCCGACCCGCTCGGTGGCCACACTGAGCGCCGCCGCCCAGGTGAAGGTCTCGAACGACCATTCGCGCACCTTGTTGCGGCCGCCAAAGCCGCGCCAGCGCGCGATCGGCAGCAGGAATTCCAGCCCCGCACGGTCGGCGATCTGCGCCGCCGTCAGATTATCCTGCCAGCTTGCCGTCCAGCGTTCAGGCACATCCGATATGGCAAGGCCGCCATCGGCATTGGTCGAGAAGACGCCGAGCTTCAGTCTGTTTGGGCCGTCCAGGGGATGCGCTTTGATCATGTCCGGAACTCGCGGCGGGAGATCGACACGCTAGGCCCGCGCGAAAATATTTCAAGCCTGAAATAGCTTCGCCTCGCCGCTGTTTGCGGATATGAATTCCGGCACGACAACAAAGGGATGGAGCGATGAGCGGGTTTCGCCACAAATGCATCGGCAGGGAAAGCCTCGTCGGTTCCTTTGCCGCCATTCCGCATCCGGTTGCGGTCGAGGTGATGGCGCAGTCCGGTCTCGATTTTCTCTGCATCGATTGGGAACATGCCCAGATTTCGCGCGACATGATCGAGACGATGGTGCGCGCCGCCGACATCCATCGCGTGCCGGCCATTGTGCGCGTGCCCGGCCATGCACCGGAAGCGATCGCCGCGGCATTGGACAGCGGCGCGCAAGGCGTGCTCGTCCCGCGCGTCTCGACATCAGCCCAGGCGCAGGCGGCGGTGAAGGCCTCGCGTTATCCGCCGACCGGCGAGCGCGGCGTCGGGCCCGGACGGGCCGCAGGCTATGGCTACCGCATCTCCGAATATCTTGCTCAGGCCAATGACAGCATCGTCGTGGCGGTTCAGGTCGAGACATCGGAAGGGCTGGCCAATATCGAGGCGATCGCCGCCGTCGAGGGCGTCGACGTGATTTTCGTCGGGCCCGGCGATCTCTCCGTGTCGATCGATGCGATCGGCCCGGAAGGCGCCGACAAGCTCGCGCAAGCGATTCGCAGGATCATCGGTGCGACGATCGCGCATGGCAGGACATCCGGGATCTTCTGCGCGAGGCCGCAGGATGTCGCCGGATGGGCGGCACTCGGCGCCAGTTTCTTCATCCTGGCCAGCGACACGATGTTTCTGGGAACTGGCGCTGCCGCCGGAAAAGCCGGCGCGGATGCCGAACTGGGCAGGAGCGGCCGCAGCTAGCGCTATCGAAAGGCACTCCAGGCGCCGTCGCCGCCCAACTTTTTAAGCTTAAAACTTTTGCCTTGAAAACTGCCGCGGTTTGGATAAGCATTCCTAGATCGATGCGACTGCCGTTCCGGACGGGCTTGCCGGACATCCATCGTGGTGCATCGGGTGGGATCAAAGGGTTTCAGTCCTTGTCGTTCATGCTGCCCCCAGTCATCCTCCAGCACGCTATGCCTGCGATGGCATGCGCGCGCCAGTTCCACGATCCGCATACCGAGAGCATCGCCAATCTCGCCTTCCCGCCCATGTGCGTCTGCCGCGACCGGACAGCGCCCGACCGCATGGCGGGGAGCATGAATTGACGCCCCGCTGGGAGGTGTGGCGGCAAGAAACCGTGCGGGCATCAGCCCGCCCGATCAACAACCAGAGGGAACACCCCAGAGGGACCAACAATGAGCCTGACCCGTCGCAATCTCATCCTGCTCGCGGCCGCCATCGGCATCGCCGCCGGACCGGCAACCGCCTATGCCGCCGATGTGCTTAATGTCGGCGCCTACCCGACCAATCCGCCCTTCGAATACAAGAACGAGAGCGGCACTTTCGAGGGCTTTGAAGTCGACATCGTCAACGAAGCGGCAAAGCGCGTCGGCATGACCACCGACATCGCCGATCTCGGCTTCCAGGCGCTGTTCGCCGCCACCACCTCGAAACGCATCGATGTCGCCATCTCGTCGATCACCATCACGCCGGAGCGGCTGAAATCGCAGTCGTTCACGCAGCCTTACTATGATTCCGATATGGGCATCGCCACCAAGACCGACAGCCCGATCAAGGCCGAGGCCGACCTCAAGGGCAAGATCGTCGGCGTGCTGTCCGGCTCGACCGGCGAGACCTGGGTCAAGGCACATCAGGAAGCCGACGGCTTCAGCGACGTGAAGGGCTATGACACGCAGCAGAACCTTTTGCTCGATCTCAGTGCCGGGCGCATCGACGCGGCTGTCAGCGACATTCCGGGCATGCAGTACTCCTTCACCAAGATGAAGGATCTCACCGTCAAGGAACGCATCAAGACCGGCGAACAGTACGGGCTGATGATGACCAAGGACCACCCGCTGCTCGGCAAGCTGAACGACGCGCTGACGGCGATGAAGAAGGACGGCACGCTGGCCGCGATCCACAAGAAGTGGTTCGGCAGCGACGCGCCCGCCGATTCCTCGACCGCCAAGGAAATGCCGGTGCCGAAGGCCTGAGCGGCGGCCGCCAAGGAGAACGTGCCGGCTCGAAAGGCCGGCACGTTCCGTTTGATACACAACCTCCCGGAAGCAGCACGGCGCGGCAAAACCGCTTTCGCTGTTCCGGACCTCTGCTCCGGCGTCAGGGACGCCAAACGGTTCGGGAAAGCCTCCCATGTCGCTGCTCGATACCTTCTTCAACGCCGACGTCATCGCGTCCAGTCTGCCGGCGCTGCTGCGCGGCTTTCTCAACACGCTGCTGCTCGGGCTGCTCAGCATCGGCATCGGCATCCCCATCGGCCTGGTTATCAGCCTGTTGCGGCTCTATGCGCCGAAGCCGCTCAGGTGGCTGGCGGTCGGCTACACCGACATCTTCCGCGCGCTGCCGGTGCTGGTGGTGCTGATCCTGATCTATTACGCGCTGCCCTTCCTCGGCATCCGCCTGTCGTCCTGGGCTTCCGCCGTGACGGCCTTCGCCATCATCATGTCGGCCTATTCGGCGGAAGTGTTCCGCTCCGGCATCGAAAGCATTCCGCGCGGCCAGTTCGAGGCGTCGCAGGCCCTCGGCCTGCCGTTCCTTTTGACCTTGCGCAAGGTGGTGCTGCCGCAAGCGGTGCGCGTGGTCATCCCGCCTATGACCAGCAACTGCGTCTCGATGTTCAAGGACACCTCGCTCGCCTCCACCGTGGCGCTGCCGGAACTCCTGAAGGAAGCGACCAATGCCCAGTCGCTCTACGCCAATCCCTCGCCGCTGATCGGCGCGGCGCTGGTCTATCTCATCTTCCTGTGGCCGATGGTTCGCCTCGTCAGCCTGCTTGAAGACCGTTTCAAAACCGAGAAGACGCGCTGACCGCGCCTACAATTTCCCATCTACCGAGCACTTCGCAGGAGACGACCATGAACAAGCATCAAGCCGCCAATGCGACCGGCACTTCCGGCGCGTTCCCTGTTGAAAGAATCCGGGCGATGTTTCCCGCCTTGCAGCGGGCAGGCGATTTCATCTTCCTGGACAACGCCGCCGGCGCGCAGATCCCGCAGAGCGTGCTCGACGCGGTGACCAACCATCTGGTTTCGCACAATGTGCAGCGCGGCGGCCGCTATGGCCGCAGCGTCACTGTCGATCAGTCGGTCGCCGATGCGCGGACAAGCGTGGCACTGCTGATCAATGCCTACAGCCCATCCGAGATCTGCTTCGGCATGAACGCCACCTCGTTCATCCGCCTGGTCAGCCTCGGCATCGGCCAGATGCTTGGAGAGCGCGACGAGATCGTCGTCACCGACATGGACCATGACGCCAACATCGCGACATGGCTGGCGCTCGAATCCGCCGGCGCCAAGTTCAAGTGGTGGCGCATGCGCGAAGACGGCAATTTGCATGTCGACGATCTGCGCCCGCTTGTTTCCGATCGTACCCGGCTTGTCGCCTGCACGGTGACGGCGCATTCCATCGGCTCGATCGTCGACGTGGCTTCGGTGGCTAAAATCGCGCACGCCGCCGGCGCCGAAGTGTTCCTCGACTGCGTGCACTACGGACCGCATGGGCTGATCGACGTACAGGCCTGGGATTGCGACTATCTCGTCTGTTCCGGCTACAAGAATTTCTCGCCGCATATGGGTTTCCTGTGGGGCCGCTTCGAAACGCTGAAGCGGCTGCCGACCTTCCGCGAGGACTTCATCCCCGACGAGCCGCCCTACAAGGTCGAGGCCGGCACCTTCATCTACGAGAACGTGTCAGGCATGGATGCGGCGGTCCAGTATCTGGAACTCATCGGCCGCAACCTTGCCCCGTCCAACAACCGCTCGCGGCGCGAAAACATCGTCGCCGGCATGGGCGCCATCCGCGACTACGAGCTGGTGCTGGCGCGCGAGATGCTGGCTGTGCTGAAGAGCTGCGGGGCAACGATCTACGGCGTTTCCGAGGAGGCCCGCATCAACGAACGCGTGCCGACCTTCTGTTTCAACATCGGCAAATTGTCGCCGCAGCGGATCGTCGAGGAAATGGCTGAATTGCAGATCGGCATCCGCGACGGCCACATGTACGCCCCGCGCCTGATGAAGCGCCTCAACCTGTCGATGGACAGCGGCGCAATCCGCGCCTCGCTGGTGCACTACAACACGGTGGAGGAGGTGCACCGTTTCGGCGACGCACTGCGGGCGATTATCGCCAAGCTGTCGTGATCCGGCGATCGGTCTAGGAGGGGGCCGTAAGCGGCCCTTCGGATATTCGTTTCGGAACGGCGGGAACGGGGCCGATAGCTGCCGTCCACTGCGCCGGTTGCGAGCGCAGATATGCAGACGATCCGACTGCCGCTCTACGCTCACCGGCGTACTTTGCTACTCGTCCATCAAGCCACGTTTGCGCAGGACGTCGTATTTGAGAATCTCACCCCTAATGATGTCGCCCCATCGACCAACGAACGCCATCGTGTCGGTAGCATGGAGATGTGCAGTGAGTGCGGCCTGGTCTCTCCACCGCTCGGCGACCAGGAGGCGGCCCGCAAGCGGATCGTCCACAGCCGCGTCATAGGAAAGATTTCCGTCCCGCTGCCGCGTAGCTATGGCGAGGTTCTGGAGATCCTGGACAAACTCGGTGACCGACGAGGGCTCGACATACATATAGCCGGTAACAATCAGCATCATGGCTTACCTTGGTGGATCCCGCTCGACCGTCTGCACTTCCGACGATCGGTCGGCTGAAAGCAACAAATCAGACGGCCAGCACGATCTTGCCTTGAATACTGCCGTCAGCGGCGCGCTGGTGCGCGCGCGATGCCTCGGCCAGCGGGAATGTGCTGTCGATGACGACACGCACAATGCCGTCGAGCAGGCGGGCGACTTTTGCCAACTGCGCGCCATTGGATCGAACCTGTGTGGATGAGACCGTGATTCCCAGCTTCTCTGCCTCCTCGTGACCCGTGAAGCCCAGCGGGTTGATCAGGAACAGCGCGCCGCCCGGCTTCAGAACATGGAAGAAGCGCTCCATGTCCGCGCCGCCCACCGCGTCGAGGACAAGGTCGACGTCTCGGACGACTTCTTCGGTCGCGGTCGTCTTGTAGTCGACGAACTGATCCACGCCGAGATCTCGCATCAGCCCCTCGTTCTTGGCCGATGCCACCGCGATGACGCGAGCGCCCCGCCATTTCGCCAACTGGACAGCCAGATGCCCGACACCGCCTCCGGCGCCGTTGATCAGCACCGTCTCGCCGTCGAGCGGCACCGGCTCATGCCGGAAGGGCTGGAACGGATTCGGCCCGTCGTGGCCAAGTTCGATCAAGAACTGCCATGCCGTCAGAAGCGACATCGGCGCGCCGGCCGCATGAATATGGTCGATGCCGGCTGGTTTCAACGCAAGCTGCGTTGCCGGCACACTGACATACTGCGCGTAGGCATTGCTACCCGTCATTAGGTCATGGGGAAAGCGAACCATTGCATAGACCTCGTCGCCGATGCTGAACTCAGCGACGTTGGCGCCAACCGCTTCAATGACGCCCGACACGTCCGTGCCGAGAATCAGTGGGAAGGATGCGTTGGGTCGCCATTCTGGCGGCAGGGCGCGATAGCCGTCCCGCAGATACCAGTCGGGCGGATTAAGCCCCGCTGCCTGGACGCGGACGAGCACCTCGTGGGGCTTCACATCCGGCCTCGGCGCGTCTTCGTACACCAGCACCTCGGGACCACCGAATGCATGCAGACGGACTGCCTTCATCTTGTCGCTCATCGGTCAAATCTCCGCTCATCATGTCGCCGGAGCAGATCTAGTGGCATCACCGCTGGTTGATAATCGGCGCAGATGGCGCTTAAGTAATGCCATGGTGGAACATATCGCTTTGGATCGGCTCACTGGTATCATCGCCTTCGCGCGTGCCGGATCGCTGGGCAGCTACACGGCAGCGGCGCGCGCGCTGTCGATTTCCCCGTCGGCTGTCAGCAAGAGCATCCAGCGGCTCGAGCGGCATTTAGGATTGTCGCTGTTTACCCGTACGACGCGCTCGCTCACCTTCACGCCCGAAGGGCGCGACCTGCATGAGCGCGCGCTGCGTCTGCTACGCGAGGCGGAGGAAATCGAGCAGACGGCAATGACCGCGCGCTCCGAACCATCGGGCACGTTGCGCGTGGCCGCGTCGCTGCCGATCGGACTCCACCTGATCGCTCCGGCTTTACCGGCTTTCCGTCGGCTCCACCCGAACCTGGTCATCGATCTCAGGCTGGGTGACCAGATAGTGGACATGATTGAGGAAGGGATCGATGTCGCCATACGCATCGGTGATCTGGCTGACACCCGGCTGCTATCACGCAAGCTCGCACCCCATCGGCTTTGCTGCTTCGCCTCGCCAGCCTATCTCGAGGAACGCGGCACCCCGACCCATCCCGATGACCTGGTAGGGCACGACACCGTCAATCTCCGGTATCAGAGCACAGGCCAGACCTTTCGCTGGCCCTTCCGGATTGGCGACCGCGAGATCGAGATCGTGCCCAATGCCGGTGTGGTCGCCGATGCCAGCGATGCCGTGCTCATCATGCTGGCAGCCGGTGGCGGGATAGGCATAGGCGCCTCCTTCATGGCGGCTCCCTATGTGAAGCGCGGTGATCTGGTCCCCGTGCTGTCCACGTTCGCCGTCGAGCGAAATAACGTCACTGTGCTCTGGCCGGCAAGCCGACGCGCCAACCCCGCGGTGCGCGCCTTTCTGACCATGCTCGACGCCGCTTTCATGCAGCGAATGGTAGTTTCAAGCATCGACTGATCTGGCGCGGAAGGGCCGCTTAGAGGCGATTCCGGCCATGACAGGCATTGGACAGAGTCGACAGGGCAAGCCGATTTATCACTAGGCAAGGACCGCTCTAATATTCGAAGCTTCGCAATTTGACATGTCGCCTGCAAACGCCGACGGCTCGGTCGCATCGCGACCAACTGATATTACAGCCTTTAAATCGTTGCACAGCATTTTGGATCAAGCGGCGTTTGCCGCCACAGGTTTGCCAAACCGACCAATATTGTCATCGCCCCACCCCTTCAGGGCAACGAGGATGGGTTCGAGACTGCGGCCGAGCGGTGAGATGGTGTATTCCACCTTCGGCGGCACCTGCGCATAAACCTTTCTCTCTATCAAGCCGTCTTCTTCAAGCTCGCGCAACTGGTTCGTCAACGTGCGCTGCGTGACGCCGCCGATCTGACGCTGTATCTCGTTGAAGCGCATCGTACCGCGCAAAAGGTGGAACAGCACCACGCACTTCCACTTGCCGTCGATCAGACTGATGGCCGCTTCCACGGAACAGCCGGGATTGCAGTCGAAGCGAGAATGGCGAGCCTTGGACATGGCGGTATCCTTCAGATATTTACATGCAAATCCGCATGTACAACATAATCTGTTTGTTACCGGGTTCAGCCTGGACTGGCAAGGCGTTGGGCGAGATCCTCGCAGGCCCGCCCGGTATCCAAATGGATACTATTGGCAAACGTTGTGCGTATCCCAGGCCTGAGAACGCATCGCTACATTGAAGCCACTGAGGGGCGAACCAGTCGCCGGCTGCAATCGATCCCCGTCAACATCGCCACCAGCCGATAGGACCGACCATGTCTGCAAACAGCTTCACTGCCCGCTCGATCACGGGAGAGGCCGCAACCCGCCTCATCGCCGAGGCCATCGCCGCTTCCAAACGCATCGGGTTCGAACCCGTCATCGCGATCGTCGACGCTGCCGGCAACCTGAAGGCGTTCGAACGCAGCGATCGCAGTTCCTATCTTGCCGTCAACATTGCCATCGACAAGGCCTACACCGCGGCCTCTTTCGGTCTGTCGACGGCCCAGTGGGTCGACCTGCTGGAAGATCGTGGCGCTTCGAACCTAAGGCATGTTCCGCGCGTCATGGCCGCCGCCGGCGGCTTTCCGATCATGGAAGACGGCGCGATCATCGGCGGGATCGGTATTTCCGGCGGAAGCTGGGCGCAGGACCAGGAAGCCGGCGAAGAAGTTCTTCGCAATTTTTCCAGGTGACGTCGAAAAACGGCCAACAGGAGACACCCATGAAAGCCATCGGATACAAGACCCCTTCGCCCATCGACGCCGCGGATTCTCTCATCGACATCGAGTTGCCACGGCCAGAACCGAAAGGCCGCGACATCCTTGTCGAAGTGAAGGCCATTTCGGTCAATCCGGTCGACTATAAAATCCGGCAGAGCACGCCGCCGGCTGCCGGCGTCGAATGGAAGGTGGTCGGCTGGGACGCGGCAGGCATCGTCGCCGCCGTCGGGCCTGACGTCAGCGGTTTCAAGGCGGGAGACGAGGTCTGGTATGCAGGCTCCATCACTCGTCCGGGCGCAAACGCCGAATTCCATCTCGTCGACGAGCGTATCGTCGGCAGGAAGCCGTCAAAACTCGGATGGGCCGATGCCGCGGCGCTCCCGCTTACATCGCTGACCGCCTGGGAGGCGTTCTTCGACCGCATAGACGTGAAGAAGCCGGTTCCCGGTGCTGCTGCCGCTATCCTGATCATTGGCGGTGCCGGCGGGGTCGGATCGATCGCTATCCAGATCGCCCGGCAATTCACCGACCTGACCGTTATCGCGACGGCTTCACGTTCCGAGACCAAGGACTTCGTCAAGTCGTTGGGAGCCCACCATGTGGCCGATCACTCGAAGCCGCTTGCCGGCGAGATCGCGGCACTGGGCATCGGCGCTCCGGCGTTCGTATTTTCGACGACGCAAACCGCCCGGCATGTCGACGATATCGCTGAACTGATCGCACCGCAGGGCCGCTTCGGCCTGATTGACGATCCGTCGGGATTCGACATCATGAAGTTCAAGCGCAAGGCGGTGTCGATCCATCACGAACTCATGTTCACACGGGCCATTTACGAAACGCCGGACATGGACGAGCAGGGCAAAATTCTCGACGCGGTGTCCGCCGCCGTAGACGATGGACGGATTCGATCGACCGCCACACAGAACCTCGGTGCGATCACCGCGGAGGGCCTCAAAAAGGCGCATGCGCAGCTCGAAAGCGGATCGACCATCGGAAAGGTGGTGCTCGAAGGCTTCGCCTGATCAGAGGGCCAGAGGGCGGTCTGCTCACCGGCCGCAACTCCTTTGTTCAGGGATGTTTGAGTTTCCCAGCTGTGTAAGTGCCGCCGAGACCACCGGGGTCCATAGATTCGGTGTACCCGAAATTGTTCAGTGTGGTGCTGGTATTTTCAAGCGAAGGCGCGTTGACCCGTTACTGAAGTCTGAACCGTTGACGCCTTCAAGGCCACGATGACCGCTCCGGGCGCAAAGCGGTCGTCCAGGCCTCGGCAGACGTAAGCTGTCTTTTGGGTAAAACTCGGTCGTTCAGAGTAGTTGTGTTTTGACTCTAGGCCGCCTTCTTCCTCGCCAGCCTCGCCTTGATGCTGGCCACATCGGCGCGCGGCGTCGCTGCGAACAGCGTCCTGGTGTAGCTGTGCTTGGGGTCTGAAAAGACCTCGTCGCGCGAGCCGTATTCGACCGCCTCGCCGAAATACATCACCATCACGTCGTCGGCGATGTAGCGCACCACGGAGAGATCGTGGCTGATGAAGACATAGGTCAGTTGGAATTCGTCCTGCAGGTCGGCGAGCAAATTTAGCACCTGCGCCTGCACCGACAGGTCGAGCGCCGAGACCGGCTCGTCCAGCACCAGCAGGCTGGGGTTCAGCATCAGCGCGCGGGCAATGGCGATGCGCTGGCGCTGGCCGCCCGAGAACATGTGCGGATAGCGGTTGTAGTGTTCGTGACCGAGGCCGACCTTCTTCAGCATCTTCATGGCGAGGTCGCGCCGCTCAGCGGCCGTCTTGTCGGTGTTGATCAGCAGCGGCTCGCCCAGCACATCGCCGATCTTCTGGCGCGGATTGAGCGACCCGTAGGGGTTCTGGAAAACGATCTGCACCTTGCGGCGCATGTCTTTCGACAGCGCGTTCCTGGCGATATCGACCTTGTTGCCGTCGATGAACAGTTCGCCCGATGTCGCCGGGTCGATGAGCGTGATGATGCGGGCGAGCGTGGACTTGCCGCAGCCGCTTTCGCCGACGATGGCGAGCGTCTTGCCCTTGTCCACGGTGAACGAGACGCCCTTGACCGCGTGCACCGTGCGCGGTCCGCTGAACAGGCCGCCGCCGATATGGTAGTCGCGAACGATGTTCTTGCCTTCGAGGACGGTGGTGCTCATGCGGAGGCTCCCGCGGCCGAGGGCGCCGGCTCGAACAGCATGTCGGAGACGGTCGGCAGCCGGTCGCCGACGGCATTCTCCGGCAGCGCAGATAGCAGCGCGCGCGTATAGTTGCTCTTCGGGTTCTCGAACAGCGAAAGCACGTCGGCCTCTTCCATCTTGCGGCCCTTGTACTGGACGATGACGCGATCCGCGGTCTCGGCCACCACGCCCATATTGTGGGTGATCATGATCAGGCCCATGCCGTATTTGGCCTGCAGCGAAACCAGCAGGTCGAGGATCTGCTTCTGGATGGTGACGTCGAGCGCTGTGGTCGGCTCGTCCGCGATCAAGAGCTTGGGATTGCAGGCGATGGCGATGGCGATCATGACGCGCTGGCACTGGCCGCCCGACATCTGGTGCGGAAACGAGCTCAGCCGTTCTTCCGGATCGGCAATGCCGACGAGCTTCATCAATTCGATGGCGCGCGCGCGGCGCTGGGCGCGGTCCATGCCCATGTGGAAGCGCAGCACCTCCTCGATCTGGAAGCCGACGGTGAAGCACGGGTTGAGGCTGGCGATCGGCTCCTGGAAGATCATGGAGATATCCTTGCCGACGATCTTGCGCCGCTCGGACGGGCTGAGCTTCAGAAGGTCGACGCCGTCGAAGGCCATGCGGTCGGCCTTCACGGTCGCGGTGTTGGGCAGCAGCCCCATCACCGCCAGCATCGCCACCGACTTGCCGGAACCGGATTCGCCGACGATGGCCAGCACTTCGCGCGGCTCGATCGACAGGTCTATGCCTTGCACGGCCATGAACGGGCCGGCGGCGGTGTCGAAGGAAACGGTGAGGTTCTTGATCTCGAGGAGAGACATGCTCACGACCTCTTCAGCTTGGGGTCGAGCGCGTCGCGCAGGCCGTCGCCGATCAGGTTGATGGCAAAGACGGTGATCAGGATGGCAAGGCCGGGGAAGGTCACCACCCACCAGGCGCGCAGGATGAACTCGCGCGCTTCGGCCAGCATCGTGCCCCATTCCGGCGTCGGCGGCTGCGCGCCCATGCCGAGGAAGCCCAGCGCCGCGGCCTCGAGAATGGCGTTGGAAAAGGACAGCGTCGCCTGCACGATCAGCGGCGCGATGCAATTGGGCAGGATGGTGACCAGCATCAGCCTGAGATGGCTGGCGCCCGCGACCTTCGCCGAGATGACATATTCGCGGTTCTTTTCCGCCATCACCGCAGCGCGGGTGAGCCGGGCGAAGTGCGGCTGCAGCACGAAGGCGATGGCGATCATGGCGTTGACCAGCCCGGGTCCGAGCACGGCGACCAGCACCAGCGCCAGCAGCAGCGACGGGAAGGCCAGGATGATGTCCATGATGCGCATGATGAGCGTATCCACCCAGCCGCGGCAGTAACCGGCAAGCAGGCCGAGGATGACGCCGGAGATCAGCGCCGTGGTGACGACGACGAAGCCGATGGCAAGCGAGAAGCGCGAGCCGTAGATCAGGCGCGAGAGGATGTCGCGGCCGACGGCGTCGGTGCCGAGCAGGAACTGGGCGTTGCCGCCCGCCTGCCAGGCCGGTGGCGTCAGGAAGAAGTCGCGGAACTGGTCGTCGGCCGAATGCGGCGCCAGCAGCGGCGCGAAGATGGCAATCAGGATCAGCAGCGCAAAGACGAGGAGGCCGATCACCGCGCCCTTGTTGATCGAGAAATAATGCCAGAACTCGGCAAACATCTGCAGCCGGGCGTCCTGCGGCCTGACGACGGTCGCGGCTTCGATTGTGGCTGGGCCTTCGTTGGTCATGTCAATTCGCCCGGATGCGCGGGTTGATGACGGCATAGAGCACGTCGACGATGAGGTTCACCGACATGACGATGAGCGCGATCAAAAGCAAGCCGCCTTGCACGGTGAAATAGTCGCGCTTGGAAATAGCGTCGATCATCCATTTGCCGATACCCGGCCACGAAAAAATGCTCTCGGTCAGGATGGCGCCGGTCAGGAGCGTGCCGACCTGCAGGCCGATGGTGGTGACGACCGGGATCAGCGCGTTGCGGAAC
The DNA here is from genome assembly GCF_020165515.1 of Mesorhizobium sp. BR1-1-13. NCBI lineage: Bacteria > Pseudomonadati > Pseudomonadota > Alphaproteobacteria > Hyphomicrobiales > Phyllobacteriaceae > Mesorhizobium > Mesorhizobium sp. BR1-1-13. Next base: position 223,352 of record NZ_JAIUIH010000009.1, read on the forward strand.
GCATGCAGGCCGATGACGCGGCGCGGCGCCAGGCCCTTGGCGCGCGCGGTGCGCACATAGTCCTCGCCGAGCACTTCGAGCATGGCCGACCGCGTCTGCCTGGCGATGACGGCAAGCGGAATGGTGCCGAGCACGATGGTGGGCAGGACGAGGTGCGACAGGGCCGAGCGGAATGCACCCTTCTGTCCGGAGATCAGGGAATCGATGGTCATGAAGCCGGTGACCGGCTTGAAGAAATAGAGAAGGTCGATGCGGCCGGAGACCGGCGTCCAGTGCAGCATGCCGGAAAAGACGATGATCAGCAGCAGCCCCCACCAGAAGATCGGCATGGAATAGCCCGCCAGCGCCGTTCCCATGGTCAGCTGGTCGAACCAGGAGCCACGGCGGATCGCGGCGAAGATGCCGAAGGCGACACCGAAGACGATGGCGAAGATCATGGCGAAGATGGCGAGTTCGACGGTTGCCGGGAACCGCACCAGGAAATCCTTGAGCACCGGCGTCTTGGTGGAGAACGAGGTGCCGAAATCACCGCTGAGGATGTTGGCCAGATAGGTCAGGTACTGTCGCCAGATCGGCAGGTCGAAGCCGAACTGGTGCATCAGCGCGGCGTGACGTTCGGGCGACAGGCCGCGTTCGCCCGCGAGCACCAGCACCGGATCACCGGGCAGGATGCGCACGAAGCCGAAAGCGAGGATGGTTATCCCGATGAAGGTCGGGACGATGAGGGCGAGCTTGCCTAGGATATAACGCAGCATGGCGGGCGAGGTGGGGCGGCGCTGTGGCGCCGCCCCTTTTCGCGAACCTTATTCGGCGATATCGACGCCGTCGAAGCGGTGGATGCCGAGCGGATCCATCGCAAAGCCGGAGACGGTCTTCTGCATGGGCATGAACACCTTGGAGTGGGCCAGCGTCGCCCACGGTGCCTGCTCCTTGAAGATGACCTGCGCCTGTTCGTAGAGCTTGGTGCGCTCGGCCTGGTCGGAAACCGTCTTGGCCTTGTTGATGAGCGCATCGAAGTCCTTGTTGCACCATTCCGCGCGGTTGTTCGAACCGACGGAAGCGCAGCTCAGGAGCACGCCGAGGAAGTTGTCCGGATCGCCATTGTCGCCTGTCCAGCCGACGATGACGGCGCCGTCGTGATCGACCGCGGAAGCGCGCTTGAGGTATTCACCCCAATCGTAGCTGACGATGTTGACGGTAACGCCAACCTTGGCGAAGTCTGCCTGGATCAGCTCCGCGGTGCGGCGTGCGTTCGGCATGTAGGGGCGCGACACAGGCATGGCCCAGACATTCATCTTGAGGTCCTTGACCCCGGCCTCTTCGAGCATCTTCTTGGCCGCATCGGGATCGTACGGATCGTCCTTCACGTCCTTGTTGTAGGACCACATGGTCGGCGGGATCGGGTTGACGGCCACCTGGCCGGCGCCTTGGAAGACCGCGTCGATGATGGCCTTCTTGTTGATGGCCATGTTGAGCGCCTTGCGCACGCGCACGTCGTCGAACGGCTTCTGCTGGGTGTTGTACATCAGCGCGCCGACATTGAGGCCTTCCTGTTCGTCGACCTTCAGGTTCGGATCGGCCTGCAGGCCGGCGATGTCGGCCGGCGCCGGGTAGGACATGATGTTGCATTCGCCGGCCTTCAGCTTCTGCGCACGGACCGCCGGATCGGTGGTGATGGCGAAGACAAGGTCGTCGATCTTCTGCTTGCCGCCCCAATAGTCGGGGTTGGCCTTGTAGCGGATGGCGGCGTCGGTCTGGTAGTCGACGAAGATGAACGGGCCGGTGCCGATCGGCTTCTGGTTGAACAGTTCAGGCGTCTTGTCCGCCTGCAGCTTGTCGGCATATTCCTTGGAAACGATCGAGGCGAAGTCCATGCCCAGCGTCGGGATCAAAGTGATCGCCGGCTCCTTGAGGGTGAACTTCACCGTCAGGTCGTCGACCTTCTCGACCTTGGTGATGTTGTCGCCGAACTGGTCATTGTAATACTGGTAGGCAATGCCCGGTATGTACTGGAACCAGGGACCGTTCTTGTCGACCTGGCGCTCGAACGAGAACACCACGTCGTCGGCGTTGAAGTCGCGCGTCGGGGTGAAATAGTCGGTAGCGGCGAACTTCACGCCCTTGCGAAGCTTGAACGTATATTCCTTGCCATCATCGGAAATGGACCAGCTTTCGGCCAGGCCCGGCGAGACCGTGGTCTTGCCATGATCGAATTCGACGAGGCGGTTGAAGACCGTACGTGAAGACGCATCGAACGTCTGTCCCGCGGTGTAGGGCGCCGGGTCAAAGCCTTCCGGCGAAGCTTCGGCGCAGTAGACCAAGGTTTTTGCGTTGGCCACGCCGCCCAGGACGCTTGCAGCCAGCAACGCGGCTGCAAAAGTCAGTTTCTTCCTCATTGAGCACTCCCTGATGTTTTTCCAAGCCCCTCTATCAGGCTCGCGAAGCGCGCATATAAGCACCGTTTCTCCGGCTTTGGAACACCCAGTTTGCCTACCCCATGGTAAGCGGGAAAAAAATCCTCCTCCCCGCGAAAAAACGGAAAAATTCAGTATTTTTTTCTATTCACAACATTATTAACGACCGCATTTTTTTATTGATCACCAATCTCACGAGATCGACGTCGCGCCCGCTTTCATATGACCGGGAATGCGGGACGATGCAGGGCTTCTGCGCCCGTGCCGAGAAAGATTTCGGCGGCAAATCTTTCGACGGCTTGCCGCAGGGGCAAGGCTTGCACGCCCGCCGATAGAGGCCATACATAGACAAGGCACCGGCGGCAGCGGGGGACGCCTCTGTTATTCGGAGGCGAGCGCGGCAGGGACGAACAAAGCAGGGAGGGACGGTTGGCAAAAGCATCGAACAGGACGGCTCCGCCAAAGGCGCCCAAGGCGGCCCTGAAGCCGGCCGCAGGCGGCGACAAGCAGCCAACGCCCTCCGCCAAGAACGCAAAGGGCGCAAAGGGAAGGGCCGCAGGGAAACCTTCCGCCGGCAAGGCGGACACTGTTGCCAAACCGGCCGCGAAGCCGGCGGCCAAAGCCGTCCCCGCAAAGACGTCGGCGAAGGCCGGAACTGCTAAAACCGGGGCGACAAAGACCAGTTCGGCCAGGGCCGGGACGACGAAGGCTGGCGCGACCAAGACCGGGACGACCCGGACTGGCAAGACTGGGGCCGCACAAGCCGCATCCGTGGCCAAGCCGGCATCGGCGGCCTCGAGACCGGCGGCCGCCAAGCGATTGCCGAAAGCGCTCACCGCCCTTGCCGCAGGCTTGCCGGAAAAACCCTGGCTGGAAAGCTATCCGAAGAACATGCCGGCCGAGATCGGCGCCCTGCCCTACAGCTCCATCGGCGATTTCCTCGTTGCCGCCTGCAAGCAATTTGCCGGCCAGCCGGCCTTCACCTGCATGGGCAAGTCGATCACCTATGCGGAACTCGAACGGCTTTCGGCGGCGTTCGGCGCCTACCTGCAATCGACCGGGTTGCCCAAAGGCGCACGCGTTGCCCTGATGATGCCGAACGTGCTGCAATATCCGGTGGCGATGATGGCGGTGGCGCGCGCCGGCTACACGGTGGTCAACGTCAACCCTCTCTACACGCCGCGCGAGCTGGAGCACCAGCTCAAGGATTCCGGGGCGCAAGCGATCGTCATCCTCGAGAATTTCGCTAGCACGTTGCAGGCGGTGATCGCCAGGACCTCGGTCAAGCACGTCGTCGTCGCGGCCATGGGCGACTTGCTCGGCGGGCTCAAGGGAAGCATCGTCAATCTGGTGGTGCGCCGCGTCAAGAAGATGGTGCCGGCCTGGTCATTGCCCGGCCATGTCAAGTTCAACGCGGCGCTGAAGGCGGGCAGCGGCATGGGCTTCAAGCCGGCCAAGGTGGCGGCCGACGATATCGCGTTCCTGCAATATACCGGCGGCACTACGGGAATCTCGAAGGGTGCTACCCTGCTGCACAGCAACGTGCTGGCCAATGTCGCGCAGAATTCGTTGTGGCTGCAGGACGCCTATACGGTCAAGCCAAAACCCGCCCATCTCAACCTCATCTGCGCACTGCCGCTCTACCATATCTTCGCGCTGACCGTGAATGCGCTGATGGGCATGCAAATGGGCGGACAGAACATACTGATCCCCAATCCGCGCGACATCCCCGGCTTCGTCAAGGAAATGGGCAAGTATCCGATCCATATCTTTCCAGGCCTCAACACGCTGTTCAACGCGCTGCTCAACAATGAGGATTTCCGCAAGCTCGACTTCAAGCCGCTGCTCCTGACGCTGGGCGGCGGCATGGCGGTGCAAAAGGGCGTCGCCGAGCGCTGGAAGGCGCTGACGGGCTGCCCGGTCAGTGAAGGCTACGGCCTGTCGGAGACGTCGCCCGTGGCAACGGCCAACAAGTTCAGCTCCGGCGAATTCACCGGCACGATCGGCCTGCCGCTGCCGTCGACCGAGATCGCCATCCGCGACGAGGAGGACAACAATTTGCCGCTCGGCGAGGTCGGCGAAATCTGCATCAAGGGACCGCAGGTGATGGCGGGCTACTGGAACCGGCCCGATGAGACCGCCAAGGTGATGACCAAGGACGGCTTCTTCAAATCGGGCGACATGGGCTTCATGAACGAGCGCGGCTACACCAAGATCGTCGACCGCAAGAAGGACATGATCCTCGTTTCCGGCTTCAACGTCTATCCGACCGAGCTCGAGGAAGTCGTGGCGCTGCATCCCGGCGTGCTCGAAGTGGCGGCAATCGGCGTGCCGGACGAACATTCGGGCGAAGTGCCGAAACTGTTCATCGTCAAGAAGGACCAGGCGCTGACCGCCGAGGCCATCACCGCCTATTGCCGTGAGAACCTGACCGGCTACAAGCGGCCCAGATACATCGAATTCAGGACAGAACTGCCAAAGACGCCGGTCGGAAAGATCCTGCGGCGCGCATTGCGCGAATAGGAGCCGGCTTGGACCACGATCTTGCCGGCGACGATGCGCCGGACCGGTGCCAGCGCCTCGACCCGGCCGAGTTCATCAAGGCCAAGATGCGCCTTGTCCCTGTGCCTGCGCTTCCAGAAATCCGGTTTTACACGGCGCACCCCAGCAGCGGATTGAGACGGCTCGTCGAGCCCGAAGGCGACGCGGAAGATGCGCGGGAGCCACAACCGCCCTACTGGGCCTATGCATGGGCCGGCGGCACCGTGCTCGCGCGCTATGTCCTCGACCATCCGATGACCGTGGCGGGACGCCGCGTGCTCGATCTTGGTGCCGGCTCCGGCATTGTCGGCATCGCTGCCGCGAAGGCCGGGGCCCGCGAAGTGATCGCCGCCGATATCGACCGCAACGGCGTCGCCGCGCTCGGTCTCAATGCAAAAGACAACGGCGTCACGATCTCGGTGATCTGCAAAGACATTACCAGCGGTCCGCCACCGGCGGTCGACCTTGTGCTGGCCGGCGACGTGTTCTACGGACCCGATGTCAGCCGACGTATGATCCCCTTTCTCGACCGCTGCCTTGCCGCCGGCGTCGAGGTCCTGATCGGCGACCCGCGCCGCGCCGATCTACCATTGTCGCGGCTCAGGCTGCTCGCCGAATATCAGGTGCCGGATTTCGGCGACGCAAAGGGTGCGGCAAGCAGGCCGAGCGGCGTCTTTTCCTTCGAAGCGAAGACCCGCTAGCGACGAGATCAGATCGTCTCCTTGACCCGCGCTGAAAGGAAATCCGGCAGGTCGACAACCGAATCCAGGATCACGTCGGCAATTCCGGCCAGAGATTCACGGGTGCCGGTGCCCGAGAGCACGCCGACCGCCAGGCCGCAGCCGCCGGCACGCGCCATTTCGAGATCGTGGCGGTTATCGCCGATCATGGCGACCTGCGTCGGCTTCAGGCCGGTGAGATCGCAGAAGGCCTGGATCGTATCCGGCGCCGGCTTGGGATTGGCCACCGCGTCATAGCCGTAGGCGGCGTCGAACAGCTGCGCGACGCCGAGCGTCACCAGCGTTTTTTCCGCGCCGCTGGTCGAATCGTTGGTGGCGACGCCGAGCCGATAGGACCTTGCGTGCAAGGTGCCGAGCGTTTCGACGATGCCCGGCAGAGCCACCGCCATCGCCGAGCCCTGCACCGAGGTAATCTGGTTGAAGCGGGCGACGGCCAGCATCTGGTCTTCGTCGGACAGGCGCGGAAACCACAGTTCGACGACGTCGAGATTGGTGCCGGAGGCAAAGATGGAGTCGGGCTTGAAGCGCCTGTTGGCGAAATCGAAGCCAGCGGCCGCAAGCAGCCTGTCGGCCTTCCAGCGATCGCCTTCGGAGGCGTCCATGGCCATGAAGTCGGCAACCCCGAGCCAGGTCGCATTGAAGTCGACAAGCGTTCCGTCCTTGTCGAACAATATTCCCTTGATGTCTGCCAACTCAGTCACTCCGAACCACGCAATTGGTGGATGTGTTCCACCAGGCCGGCGGTCGAGGCATCCCGCTTTGCGGCACTTTCCTTGCCTTCCACGACTGGCAGAAGGCCGGTGGCCAGTTCCTTGCCGAGCTCGACGCCCCATTGGTCGAAGGAGTTGATGTCGAACAGCGTTCCCTCGACGAAGACGCGGTGTTCGTAGAGAGCGATCAGGCGGCCGAGCGTGCGCGGGTCAAGCTTGCGATAAAGAATGGTCACCGAGGGCCGGTTGCCGGAAAAGACGCGGTGCGGGGCAATGCGATCGACATCGGCCGGCTTCATGCCCTTGGCCAACATTTGGGCGCGCGCTTCCTCCAACGTGCGACCCTTCATGAAGGCTTCCGACTGCGCCAGGCAGTTGGCGAGCAGCAGGTCGTGATGGTGCTTCAGCTCCGGCTCGTGGCCGTTCGCCGCGGCGAGGAATTCGACCGGAATAAAATCGGTTCCCTGGTGCAGGAGCTGGAAGAACGCATGCTGGCCGTTGGTGCCGGGCTCGCCCCAGACCAGCGGCCCGGTCGGCGTCGCCACGGGGCCGCCGTCCAGGGTGACGCTCTTGCCATTCGATTCCATGTCGAGCTGCTGGAGATAGGCCGGCAGCCTGGACAGGCGCTGGTCGTAGGGGATGACCGCGCGGGCCGGGTATTTGCAAATCACCCGATGCCACCAGCCGACAAGGCCAAGCAGCACCGGCAGGTTTTTGGCCAGCGGCGCAGCGCGGAAGTGTTCGTCCATTTCGTGCGCACCATCGAGAAAGGCGCGGAAATCACGTGGACCAATGGCGATCATCACAGGAAGGCCGATCGCGCCCCACACCGAATAGCGGCCGCCGACCCAATCCCAGAAGCCGAAGACGCGGTCCGGCTCGATGCCGAACTTCGCCACCAGGTCGAGTGCCGTCGAGACAGCGGCGAAATGCTTGCCGACCGCTTCCTTGCCGAGCGCCTTCTGGACCCAGTCGCGCGCGGTCTGCGCATTGGTCATCGTTTCGACTGTCGTGAAGGTCTTGGAGGCGATGATAAAAAGCGTGGTCTCGGCGGAAAGGCCCTTCAGCGTGTCGTGGATATGGGCGCCGTCGATGTTGGAGACATAGTGCGCGCGCGGCCCGTCATGATAGGGCGCCAGCGCCAACGTCGCCATGGCCGGGCCGAGATCGGAGCCGCCGATGCCGATATTGACGATGTCGGTGATCTTCTTGCCGGTGGCGCCTGTCGCCTTGCCGGAACGCACCGCGTCGGCGAAGGCGCCCATCGCGTCCAATACGGCGGTGACCTCCGCCTTCACATCCTGTCCGTCCAGCATGATGCCCTTGCCGGTCAGGTTGCGCAGGGCGGTGTGCAGAACAGCGCGGTCCTCTGTAACGTTGATCTTCTTGCCGGCGAACATGGCGGCGCGGCGGCCTTCGAGATCGGCGGCGTCAGCCAGCTTCTCCAGCAGGTCCATCGTGCGCGCATCGACGGCGCATTTCGACCAGTCGAGCAACAGGTCGCGGTCGCTGGCGGAGAACGTCTTGAACCGCTGCGGATCGGCGGCGAAGGCCTGGCGCATATCGCCGGCTGCCGCGGCGCGATGGTCGCGCAAGGCGGCAAGCTGTTTTTGGAAGGCTGACTGATCCACCGGCGGGCTCCTGGGACTTTTGGATTATCTTAGCAGACCGGATGTTTCCGGCGCGTGTCGTCGCGCCAGACTATTGAGCCGAATTCCGTCCGGTCAATACGCGGCGATGACGCACTGCGTCACGCGGCGATGACGCACTGCGTTACACGGGATGCGCAGGACGAAAGATCACTGGCATAAATCCCAAAGATCAGAAAAATTGATTGGCGCAACCCCTTGTGCCACGGTTACATTCGACTGGTCCAGCCAAACGAAAAAGGCTGGCCATCGAGGAACATTTCCCATGCCACAGCGCAACGACACGGCCATATGGTCCGGCCTGTTCCGGATTTCGGCCGAATCCGGCCAGACCTTGCAGGCACAGATCCGCCAGGCAATCGTGGCCGCCATTCTCGACCGCCAGATCGCCGCTTCGATGCCGCTTCCGTCATGCCGGATATTGGCCGAAAAACTCGGCGTGGCGCGCGGAACCGTGGTGCTGGCCTTCCAGCAACTGGTCGACCAGGGCTTCCTGGTGGCGCGCGAGCGGCGCGGCCATTTCGTCAATCCCGACGTTTTGGCGACGCCGGCCAAGCCGCACCAGAAGGCGCCCGACCAGGCCAACGAGATCGACTGGAAGGCACGCCGGCAGATCGCGGCCAGCGACATGCCGCCGCCGGCCAAGCACGAGAACTGGATCAAGTCGTCCTACCCCTTCGTCTATGGCCAGTTCGATCCGGCGCTGTTCCCGACCGCCGAATGGCGCGAGTGCAACCGCATGGCGCTTGCCGTGCTGGAGATCCGCAACTGGGCCTCCGACATGGTCGATCGCGACGATCCGCTGCTGATCGAGCAGATCCAGGCGCGGCTGCTGCCCAGGCGCGGCATCTTCGCCAACCCCGACGAGATCATCGTCACGCTGGGCGCCCAGAACGCGCTCTACATGCTGGCGACGCTTCTGATGACAAAGGGCTCGAAGGTGGCGATGGAAGATCCGGGCTACCCCGACGCACGCTCGATCTTCCGGCTTGCGGGCGCCGACATCCAGCCGGTGCCGGTCGACCAGTCCGGCATCGTGACCTCTTCCATTCCCAATGATTCCGGCTTTGTCTTCGTCACGCCCAGCCATCATTGCCCGACCATGGTGCCGCTGTCGGCGGAACGCCGGCAGGATCTTCTGGCGCGCGCCAACCGCTATAACCAGATCATCATCGAGGACGGCTATGACAGCCAGCTTCTCGACGAGGCGCCGCAGCAGGCCTTGAAGAGCCTCGACCGCTCCGGCCGCGTCATCTATGTCGGCTCGATGTCGAAGACGCTGGCTCCGGGCCTGCGGCTTGGCTACATCGTCGCCTCGGCTGGACTAATCGCCGAACTCAGGGCGCTGCGCCGCTTCATGCTGCGCCATCCGCCGGCCAACAATCAGCGTGCGGTCGCGCTGTTCCTGTCGCTCGGCCACCACGAGGCGCTGGTGCGGCGGCTGTCGAGCGCCTTCGACGAGCGGCGCAAGCGCTTGGTCCATGCGATTTCCGCCTTCCTGCCCGAGTGGCGTTCGACCGACTCGGCCGGCGGCACGTCGCTGTGGCTGGAGGGACCGCGCGGCACCGATTCCCGCGGACTGGCCGAGGCCGCCGCCTCGCGCAGCGTCATCATCGAACCGGGCGACCGCTTCTTCGACCGCACCGAAAAGCCTTCGCGTTTCATGCGCCTGGGCATCTCCTCGATCGCGCTGCAGCATATCGAGCCAGGCATTCGTGAACTTGCAACCGCCGCAGGCCGCAGGCCGGCCGCCGCTTGATCACCTCGGCCTGACCACTTTCCAGGAGTCGCGCAACAGCGGCTCCTGCTTCTTTAGCTCTGGCATATGCAACCGGACCGGCTGGCTCATAGGCTGTGCCAATGCCGGCGGCATAGTCGTGGCCTAAAGGGGACGAAGCAGCCGATGGTGGACCAACCGCCGCCCTGCTTCCGAGAAAGGTGGAGTGCTTCCATGTCAGTGGCTGTCGAAAAGCAGGAAGCGGCCGACCAGCGTTCGCGCCGCTCCGGCGGACGCGAAGCGCGTCGCGCCATGCGGGCGGCGCCGCTCGCCGACGACATCAGACCGGTTCGCGCCGGCCTCGAAGGGGGCAGCTACGGACCGCTCAGCAGCAATGATTGCGAGCGCATCCACGAAGCGGTGCTGACCCTGCTGGAGACGGTCGGCTTCGCAAACGCAATCCCTTCCTGCATCGAGGCGCTGACCAAGGCCGGCGCCAGCTATGGCGATGACGGCCGTATCCGTTTCCCGCGCGCACTGGTGCTCGACACGATCAAGCGGGCGGCGCGGCATTTCACGTTGCACGGCCAGGACCCGAAGCACGACATGGTGATCCAGGGCAAACGCGTGCATTACGGCACGGCGGGCGCTGCCGTGCATCTTGTCGACGTCGAGAAGCGGGAGTACCGCGAATCCTTGCTGCAGGACATCTATGACGCCGCGCGCATCGTCGACGGGCTCGATAACATCCATTTCTTCCAGCGGCCCATGGTGCCGCGCGACATTCCCGATCCGCTCGAAATGGACTTCAACACGCTTTACGCCTGCGTGATGGGCACGTCCAAGCATGTCGGCACGTCCTTCACGGTGCGCGAGAACGTGCAGCCGGCGCTCGAAATGCTCTACGCGATCGCCGGCGGCGAGGAGAATTTCCGAGCCCGGCCGTTCGTGTCGAACTCCAACTGTTTCGTCGTGCCGCCGATGAAATTCGCCGAGGACGCCTGCGGCGTGCTCGAGGCCTGCGTCGAAGGCGGCATCCCGATCCTGCTGCTTTCGGCCGGACAGGCCGGCGCCACCGCTCCGGCGGCGATCGCGGGTGCGGTGGTGCAGGCCGTGGCCGAAGTGCTGGCCGGCCTTGTCTATGTCAACACCATCAAGCCGGGGCATCCGGCGATCTTCGGTACCTGGCCGTTCGTGTCGGACCTGCGCACCGGCGCCATGTCGGGCGGCTCGGCCGAACAGGCGGTGCTGACCGCGGCCTGCGCGCAGATGGCGCAGTTCTACGACCTACCGGGCGGTTCGGCCGCAGGCATGACGGATTCGAAACTGCCTGACATCCAGTCCGGCTATGAAAAAGGCATTACCAATGTGATGGCCGGCCTTTCCGGCCTCAACCTGGTCTACGAATCGGCCGGCATGCACGCTTCCCTGCTCGGCTTCTGCCTGGAAAGCCTGATCATCGACAACGACATGCTGGGCCATTGCCTACGCTGCGTGCGCGGCATCGAGGTGACGGACGACGCGCTGTCGATCGACACCATTGCCGATGTCTGCCTGAAAGGTCCGGGCCACTATCTCGGCAACGAGCAGACGCTGAAGCTGATGCAGACCGAATATTTCTACCCGGCCGTCGGCGACCGGTTTTCGCCGAAGGAATGGAACGAGAAGGGCCGACCCGACATATTGCAGCGGGCGATCGTCGAGAAGAAGCGCATCCTGGCCGAACGCTTCCCACGCCATGTGCCGAAGCCGCTTGACGACAGGCTGCGCGCCCGCTTCGGCGACATGATCAAGCTGCCGCGCAACGGCATGGGCGGCTGAGAACGCTTCCCCGTCAGTCGGTGCCCAGCCCGTAACGCTCGACGACCTCGGCGTTGATCAGCTTTGCATGCATGGTTATCAGCACGATCTGCGCATCGAGGCTGTCGCCGGTCTCCAGTGCGGCCTCGATCCGGCGCTCCGCATCCAACCGCTGCTCATGTCCATTGGACCGTTCGAACGCTTCGGGCCCGGCGACGCAATAGCCGAACAGCCGCGCCACAGCCGCATAGGCCCCCGCCGACGGCTCGTCAGACCAGTGATCCTTCATCAGGTTGACCATGGTGAGCTTTACGCCCTCTGGCACAAGGGCGGGATGAAGGTCGGCGCCGCGCAGGGCAGCGTCAAGTTGCCTGAGGTCGCCTGAGCGGCCGAACAGTCCGAGGAAGCCGAGGGAAGAGCGCCGTCCCGCCATGGTGATCCAATCTGTTTCCCAGCAAATTGGGTGGTCTGCCGATGGAATGCAAATGCCGTGCAGGTGGGTTCTGCCGGTGTCGCCCGGCTGTCGTGTCGATGCGGCGTTACCCGCGCCCCGGTTCGAACAGTTCCACCAGATTGCCGGCCGGATCCAGCAGCAGTATCTGGCTGCCGCCCATGCCCTTGACGACATCGTTCCTGAAAGTCTGGCCGGCGTTCTTCAGCTCGCGAACCAGTTCTTCCAGATCCTCGACCTGGATCTGGATGCGGTTCCAGCCGCCAGGTTCGGGCACACTACCGTCGGGCATCGGCTGCGACGCCCCACCAGGCCCGCCCGCCGCATTGAGTAGAAGCCGCAGATTGCCCTTGGCAAGTATGGCGAACGATGGCGCCGGGTGCATGGCGACCGTAAAGCCAAGATGGTCGCGGTAGAAGCCGATCGCCTTCTCGACGTCATTGACGATATAACGAACGCTGACAGTTTCCATGGTCTCCTCCGTGGGTCGGATCGTCGCCGACGTCATCCGCTCGCCGCAAGCAGCAAGACGCCGGCCAGGGCCGATCCGGCAAGCGTCGGCAGCATGCCGGTTTTCAGTTTGAGAATGGCAATCATGGTGGCGCAGGACAACAGCGCGGCGCGCCAGTCGATCGAGGAGAGCACCGGCACCTCCGTTCCGAACCCCGTCTCACGCACTTCGCGGAAGATGACGTGCAAGGCGAACCACAAAGCGAGGTTCATGATGACGCCAACGACCGCCGCGGTGATCGCGCCCAATGCCGCCGACAACGCCTTGTTGCCGCGCAAGGCCTCGATATAGGGCGCGCCGAGGAATATCCAGAAGAAGCACGGGGTAAAGGTAACCCACAGCGTGAGCAACGCGCCAAGCGATCCGGCAAGCAGCGGATGCGACAATCCGGAATGGCGGAAGCCGGCAAGGAAGCCGACGAACTGCAAGACCAGGATAAGCGGTCCCGGCGTGGTTTCAGCGAGGCCCAGGCCATCGACCATTTCGCCAGGCGCAAGCCAGCCCAAAGAGCCGACGGCCGCCTGCGCGACATAGGCAAGGACCGCATAGGCGCCGCCGAAGGTGACGACCGCCATGAGGCTGAAGAAGCCGCCGATCTGCGTCCAGACGCTGTTTGCCGATGTGAACGCCCAGATCAGCAGAACCGGCCCAAGCCAGATCGGCAGCCAGATCGCGATGGTCCGCGGCGCGTGCCATCGCGTCGGCCTGGTGTGGGCCAGTTCGCCGCGCTCGAACATCAGATCGACCGCGCCCCTGACGTCGGGAGCCTCGTCCTTGCCATGCACGGTGCCAGAAAACAGGGCCGGCGCAATGCTGTTCCCGACCCATCCCACCAGTCCTGCGAAAAGGATGAGGAGAGGGAACGGAATATTAAGCGCATAGATGCCGACAAAGGCGCAAAGAGCGATCGCCACCATCACCGGATTTTTCAACGCCCGCCGGCCGATGCGGATCACCGCCTCGACCACGATCGCCAGCACCGCCGCCTTCACCCCGAAAAACAGGGCCTCGACCAGCGGCACATTGCCATAGAGCGCGTAAAGGATGCTCAAACCCAGCATGACGAGCGCGCCCGGCACGACGAACAGGATGCCGGCGACAAGACCGCCGACCGTCTTGTGAAGCAGCCAGCCGATGTAGATAGCGAGTTGCTGGGCCTCGGGGCCAGGCAGCAGCATGCAGTAGTTCAGCGCATGCAGGAAACGCTGCTCGCCGATCCAGCGCTTTTGCTCGACCAACTCCCTGTGCATGAGTGCGATCTGCCCAGCCGGTCCGCCGAAACTGAGCAACCCGATCTTCGCCCAGAGTTTCGTGGCCTCGCGGAAACTCGGGACCGCGGGCGCCTCGATGAGGTCGGCACTTTCTTCGGAAAGGAGGGAGTTCATGACACCTTCGCTCCCGCCGGCCAATTGTGCGTCTCGTCGGTGGCGTCGCGGCACCAGCGGAAGAACGCGTCGTAAAGCAGCATGCCGGCATCCAATTGTTGCAGGTCATCGCGAAACATGCGCGACAAGCCAAGCGAGGCGGCGAGAAATCCCGCCGCCTGCGGAACCAGGTCGAGGCTCGCCGTGTCGGCTGCGCGCACGATGACGGCGAGGCGGTCGAGCGCTTCGGATTCGAGCCCGAACTCCTCGAGCATCGTGTCGAAGGTGCAGCGCTCGCCGCGATGGCTCCAGAACGCATTGTCGATGTCGAAAGGCGCGGCCTGAAAACGATCGGCGACATCGGGCACTTCCGCCGCGTCGACGAACAGGAAGATCGCTTGAGGATCCACGAAACGGCGGATCAGCCAGGGGCAGGCGATGCGATCGACTTTGGGCCGGGCCCGCGTCACCCAGACGGTGCGGCCCTTGTCGTCACGAGGCGGCATCCTGTCGGCACGGACCAGAAGGCCGTGGGCGTCCCGCCAGGCTTCGAAGCCGCCTTCGAGCGATTCGGCGACGATCCCTTCATGGCGCAGCCATGCGGCGACGCCTTGCGAGAGCTTTTTTCCCTGCTGGCAGACGACCGCCACGCGGCTACCGGCGAAGTCGGCTGCCCAAGTCCGGACGGTTCTGAAATCGCGCCGGTACGACCCCGGCAGCAAACGTGGATCGGCGTTGTAGTCGTCCTCGGTACGGATATCGAGGATTGCAGGCGCGCCCGGCAAACCGACCATACGGATCAGTTGCGGCACGGTGACAGCGGTTGTTGACGGCATGGCGTCCACCTCCTGAAAGAGAAGCCTGGACGCGAACGTTGGGCTGACGCCTCACGGGGTCGTCGCGATAAACCCCTTGCAGCGATGGTGGATTTGTTGGGCAGGCTTGTCAAGGACGCAATGTCCTCGGTTCATAGCGGGCCGCGAAACGAAAAACGACCGGCGGCCGATCAGGCCGCCGGTCGTCGATCGCTATCCGTCAATTGTCGCTTGAAACAATCGATGGTTGTCCCGGGAATAATCAGTGATTGTCCCGGGGCACGCCCTTCGTATGAGCGACGTCCTGGTATTTCACCGCCGGTTTCAGCACCATACCGCCCGAGAACTGGTCGACCATACCGCGCTGGATTTCCTGCCACGGTGTCTGGTGCTCGGGATAATGGTAGCCGCCATTGTTCTGCAGCTCGGCGCGGCGGCGGGTGATCTCGTCATCGGTGACGAGAATGTTGGCCGTGCCCTTCTTCAGGTCGATGCGAACGCGGTCGCCCGTCTTGAGCAATGCAAGCCCGCCGCCGATCGCGGCCTCCGGCGAGGCGTTGAGGATGGAGGGCGAGCCTGAGGTGCCGGACTGGCGGCCGTCGCCGATGCAGGCCAGCGCGTGGATGCCCTTCTTGATGAGATAGGCCGGCGGCTGCATGTTGACGACTTCTGCGCCGCCCGGATAGCCGACCGGACCGGCGCCACGCATGAACAGGATGGTGTGCTCGTCGATCCCTTGCGCCGGGTCGTCGATGCGGGCGTGGTAATCCTCCGGACCGTCGAAGACCATTGCGTTGCCCTCGAAGGCCTCAGGGTCCTTCGGATTGGAGAGATACCGCTCGCGGAATTCGGGCGAGATGCCGCTGGTCTTCATGATCGCCGAATCGAACAGATTGCCCTTGAGATTGATGAAGCCGGCATTGGCTTTCAGCGGCTCGGCGACAGTGCGGATGACTTCGCGGTTCTCGTTGACGGCATCGCGGCAATTGTCGCCCATTGTCTTGCCGTTGGCGGTCAGAGCATCCGGATGCGGCAGCAGCCCGGCTTTCATGAGCTCCGCCACCACGGCCGGCACGCCGCCTGCGTGATGGTAGTCCTCACCCAGATATTCGCCCGTCGGCTGGAGATTGACGATGAGCGGCACGTCGAGGCCGATCTTCTGCCAGTCGTCATTGTCGAGCGGCACGCCGAGATGTCGGGCGATGGCGTTGAGATGGATCGGCGCGTTGGTGGAGCCGCCGATCGCCGAATTGACGACGATGGCGTTCTCGAAGGCCTTGCGCGTCATGATGTCGGACGGCTTCAAATCCTCGTGCACCATGTCGACGATGCGTTTTCCCGTCTCGTAGGCGATCTGGCCGCGCTCGCGATAAGGAGCCGGAATCGCCGCCGAGCCCGGCAGCTGCATGCCGAGCGCCTCGGCCAGCGAGTTCATGGTGGTGGCGGTGCCCATGGTGTTGCAATAACCGGTGGACGGCGCCGAGGAGGCGACGATGTCCATGAACTCGTCATAGTTGATCTCGCCGGCCGACAGGCGCTGGCGCGATTCCCAGACGATGGTGCCCGAACCGGTGCGCTTGCCCTTGTGCCAGCCATTGAGCATGGGGCCGACCGACAGCGCGATGGCCGGAATGTTGACGGTCGCCGCCGCCATCAACAGCGCCGGCGTCGTCTTGTCGCAGCCGATGGTGAGAACGACGCCGTCAAGCGGGTAGCCATAGAGCACTTCTACCAGGCTCAGATAGGCAAGGTTGCGGTCGAGAGCTGCGGTCGGGCGCTTGCCGGTCTCCTGGATCGGGTGGCACGGGAACTCGAAAGGAATGCCGCCCATCGAGACGATGCCTTCGCGCACGCGTTTGGCGAGCTCGATGTGGTGGCGATTGCAAGGCGACAGGTCGGAACCGGTCTGGGCGATGCCGATCAGCGGCTTGCCCGACATCAGTTCGGCGCGCGTCAGCCCGTAATTCAGGTAACGCTCCAGATAGAGTGCCGTCATGCCCGGATTGTCGGGGTTGTCGAACCACTCCTGCGAGCGAAACTTTTTCTTTCCTGCGGGGGCGCCAGCCATCATGGTCTCCGTATTTGTATGACAAATCGATATGACAACGCGCGGGTGCAGGCAAGGGGCACGCGTGATCTGAATCCGGACTTTGGTGCGATAGACATCAATCGGGCCGCACGCTACCAACAATCCGACATTGGTCGTCCGGGAGGTTCTGATGGCTTTGGTGATCGAGGGCGAGGAGCGCATTGCCGCACCCCTCCGGAAAGTTTGGGAAGCGCTGAACGATCCGGCGGTGCTGAGAGAAAGCATCCCCGGCTGCCAGAGCCTGGAAATGAAGTCGCCGACCGAGATGGCAGCGACGGTGGTGCTGAAGATCGGCCCGATCAAGGCGACCTTCAACGGCGAAGTGACGTTGAGAAATCTCAATCCCCCGCATGCCTACACGATCCAGGGCGAAGGCAAGGGCGGCATAGCCGGCTTCGCCAAGGGCGGCGCCGACGTGACGCTGACCGAGGACGGGGCGGACGCAACGGTGCTCAAATACGCCGCCAAGGCCGAAGTCGGCGGCAAGATCGCCCAGCTCGGCAGCCGGCTGATCGAATCGACCTCGAAGAAATTGGCGGGACAGTTCTTTTCGAGCTTCGGCGAGAAGGTGGGTGCTGCTTAGGCTGGTCTATCCAGCGTTAGCACCGCTTGGACGAAAATTACTCGAAGACGATGCTCGGCACGGCGTCCGCGGCCGCGCCTCGCTCTTCGTTGACCCTGTCCCAGACCTTCGAAGCGATATCGCGATAGATCCTCGCTTCGGCACTGTCAGGCTTCGATGCCACCACCGGCGCACCTTCATCCGAGCTTTCGCGAATGCCCATCTCCAGCGGCACCTCGCCAAGGAAGGTGACGCCGAGGCGCTCGGCCTCGCGGCGTGCGCCGCCATGGCCGAAGATGTCGTAGCGCTTGCCGGTGTCGGGGGCGAGGAAATAGCTCATGTTCTCGACGATGCCGAGCAGCGGCACGTCGACCTTCCTGAACATGTTGAGACCCTTGCGAGCATCGATCAGGGCCAGATCCTGCGGTGTCGAGACGATGACCGCGCCAGCCAACGGCACCTGCTGGGCCATGGTGAGCTGGGCGTCACCGGTGCCAGGGGGCATATCAACGACGAGCACGTCGAGTGGCCCCCATTCGACTTCGCGCAGCATCTGCGTCAGCGCCGACATCACCATCGGCCCGCGCCAGATCATCGGCGTTTCCTCGTCGACGAGGAAGCCCATCGACATCACCTTGAGACCGTAATTCTGCATCGGTTTCAGGATCTTGCCGTCGACGGTCTGCGGCCGGCCGCGGATGTTGAGCAGCCTTGGCATGGACGGGCCGTAGATGTCGGCGTCGAGCACGCCCACCTTCAGCCCGTTGGCGGCGAGGCCGAGCGCCAGATTGACGGCCGTGGTCGACTTGCCGACGCCGCCCTTGCCGGACGCAACCGCGATGATCGCCTCGATGCCGGGCACGCCGCGCTTGCCCTGGCTGTGCGAGGCAGGCGCATGGGGCGCCGGGCGCGGCGCGGCAGCGGGCGGGGCGGGGC